>CAJKCQ010000025.1 GCA_905198475.1 uncultured Sutterella sp. | reverse complement strand
TGCTGACTCGATACGATTCTTCGATGCGGTTGCGCATGCGATAGCGCTTGAGTACAACCCATGGATCCTTGTGCTTGTTGCTCACGAGGCAGAAAATGCCGTAGTTTCGTTCTGCTCGCTGAAGCGCCTCTGTATTCAGAGAAATTCGAAGCTTTCCGCCACGTCCGACACGTGTGCAAATCAAGTACTTTTCGGCGATCACCTGATCGGCATCGGAGAGAGCTTCAATGGGGACTCCGCTCTCAAGAATCTGCCTGACAGTCATCACCCGCGTCTTCAGAGCTTCTCGGTCGGCGTGAGTGCGGTTGGCATTGCGATAGTAGTGCAGGTACAGGCGGAAGGATTTCTTCTCGACGTCACCTTCGGTCCTTTCGCCGCGGCTGCGTTCGCGAGTCCACGACAACTCCACCATGCGCGTACGCGACACGCCGTGCGTAGCATAATCAAACGGACAGATGCTGTCCCAACCTTCGAGTTGGCTTCGTACACTTGATCCATCCTTGTCAATTTCATCCAGATGCCGGGCGACCCAGGAGTCCGTCACCGTGACTCGTGCAGTGAACTGAATGTGGTTGCGCAACATGTCTACGAGGTTGCCTTTCTTGGCAAACCCGTTGTCCACGATGAATTCCAGATTCTTCAAGCCATAGCTTTGCACACGCTTGATGGCGTTCTTCATGCAGGTAACGTCGGCCAGATTGCCCGGTTGCATTTCAAATGCGACAGGCAAACGACTGAAGACCGAATAGAAAGTGCACAGCTTGAACGTGTGCAGATTGTCGCCGGCCTTGTTGAAACCCGAGCGAATGTAGGGCTCGAGATTCTGCGAGTAGCTGGACGTTGTTGTGGAGTCAAAGGCGAGTACCGCCGAATCTTCTTCGCTCAGATGAGCGAGACGAGTAAACAGCGACTGCATGCCGGTTTCGTTGAGCCCCACTTGATCGAAGAGCTCATAGCAGACGTCCGGACTGAGCCCGGGACGATAAGGCACGTCATGATCAAGCTGCCAGGAGTCGATTCGATTGACGGGATCGCCGGTAGCCACAAGATAGCGAGCCACTGAAAGGATCTTGTCGGCGTCACCGCCTGCGTTGAAGGAATGACGCACGCACTCCTCCATGCCGGAGGACTTCCCGGCCCAGTCGAACAGATCGGACAAGCCTGTGCGCACGCGCGTAGCTGAAGAATTGACAGGTTCTGCCGCCGGCTTCGGCTCGCTCTTCTTTCTCTTGGGGCGACACGGAACGATCTGATTGGTTTCCGGGTCAATTTTGCCGATTCTCTCGGACTTGAGCACGACATTGTATCCGAGTTTCGGGTCATAACGATATTGGCGACGCTCAACATAGGTCACGCCACTCTTGTGACGGATCTTGACTTCTCGGACTTTGATGGGGAATTCGGCATCCATAACGGCTCTCCTGCTAATGGGTGTACATTATAACATAACACACCCATTCTTGCAAATAAAAAAGCCCTGAGGAATCAGGGCAAATTCAAGAATTCAGCCTCGGAGAGATTTAGTGAGGTGTGTATTCGACGACTTTCAAGCTTCATCAGGACGCGCTCACCGCTTTGGGAGCGAGCATCCCGCAGCCGGCTTCAACCGCGCGCCAGGCGTCTGCGGCCATGATCGGGAAGGCGCCGCGGCGGCGCAGGGCCGGAGCGGGAAGCTCCAGGAGCTGCGCCGCGCGGGCGTTGACGCAGTCGTACGCCGCCCTCTCGAGCCGCGCATGGTGAAAGCACCCGGCATCGGTCAAGCGGACCCAGTCCGCGCCTCCGGTGACGAGCCCCGCGGCGCGCCATTGCGCGATGAGCGGTTCAAGAACGGGCGCGAGCACGAGGCCGGAGCGCCGTTCAACGGCCTTGACGGAGAAGCGCCCTTCGAAGACGCCGCGCACGAGGAGCGTCGCGGCGCGCCAGGCGGGTTCGGGCCGGGAGACTTCGGCAACGGCCCGGCGGCCCATCCAGACGGCCGAGTACCAGGCTTCCAGAGCGCCTTCGATGCGGTAGGTCCACCCGAAGAGCCGCCCTTGGGCGCCCGAACCAAAGACCAGACGGTCGGCGTCGCCGAGCGCAAGGGCCTCGAAGAGGCTCCGGTCGCGCTCGGTGCGCCCCCAACGCACGGAGGTGCGCCGGTCCCAGCCTTCGCCCGCCAAAAGGCCGCAGGCCCGGCGGTGCGATTCCGCGAGGAGCTCCGCCCCGGCGGCGCGCTCGGTCTTCAGGCGGGCGCCAGGGAAGTCGGGCTCGCCCGCGGCGCGCAGCGTGAGGCCGTCGAGCGGGAGGCTCGAGGCCGTCCTCAGGTCGCTCTCCCAGACGTCGAGCGACTGTCCCGGAAGGCCGTAGTTCAACTCCACCGCCACGCCCGCCTCGTCGTACTGCGCGAGGCGCTCCAAGAGGCGCGCGGCCTCAAAGCCCTCCTCGACGCGTCCGACGGCGCGGCGCACGGCCGTGTTGAAGCTCCGCACGGGAAATTCAAAGCGCGTGACGCCGCCGGCCAAGGCCGCCTCCATCTTCTCCTCGGTGAAGTGATGCACGCGCGCCTCCATCACCACCTCGCAGTCGTTCGCGAGCGGCAGCAGCCGCCGCGCATTCGAGAGAATCCTCAGGATGTCCACCGCTTCGAGCGCGGTGGGATTGCCCCCGCCAATCCGCAGCGCCTGCACGGGCGCGCCCGACTGCGCGTGCGTTCCGCTCCAGACGGCCATCTCCTTCACGACGGCGTCGGCGTAGCGGCTGCTCTCGAGCTGCCGGTATTCGTTCTGCCAGCAGCCGCACCCCTCGCACTTCGTCTCGCAGAAAGGCACGTGCACTTCGGCGACGGTCGGCCCCCGGCGCGTCCGGTCGAGGAGCATCTCCAGGGCTTCGGCCGCATCCGTCCCGCGGAGCGCCTCCGCGTCGGAGCGCTCCGCCCCGGAGGCCTTCGGCTCTTCGAGCGCAAAGGCGCCGAGCCGCAGGTCGACGTCCGGCGCATGAGGGCGGGCGGGCCGGGCCGGAGACGACGGGACGGTTTGGGAGAGAGGCTGCGCGACGACTTCAGGCATGGCAGGGCATCCGGACGGTGAGGTGGGTGGGTGCCCTGATTCTAAATGAGAACGATTAGCTTTCTCTAGGGCGATTGACGGAGCGGCCCTGCGAAGGCGCAGAAGGGAGGGCGTCGAGAACGGACGGACGGGACGGGACGGGACGCGTCGTGCAGGCGGCCCGTCTGCGGCGGAGCCGTCAGGCCTTGGGCGCCTCTTCTACAGCGGGCTTCGCCGCAGCGTTTTGCGAGTCGGCCGCTTCGGCCGGCATCGCGGCCCTGGCCGAGCGCCAGAGCTTCGAGCGGTCGAAGACGGCGACCTCCGGTTCGGCCGCGCCCCCGAGCGCCTTCACCGTTTCGGAGAGCCGCTTGATCTCGGCGCTCTGCGCCTCGACGACGCGCACGAGCTCGAGGATCGAGCTCGCGTACGGGTCGCGGTCCGCCGCGCCGACGCCGTAGGCGTGGAAGGGTTCGGCCGCCTTCTTCTCGTCCGCGGAGGCGTCCGTCTTCGGCTTCTGCGCGGCGATGCGTCCCGGGACGCCCATCACGGTGGCGCCCGCCGGAACGGGCTTCACCACAACGGCGTTGGATCCGATCTGCGCGCCGTCGCCCACCGTGAAGGAGCCGAGCACCTTCGCGCCCGCGCCCACGACGACGCCGCGGCCCAGAGTCGGGTGACGCTTTGCGCCCTTCGTGAGCGAGGTGCCGCCCAGGGTCACCCCGTGGTAGATCGTGCAGTCGTCGCCCACCTCCGCCGTCTCGCCAATCACGACGCCCATGCCGTGGTCGATGAAGACGCGGCGTCCGATCTTCGCGCCCGGGTGGATTTCAATGCCGGTCAGGAACCGGCCGACGTGCGAGACCCAGCGCGCGAAGCCCTCCCAACCCTGCAGCAGGCACCAGTGGGCCGCGCGGTGGATGATGAGGGCGTGAAAGCCCGGATAGGCGAAGAGGATCTCGGCGGTGTTGTGCGCGGCCGGGTCCTTTTCCTTGATGGTGGCGATGAGTTCGCGGGCGTCTTCAAACATGTCCTTGGGCTTCCTTCTGGGTTCGGCGGATGGGGCGGCTTCAGTCTTCGTCGGGGGCGGTCTGCGCTACGCAGCCGGGCGCCTGCGCAGGCTCCGCCTTTTGTCCCTTCTTGCGGCCGATGCGCTCGCGCTTGGGCTCGATGATCGCCGCGCAGATGCCGCGCAGGAGCGCGAGCTCGTTCTTCGAGAGGCCCGAGCGGCTGAAGATCCGGCGCGTCATGTCCATCAGGTGCCTCGGGTTCTTCGGGTTGTGGTAGCCGCAGGCGGCCATCGCCTGCTCCCAGTGCCCGTAGAACCCCTCGATCGCCTCGGACGAGGCGGGTTCATCCCCTGCAAAGCGTCCCTGCCAGTCGTAGAGCTCGCTCGTGCGCCCCTCGGCCGCGAGGAGCGCCATCTGCATTTCGTAGGCGGCGATCTGCACGGCCTGCGAGAGGTTGAGGCTCGGGCTCGCCGGGTCGGCGGGAATCGCCGCGCACCCTTGGCAGAGCATGATCTCCTCGTTCGTCATGCCGCTGCGCTCAGTGCCGAAGACGAAGGCGAGGTCGCCCTCCATCTGATCGAGCCAGGCGGCGGCCTTGCCCGCCGCCTCGCGCATGGGCGAGAGCTTCGGGCCGTACTCGCGGTCGTAGCCCGTCATCGCCCAGGCGAAGGTGACGCCTTCGAGGGCTTCGGCGAGTGTTTCGTGCATGCGCGAATTCTGCAGCACGTCCACCGAACTCGTCGCGTACGCGACCGCTTCGGGGTGCGTGCGGTAGCCGCGCTCCCATGGGGCGACGACCCGCAGGTCGCGGAATCCCATGGTCTTCACGGCGCGTGCGGCCGAACCGATGTTGCCCGGATGCGCGGGCTCGCAGAGGATGAAGCGGACGCGCCCGGAGAGCGCAGGCGTTTGCTGCATGGATGAAGTCGGAGGGCGCTGCGGCCGCCCGGCGGGAAAAAAGGGGATGGTTGAGCGGAGCCGCTTATTGTACGGCGGCGGCCCGCAGGTCAGTAAAAACACCGGGCCCGGAGGGAAGCGGATGAGTCCTGAATCCGACGGAACCCGGCGGCGGAAGGCGGCCTCAAACGCGGGACGCCTCGGGCGTTCTGACGAGGAGCGCCACGGCCTGCGCCATCATGCCCTCCTCGTGCCCGACGGCGTCCATCCTTTCGTTTGTCTTCGCCTTGACGGAGACCTGCTCCACCGCGACGCCGAGGGTCTGCGCGACGCTCTCGCGGATCGCCTTCATGTGGGGGCCGATCTTCGGGCGCTCGGCGACCAAGGTCGCGTCCACGTTGACGATCGTCCACCCGGCGCGGCGCGCGAGCTCAACGACGGCCCGGAGGAGCTTCCGGCTGTCCGCGCCCTTCCACTGCGGGTCCGAGGGCGGGAAGTGCTGCCCGATGTCGCCCAGGGCCGCGGCCCCGAGGACCGCGTCGGTCAAGGCATGGAGGAGCACGTCGGCGTCCGAGTGCCCGTCGAGGCCCTTTTCAAACGGAATCTCGACACCGCCGAGGATGAGCCTGCGGCCTTCGACCAACCGGTGCGAGTCGTAGCCCTGCCCCACGCGGATCTGCGGAATCTGAGGCGCCTGCATGTTCTTCTCTCCCAAAATGAGTTCTGCGAGCTTCTCGTCGCCCGGTTCCGTGACCTTGAGGTTGGCCGACCGGCAGGAGACCACCTTGACGGGCAGCCCCAGCCGCTCGACGGCGCTCGCCTCGTCGGTGACGCCCGCGAGCCCGGCGGTGAGGGCACGGAGCAACGTCCCCACGCGGAAGAGCTGCGGCGTCGCGGCGCGCCAGAGGTCCGCGCGCGGCACCGTTTCGAGGATCATCCGCTGCGGATCGGCGCGCTTCACCGTGTCGGCCATCGGCACGGCGAGGATGCCGCCCGCGAGGTCGCCGTGGGCGTCGCCCAGAACTTCGTCGATCAGGTGGTTCACTTCCGAAGGCCGCACGCAGGGGCGCGCCGCGTCGTGCACGAGCACCCACGCATCGCCCGGGAGCTGCGCCGCCGTGAGGCCGCCGAGCACCGAGTCCGCGCGCTCCGCGCCTCCGGCGCGCAGCACCTTCACGCGCGGCAAAAAGGTCTTCGCCACCTCGTCGATCCAGGCGTCGGCGGCGCTCACCACGACGAAGATCCGCTCGATGCGCGAGACGCGCTCGAGCGCCCGCACGGTCTGCGCGAGCATCGGCTCGCCCGCCACGGTCATGTACTGCTTCGGACGGTCCGCGCCCATGCGGCGGCCGACGCCGGCGGCGGGAATGAGCGCGTAGATGTGGGTTTCGGACGTTTCGGACACGAAGCCGCCTCCTCTTATGATCGGACGGGAAAAATGTTTCGAAGTTCGAAGTCTAGCGGTGTGCGGGCATGCTTGACTGATAGGATTCTCCTCCCCGCGGCCGGAACCCCGTCATCCAACCCCGCCGCATCGACCCCCGCATCATCTCTTTTCCAGGAACCCATGGAAACGCTCGTCGAACGACTCATGTACGCCACGCGCTGGCTCCTCGCGCCCATCTACATCGGGCTCTCCTGCGCGCTCCTCGCGCTCGCCGTCAAGTTCTATCAGGAGGTATTTCACGTGCTCCCGCACGTGATGGAGCTCTCCGAATCGGACCTCATCCTCACGATCCTCTCGATGATCGACATGGGTCTCGTGGGCGGCCTCCTCGTGATGGTGATGTTCTCGGGCTACGAGAACTACGTCTCGTCGATCAACATCAAGGACGACACCGAAAAGCTCAGCTGGCTTGGGAAGCTCGACACGGGGTCGCTCAAGAACAAGGTCGCGGCGGCGATCGTCGCGATCTCGTCGATCCACCTCCTGCGGGTCTTCATGGGCATCCAGGACATTCCCAACGACAAGCTCCTCTGGTACGTCGTGATCCACCTCACGTTCGTCCTCTCCGCGCTCGTCATGGCCTTCATCGACCGGTTCTCCCGCCATTGACCGCAGGCAGGCGCCACTCCCGCCGGCTTCCATAAGCGCTCGTCTCCCCATTCCGGGAGCGGGCGCTTGTTGCATCCGGACACGGCGTTCACGGAATTTTTCGGATTAGCCTCTTTTGGCGGGAGTGATCGACCGCCTTGCACCTCATCTGATGATTTTCCATTAACTTTCCATAAAGATCAATGCTCTGAGCGTCATCCGCCTCCCGCTCCCCCTCATCATCCGTTCGAATGAACGGCAGCAAATCCTAGGGTTATCCCTTAATTTTGGGAGTTCTAGCGGCCTCTTCGCTCGCGCAGAATGCGTTTCCACTTGTTGCGCGGGGTACGTACCCGCCCTGTTTTTTCTCAAACATTAGAAAAGCATTCCGGAGACCTTTCGTGATCCGCACCAACCTCAAGATTGCCGCGGCGGCCCTTGCCGTCGCCTCCGCCTTCGCCTCGACGGCCCATGCCGCGGGCTTCCAGCTCACCGAACAGTCCGCGCTCGCCCTCGGCCGCGCCTACGCCGGCGTCGGCGTCGACGGCACCGACATCTCGGGCGTCTACTACAACCCGGCCACGATGACGCTGCATCCGGGCACGAACGTTCAGATGGGTCTCGTGGGCGTGGGCCTCAACCTTGAGTACGTCTCGCACGATAACGGCCAGACCTACAAGAACAACGGCCGCGCGAGCGAAGAAGTCCTCCCGCACCTCTTCGCTTCGCACCAGATCAACGATTCGACCTGGATCGGGCTTGCCGTCACGGTTCCGTTCGGCCTCTCGACCAACTACGGCAACGACTTCAAGGACAAAGAGCTCGGCACCGACGCCAAGATCACCGTCATCAACTTCAACCCGAACGTCGCCTGGAAGCTCAACGACAAGTTCTCCTTCGGTGCGGGTCTGGCGCTCCAGTACGTCGACGCGAAGTTCGGCGTGGGCTACAGCAACGGGCCCCTCAATATTCACAACAAATACCAGGCCGACGATTTCACCTGGGGCTTCAACGTCGGCATGATGTGGGCGCCCGTCGAGAACGTCCGCTTTGGCGTTTCCTACCGTTCTGAGACCAAGCACGCCACGAAGGGTGATCTGACGATTTCCGGCACGAACACGACTTTGGACGGCACCTACGACGCCGGCGTCACCGTCTCGGGCCCCGCCTGGGCGATGTTCAACGCCGCCTGGGACGTCAACGACTACCTGAGCCTCTACGCCACCTTCCGTTGGGCCGACTGGTCGAGCTTCAAGAGCCTCGACACCGACATCTCCGACAGCAGTCTGATGGACAACCTGCAGGGCGCCGGCCAGCTTGCTCATCCCTATGAGAAGGTCCTCTTCACAATGCAGAGCATTCCCAACAACTGGGTCGACACCTACCTCTACTCCGTCGGCTACGACCTGCGCGTGAACGACTTCTGGACGCTCCGCGGCGGCGTCGCCTACGAAACGTCCGCCATCGGCGATCCGAAGAAGCGCACCGCGATCATTCCGGATGCGGACCGTTGGTGGTTCGCGATCGGCTCGTCCTTCCACTGGTCGAAGAACTTCCAGACGGACGTCGCCTTCGCGCACCTGCACGGTGTGCATGAGCGCTCGCTCTACAACCACACCCCGGGCGCCAACGGCAACGAAATCGGCCGCTACCGCCACCTGGACGCCTACCTCGTCGGCGTCCAGGCGCAGTACCGCTTCTAATCCGGCACACACCGGGCCTCTCTCCTGAGAGCGCCCGCGTAGCCCGCCTGAAGGCCCGTCGAAGCTTCGGCTTCGGCGGGCTGTTCTTTGCCGAGTGGCGCCGCCCGGCATACCCGAAACCACTCCGGGCGCTTGACGGCTGGCAATCTCCCTCCCCGGCTTCTACTTTCGACCGATGGGGCCCCTCAGTCCCCGGGCGCTATGCTCGGGCGGACGCCGCCCGACGAACAGAGTGGAGAGATCCGGATCATGGGTGCAGAAACCGAATACACCGCGCTCTTCGAGCGCCAGTTCATCGACGGCGAATGGGTGCCGTCGTCGAGCGCCGACTTCATCGACGTCGAGAATCCCGCGACCTTCGAGCACTTCGCGCGCATCCCGGACGGTACGGTCGAGGACGTGGACCGCGCGGTCGACGCCGCCCGCCGGGCGCTTCCTGCGTGGAAGAGGACACCTCTGGAGGAAAGATGCGCCCTCATGGAGCTTTTCCTCAAGCATTTCCAGTCGATGCGCAACGCGGTCATCGGGCTCGAAGTGAAGGAGTTGGGCGCCCCCGTCACCTTCGCCGCGAACGCACACTGCGACTACCAGTACGTACGCGTCGCCTCCTACATCGAGGCGGCAGGTCAAGTGAAGCTCGAGGAAGCCTTCCCGGCCTCGACCGTCATCCGCGAGCCCGTCGGCGTCGTCGGTTGCATCACGCCGTGGAACTACCCGCTCGGGCAGATCGTGCAGAAGGTCGTGCCGGCGCTCCTCATGGGGAACACCGTCGTTCTCAAGCCGAGTCAATCCACTCCCCTCACGGCCTGCCTCATGGTCGAGGCCTTTCGGCGCGCCGGCTTCCCGAAGGGCACGATCAACCTCATTTCCGGGCGCGGCAGCAGGGCGGGCGCGCGGTTTGCCGTCCACCCGAAGGTCGCGATGATTTCCTTCACGGGTTCGACCGAAGTGGGCGTGACGCTCGCGCAGCAGGCGCTCGCGGGCGTGAAGCGCGTGAGCCTCGAATTGGGCGGCAAGTCGCCCTGCGTGTGGCTCCCCGACGTCCCGGACTACGCGCCCGCGGTGCCGCACCTCTTCAACTCGATTCTCCTGAATTCCGGCCAGACCTGTACGGCGCTCTCGCGCCTTCTCGTGCCGAAGAGCCGGTTGGCCGAGGTGGAGGCGCTACTCGTCGAGCACCTCTCGGACTACCCGGTCGGCGACCCCGCCGACCCGAAGACAAAGATCGGTCCGGTGGCGTCGAAGTCCCAGTACGAAACCGTGAAGCGCTACGTGGAGCTCGGCGTCGGCGAAGGCGCGCGGCTCCTCGCCGGAGGCGTCCCCGAGGCACCCGTGAAGGGCTGGTACGTGAAGCCCGTGATCTTCACCGACGTGAGAAACGACATGCGCATCGCCCGGGAGGAGATCTTCGGGCCGGTGCTCTGCGTGATTCCGTACGGGACGCTCGACGAGGCGGTCGAACTCGCCAACGACACGCCCTACGGCCTCAACGCCATGGTGTACGGCGCTTCGCGTGCGCAGGCGTGCGCCGTTGCGCGGCGCATCAACGCCGGCAACGTCTACATCAACGACGGTCCGCGCGACGTGTACGCGCCCTTCGGCGGCTACGGCGCGAGCGGCATCGGCCGCGAGGGCGGGCTCTACGGACTTCTGGAGTTCACGCAGCTCAAGGCCCTCTTCGACCACTCGACCTTCTGAGGCCGCCGCCGTCTCCAAATGGAAAAGGCCCCGCACCGGCGGCGCCAAGCGCCTGCCTTCTGCGGGGCCTTCTTCAGCCGGGAGCAACGCGTGCGTCAGGTGCGCGGATGGCAGCAGTGCGGGATCTTCCAGGAGAGAAGGAGCCCCACGAAGAAGCCCCCCACCGCAGGCCCCACCCACTGCAGCCCCAGGGAGAACCAGGGCAGCTGCGAGCAGAGCGTCGAGAAGAAGGGCACCGTCACGCCGAACCCTTCAATGCCGGCGGTGATTGAAACGACGGCCGTGAAGAAGATGGTCGTGGGGTAGACCCACTTGAATTCAGGCAGCCGCCTCCAGACGATCGTGATGAGCGCGAGCACGATCAGCACGAGCGCCACCGGGTAGATGGCAATGAGCACCGGAATGGAGAGCTTCAGAATGAGCGTGAGGCCGGCGTTTGCGAGCACCATCGACACCACGGCGAAGAGCGCCGCCCAACCGCGGTAGCCGAGCTTCGGCACGAGCGTTTCGAAGTAGTTCGAGCAACAGGCGATGAGGCCCACGCACGTGTTGAGGCAGGCGATGAAGAAGACGAGGCCGAGCAGCACGCTCCCGAGGGGGCCGAAAAGCGTGTTCGCCGCCGCCGAGAGAATCTGCGCGCCGTTCTCAAACCCGCCCGAGAGGGCGTTAGCCTCGCCGCCCACCTGCGTGAGGGCGCCGTAGACGCAAAAGAAGATCACTGCGGCGACCACGCCGGCGAAGACCGTCTCCTTCACGACGCCGCTCTCGGTCTTGATGCCGAGCGCGCGGATGTTCATCGCGATGATGAGGCCGAAGTTGAGCGCGGCCAGGGTGTCCATCGTCTGGTAGCCGTCGATGAAGCCCGAGAAGAAGGCGTTCGCGGCGTAGCCGCCCTGGGGCGCCGCGGGCGCTCCGAGCGGGTTGATGAAAACCCCCGCCCAGAGCACGGCGATGAGGACGATCAGGGTCGGGCAGAGCACCCGGCCGAGGCGGTTCGTGAGCTTCTCGGGATTGAGCGCGAGCACGTAGGCGATCAGAAAGAACACGACCGAATAGACGAGCTGCGAAGCGCCCAGAAGCGTCCAACCGGCAAAGGGTGCGTCGAGGGCGCCGAAATGTTCTAGCACGGGGCGCACCACCATCTCGAACGAGGTGCTCGCCGTGCGCGGGATCGCGAGGCACGGGCCGATCGAGAGGTAGATGAGGAGCATGAAGACGAAGGCGAAGACCGGATGCACGCGGCCCGCAAGCGTCTTGAGGCCGCCCGATTCGGCCACCGCCATGACGCCGAGAATTGGAAAGCCCACGGCGGTGACGAGAAAGCCCGCGAGCGCGGCGACGCCTTCCGTGCCGGCCTGGGCGCCGAGCCAGGGGGGAAAGATGAGGTTCCCCGCGCCGAAGAACATGGCGAAGAGCGTGAAGCCTACGAGAAGTCTCTGCGGAAGCGGCAGTGCGGTCATGAAGGGCCTTTCTGAGAAGAGAAGAAAGGCGAGAGGCTATCACATCGTTCGGATGAGTCTAAGAAGGAGTCTCCGCCGCTCCTTTGATTGCCGACTTCATACGCCAAGCGCCAAGAGCGCCGGGAGATGTTTCGCGCTGCAGCATCGACTAAACGGCGCATCCACCCCCCCGAGCGGACGACGGCCGGCGTCCCATCACCCTCCGCGGCCCACTCACTCTTCGCCGGGTACCGCCCCTTCCTCACGAGAACCGCCGCCCTTGGTCGGCAGGCGGGATTCGCCCCCCTCCAACGACGCAATCCCGGGACTTTTAGAATGTTGAGCCGACCGCCCTGCGCACCGTGCGCCGGACGGTATTCGCCGTTTCCGTCATTTCGTCCGCACCGGTCGGAGCCCGCACCATGCCTCTCCAACAGCCTGAAATCATTCCCGAAGACCTCACGCGCCTCAAACCCGGCGAGCGCCGCAGGGTGGAGATCTCCGCGCAGACGAGCGACGCGGCGGCGCTCGCCGAGGCGGCCCTCGCCTTCCGGGCGCGGGGCGAGCGCGTTCTTGTGGTCTGCGCCGATCCGGCGGACGTGCCGCGGCTCACGGCCGAAATTCCCTGGTTCGCGCCCGAGCTTTCGGTGCGCCCGCTTCCCGACTGGGAGACGCTCCCCTACGACGTGCTCTCGCCCCAGGAGGACCTCGTCTCCGAGCGTCTTGAAACGCTCTACCGGCTCACCGCGCCCACGGGCGGCGCGGACGTGCTCCTCGCCTCGGCCGTCACCGCCTCGCAGCGCCTCGCCCCGGTCTCCTACATCGGCGCGAGCACGTTCTTCTTCCACACGGGCGAGGAGACCTCGATCGAGCACATCAAGGAACGGCTCGCCCTCGCGGGGTACGCCAACGTGAAGCAGGTCCTCGCCGCGGGCGAATTCGCCGTGCGCGGCGGCATCGTGGACGTCTTCCCGATGGGCTCCGAGCGCCCCTTCCGGCTCGACTTCTTCGACAACGAGATCGAGTCGATCCGGTGGTTCGACGTCGAGACGCAGCGCTCGATGGAGGAGACCAAGGAGATCCGGCTCCTCCCGGGGCACGAGTTCCCCGTCGACCCCGATTCGCTGCTCGCCTTCCGGCAGCGCTGGCGGCGTCAGTTCGCGGGCGACCCGAAGAAGAGCCTCGTCTACCGCGACGTCGAGCAGGGCATCCTCTCGCCCGGCATCGAGTACTACCTGCCGCTCTTCTTCGACGAGACCGCCGCACTCGCGGACTACCTTCCCGCAAACGCCCGGGTGATGATGTTGGGCGACGTCGACAAGGCCCTCCAGGCCTTCGGGCGCGACATGACCTCGCGTGCAAAGGTGCTCGCAGGCGACGAGCTGCGCCCGACGCTCCCCCCGGAGCTTCTGTGGCAGAAGCCCGAGGAGTTCTTCACCTCCCTCGGGCGCTTCACCCGCATTTCGCTCGACAAAACCAACTCCGCCGAGGACCTCGAGCAGTTGGTGGGCGTCGAAGTGGACCGCAAGAGCCAGAACCCGGTCGAAAAACTCCTCGAGCGCACGGCGGCGAGCGCCGCAAAGGGCCGGCGCACGCTCATTTCCGCCTCTTCGGCCGGACGCCTTGAGACCATGTCGGAGCTCTTCCGCTCCGGCGGGCTGAAGTTCACCGAATACCCGTCCTGGAGCGGCTTCCTCGCGGGCGACGCCAAGGTGGGCATCGCCGCGACGCCGCTCTATTCGGGCGCGGTCTTTCATTCGCCCGACGTCGTGATCCTCACCGAGACGGAGCTCTACGCGGCGAGTCCCCGCCGGCAGCGTCTGCGCCGGATGCGCCACGCCACCACGCTCGAGATGATGGTGCGCGACGTCGCGGAATTGAAGCCCGGCGACGCGGTCGTGCACGCCGACCACGGCATCGGCCGCTACCGCGGCCTCGTGCACATGGAGGCGGGCGGGGGCGACGCGGAGTTCCTCGAAATTGAATACAAGAACGCCGCGAAGCTCTTCGTGCCGATCACGAACCTGCAGCTCATCTCGCGCTATGCGGGCGCGGACCCCGATCACGCGCCCCTCCATCAGTTGGGGCGCGGCGACTGGGAGAAGGTCAAGCGCAAGGCGGCCGAGGAGGTGCGCGACACCGCGGCGGACCTCCTCAACCTCTATGCGCTCAGGAAGACCCGCGCGGGGATGAAGTTCGAGATGAACCCCGCGGACTACAAGGCCTTCCGCGAGGGCTTCGCCTTTGAGGAAACGCCCGACCAGGCCGCGGCGATCGAGGCCGTCGTCTCCGACATGACCTCCGGGAAATCCATGGACCGCCTGGTCTGCGGCGACGTGGGGTTCGGCAAAACGGAGGTGGCGCTGCGCGCGGCGTTCATCGCCGCAATGTCGGGCCGGCAGGTCGCCGTTCTCTGCCCGACCACGCTCCTCGCCGAGCAGCACGCCGCGACCTTCCGCGACCGCTTCCGCGCCTGGCCCGTGACGATCGCCGAGCTCTCGCGCTTCCGCACGGGCCGCGAGACCGCCAAGGCCGTCGAGGGCCTCGCCGACGGCACGGTGGACATCGTGATCGGCACGCACAAGCTCCTCTCCGACAAGGTCGCCTTCAAGAACCTCGGCCTCATCATCATCGACGAGGAGCACCGCTTCGGCGTGCGCCAGAAGGAGCTGCTCCGCAAGATCCGCGCCGAGGTGGACGTCCTCACGCTCACCGCGACACCGATTCCGCGCACGCTCTCGATGTCGCTCGAGGGGATCCGCGACTTCTCCGTGATCGCGACGGCCCCGGAGCGCCGCCTCTCGGTGAAGACCTTCGTGCAGAGCGACCAGGACGGGACGATCCGCGAGGCGGTGCTGCGCGAATTGAAGCGCGGCGGCCAGGTCTACTTCCTCCACAACGAGGTGGAGACGATGGAGAACGCCCTGCTGCGCCTCGAGAAGCTCGTTCCCGAAGCGCGCATCGCCGTCGCCCACGGCCAGATGCACGAGCGCGAACTCGAGCGCGTGATGCGCGAGTTCTACCAGCAGCGCTTCAACGTGCTCCTCTGCTCGACCATCATCGAGACGGGCATCGACGTCCCGTCGGCGAACACCATCATCATCGAGCGCGCGGACAAGTTCGGCCTCGCGCAGCTCCATCAGCTGCGCGGCCGCGTCGGGCGCTCGCACCACCAGGCCTACGCCTACCTCCTCACGCCCCCTGACGGAGCGTTCACGAAGGACGCGCAGAAGCGCCTCGACGCCATTCAGGCGCTCGAGGACCTCGGTTCGGGCTTCTACCTCGCGATGCACGACCTCGAGATCCGCGGCGCGGGCGAAGTGTTGGGCGAGCACCAGAGCGGCGAGATCGCCGAGGTGGGCTATGAGCTCTACAACCGCATGCTCATGCAGGCGGTGCGCTCGCTCAAGCGCGGCGAAGCGCCCGCGGTGGACGGCCCCCTCGCGCTCACGACCGACATCAACCTCCACGCCCCGGCGCTCCTGCCCTCGGACTACGTGAGCGACGTCTCGCAGCGCCTCGCCTACTACAAGGCCTTTGCATCGGCTGAGGACCGCACGGCGCTCGAGCGCTCGACCGAGGCGCTCGTGGACTGTTACGGGAAGCTTCCCGACGCGGCGCGGCGTCTGATCGAGGTGCACAAACTGCGCCTCAAGTGCGAGGCGATCGGCATCCGCCGCATCGACGCCGCCCCTACGGCGATCGTGATCACCTTCACCGCGAAGCCGAACCTCGACCCGCTCGCCCTCATCCGCTTCATGCAGTCGAGGACCGACGCGCAGATGGCGGGCCCGGAGCGCCTGCGGATCGCCGCCTCGACCCCCGACCCTGAAGCGCGCCTCAACCTCGTCTACGAAGTGCTCGCGCGCCTCGCGCCGCCCAAGGCACCGACCGCACCTGCTGAAGCGGAAACCCCCGCCAAGCCCGGCGCGAAATCCGGTGCGAAACCCGACGAGAAGCCCTCCGCCACCGATTCCGCTCCGGGCAAAACGGCGCAGTCGAGGCGCTCCCGCCGCTGAGGGATTCGCCGCCATCCTCCCGCCCCTGACCGCCCGCAAACGGCTTGACGGGGCGTTCATCCGTCCTTCACGCCCCTTTGACGGCGAAGCGGGAAGATGCTTTCCGTCGTTCAGGAGGACCTCCTCAAGGAAGTCTGCCGAGGCGGCTTGTTGAGAGTCTCTTTTCTGTCGAACAGAAAATGCGGCGCGGACGGATGAGCGGACGAGGACACCGGATTATCCGTTCGCACCGCTTCTTTTTTCTGCGCCGCCCACTGAGGGCGCAGGTCGAAACTGGAATTCATATTTTCCAAAAAGCGGCCGAGACGCACGGGTAGTCCTTATGGCTTAGTTCGATCGGCTCATTTAGCCTCGGAGGCTGAGATCCATCAGAAGCCCGAAGCGCCTCCGCCTCCCCTGGAGGAGCGCCGGCCGCAGCCGGGCCGAAGCCAAAGGAGACGCTCTCATGCCTCGTCATCCCCTCACCGCGCTCAGCGCAGCGCTTCTCTCCTCCATCTTTCTCGCCGCCGCGGGCGCCGCTCAGGCGGCCGACGTGAACGTCAACGTTTCGGCCGTCACGGGGCTCTTCTATTCACACGGCGAGGGCGGCGACGGCTCGCTCTCGATGGCGGGCTACGGGCAGCTTCCCGACGACTCCCAAGTGCTCATCACCGCACGCGAAGACCTCGGCAACGGCTGGTACGCAGGAGCACAGCTGCGCAGCCTCATTTCGCTCGACTCGGGGAGCTTCGTTGAAGACGGCGTCATCTTCGACGCCCTCTCGCGCGCCTACCTCGGCAACGACTTCATCGAGTTCTCCTTCGGCCGCATGGCGGGCCTCACGGTGGCGGGCCTGCCCTACTCCGTCTATGCGAAGCTCAACGCCAACCAGACCTACGCCTCGCTCGCGGGCATTGCGCCGGCGAACATCACCTTCCAGCCGGGCCGCCTCTCCAACGCCGTCGGCTTCGCCACGCGCGCGAAGACCGGACTCTTCCTGCACGGCGTCTACTCGAACGGCGACTCGAAGAAGGCGACGGGCGACACTGAAGCGACCGAAGACTGGTCGGACCGCCGTCATGTCGCACAGCTCTCGACCGGCTGGGCGGGCGAGCGCTTCAAAACCGGCATCGTCTATTCGTTCGAGATGCCCGGGAACCTCAAGAATGCGGACGGCACGCGCGACACGCGCCGCGACAACACCCACGCGGTGCACCTGATCGCGAGCTACGACTTCGGCGGTCCCGCGGTCTCGGCGATCCTTTACGCGAGCTGCAACGACTGGCGCATCGGCCCGGTTCCCGACCTCGCCTCGATCGTGGGCTCTCAGACCTACAGAACGAGCGAAAAGGGGCTCGACAGCTGGGCCGTGCACGTGAGCGCGAAGTATCCCGTCGGCCGGCACACCTTCTCGGCCGCGGCCGGGTACCTGAAGACCAAGTGGAAGGGCGTTGACGCCGCGGCGGGCGACAACAAGGGAACGCTCGCAATGGGCGGCGTCGTCTACTACTACGACTTCTCGAAGCACACGCGCTTCTACGGTGCGGCGAGCTGGCTCGACGGCAAGAAGCTCCTCGACAACTCCTCGCGCCTCAATCAGGCGATCGCCACTGCGGGCATGATTCTGCGGTTCTGACGCCTTTCTCTTCAACAAAGGTCCGCCGTTCCGAACGGCGGACCTTTGTTTTTTGGCCGTGCCCAACCCTCCGGGGCTACACCTCTTCAACCGAAACGAGTTCGAGGCCGCAGAAAACGACGGCGATCTTCTTCAGACGTTTTTTTGAGGCGAAGGGCTCCGCCGCTGCGTACCGATGGAGCTGCTGCGCCGCCGCCTCCCGCAGGTTTTGGATTGTTTTGGGAGAAGAGGCCGATTTCCTGATGTACTTCAACTCCAACAAGTAGGCGAATTCCGCTCCTGAATTCTGCAGCGGCTCCAAAAACACATCGCTGTATCCCTTTCCTCTAGCTTCCGTTTCCATGGAAACTTGGTAGTCGGAATTGGTGAGCAGGGCATAACGAATTCCGAACTGCAACGAAGATTCGGAAAGATGAGTCACTGCATGGATTCCGCTCGACTCCTGCAGCTTCCGCTCAAAAACATGCAGAAACGGCACAATATCCCCACCTCGCATGGCTTCAAAAGCCTTTAAAAGGCTTGCTCCGGAAAAGTGAAGATGGAAGCCCTTCAACTTCTCAAAGTAGTACTCGAAAAATTGAAGACGAATTGCCTTGTTGGAACAAACCAGCTCATTATAGGCTTCCGCACTATAAGTCAAGTAGCCCATAAAGAACAGCACCGACAACAGGTCGTTTCGCGAAAATCTTTCCGCACTGTTCAAATTAACCGTGGGAGAAATGGCTCCGAGGGGCAGTTCCGAAGACTTGTCCGTCATTGCCGCATCCACTACGTCGACGAGATCTTGATGATAGGCCAAGTCGAAAATACCGCCGATCTTGGAAAGGTCAGGCGCAGAGGTCGGATCGACCATGAGCACGGGCTCCTTTCCTCGGCGACGCAGTGACGAGAGGTAGTAGAGGCACATGGCGGGGTTGTAGACCCTGGATTCACTGTCCGGACTGAATCGATAGCCGTTGTAGTACTCGCGCATTCGGTCAACAACTTCTTCAGGCCTGCGTCCGATTCGCTCCAGATCCACAGTCTTTTCTATCAGTGCAAGAAGCTCGCATTCAGTGAAACCCACTGCATCACAAAAACCCGAATCCTGACTGATGTTAATTTGTATATTAAATCCGGACGTCATGGAATCCATCGAAATGGAGGTGACGCCCGTTGCGAATATGCGCGCAATGACTCCATCCGGCCCCGTCTCCGCCTTCAATGCCGCATAAAAGGTCTTGAGAAAACCTTCGGCGGAAGTCATCTTCTTGAACAGCGCCTTGTCGTTTGCCAAAACATCGTTGGCAAAATGATCGTATTCATCGATGACAACAAAAAGACGCCTGCCAACAAACGGCCCAATCAATCTAAAGAAATCAGAAATAAGCCGCGCAGGATCCCCGTATTCTCGCTTCAAAAAATCTTCTGCACCGTCTATTCGATGACGAGCAAAGAAGGGTTGAATTCCTCTCAGCAGCCTGCTGATGAATCCCGGCACCAGATTCGAGGCGTCTATCCCGGAGAAATCCAACCGCAACACCCAATATTTCCCTTGGAGCGACGTCCTGTGTGCGTGAATGTATGTTCCGCCGAAGACCTGATCAAACCTCCCGGCGAATGCCTCATCGTAATAGGCAAGCAGCATGGAGGTGAGAAGCGTCTTGCCGAAGCGCCGCGGCCGGAGAAAAAGCACGTACGGCGACGCAGCCTTCTCAAGTTTCTCGATGGTCCGCGTCTTGTCGACGAACGCGTAATCCCCCTCGCGGATCTCGGGAAAGTCGGAGATCCCAAGGGGGAGCCGCAGAAGAGTTTTTTCCATGGGACGGCTCGGTTTTTCTGGGACTCATATTTAGCATTGAGTCTATCAAAGTCCCTTTGGGCCGTCCCCATCAACGCCCTACCGACCGCCCAGAGGCTGCCACTTCATCAAGCGCTTCTCGCACTCGGTGACGATCCGGTCGAGCACGAGCGCGCAGGCCGTGAGGACGAGGATGCCCGCCATGACGGTGTTCATGTCGAAGGTCGTTTCCGCCTGCAGGATCAGGTACCCCACGCCTTCGGCCGATCCGAGGTACTCGCCGATCACCGCCGCAACGAAGGCCATGCCGACGGAGGTGTGAAGGCTCGAGAAGACCCAGCTCGTCGCCGACGGCAGGTAGACGTGGCGCAGGAGCTGCCTCGGAGAAGCGCCCAACATGCGGGCCGAGTTGAGGACGGTCGGGTTCACCTCGCGCACGCCCTGGTAGACGTTGAAGAAGACGATGAAGAAGACCAGCGTGAAGCCGAGCGCGATCTTCGATGCGGGCCCAAGGCCGAACCAAACGGCGAAGATCGGCGCGAGGATCACGCGGGGCATGGAGTTGAGGCCCTTGATGAAGGGGTCGGCGACGGCCGCCGCCGTGGGCGAGAGTGCGAGCCAGAGGCCGGTGGCGAGCCCCGCGGCGGTGCCGATCACGAAGGCCATCACGGTTTCATAGAGCGTCACGACGAGGTGCCGGTAGATCTCGCCCCCGACGAACCAGTCCTTGATGCGGGCGAAGATCTCGAGCGGCTCGCCGAAGAAGAAGGCCGCCTGGTCGTCGTTCGTGAAGAAGAAGGTCGGGACGAGGCCGGGCTTGGTCATCGCCCACCAGAAGATGAAGATGGCGGCAAGAAGCCCCCACTGCCAGATGCGGATCGTCATCGCGCTCTTCGGGCTCTGCATTTTCGTGTTCTCTTGTTCGGTTCGGGAGGAAAAAAAGGGATTGGTGCGGCGCGTCTCAGACGTGTGCGCGGTGCTCGCGGTAGGACTTCAGCACCTCGCCGCGCAGCACCTCCCAGATCGCCGCATGGCAGGTGTTGAATTCCGGGAGCATGCGGATTTCGGCGACGTTTCTCGGCCGCGGGAGCGTGATCGGGAAGCTCCCGATCGGGTGCGAGGCGGGACCGGCGGACATCACGACGACGCGGTCCGAGAGCGCGATCGCCTCGTCGAGGTCATGCGTGATGAAGAGCACCGCCTTCTTCTTTTCCTGCCAGAGGTTGAGGAGTTCGTTCTCCATGAGCTGCCGCGTCTGGATGTCGAGCGCCGAGAAGGATTCGTCCATCAGGAGGATGTCCGGGTCGGCGATCATCGTCTGCGCCATGGCGACGCGCTTTCTCATGCCGCCCGAGAGTTCGTGCGGATAGCGGTCGGGGAACTTCTCGAGCCCCACGCGCGCGAGCCAGTCCATGCCGCGCTCGGCCGCCTCGTGCTCCGGGACGCCGCGGAACCTCAGGCTCATCGTGACGTTCTCGAGCGCGCTCGCCCAGGGCATCAGGCTCTCGGCCTGGAACATGTAGCCCGCGCGCCGGTTGAGGCCCTTGAGGGGCTCGCCGTAGATGAGCACCTCGCCTTCGGCGGGCTTCAGGAGGCCCGCGGCGGCGTTGAGGAGCGTGGACTTGCCGCAGCCCGTCGGGCCTACGACGCTCACGAACTCGCCGTCGCCGATCGAGAAGTTCACGCTTTCGGTGGCGGTGTAGACGCCGCCCGGCACGGGGAAGCGGCAGGCGATGTTTCTGAATTCAACGGCGGGGACGGTCTCGGAGGACATGATGGAGCGGGTTCACAGGGGACGCGGGGTCTTAAAAAAAAGGGGCGGCAAAGCCTCCGCGCGCGTCGTCGGGCGCGACGAAGGCGGATGGGGCCGGCGGGATGATCAGGCCGTCTTGACGGCGTCGGTGAAGCGGTTCGTGAAGCAGGCGGAGGCGTCGAACTTGAAGTCTGCGAGCTTGGGGTTGACCGACGAGAGCGCGTGGGCCGCGGCCTCGACGCAGCCGGCGGGGAAGCGCCCGTCGGTGGACATGGAAGGACGGTTGTTGGCGAAGCACTCCGCATAGAGGGCGGGGTTGCCGAGGAAGGCCGCACGGGGAACGGACTTCATCAGGGTTTCGGGCGAGGCCTTTTCGATCACCTTGAGCGCGCGCACGACGGCGTTCGTGATGCGCTGACACGTTTCAGGGTTTTCGTTCACGAAGCGTTCGGGCGCATAGAGGCACCCGCCCACCATCGGGCCGCCGTAGAGCGCGTCGGACTCGTTGATGCGGCGCGTGTCGGTGACGATCGTGATCTCCTTTTCGTCGGTCAACTGCGTGATCACAGGATCGAGCCCGACCAAGGCGTCGATCTGCCCGGCGCGCAGCGCCGCGATCGCACCCGCACCGGTGCCCACGCCGATCACGGAGAATTCATTGGGCTTCACGCCGGCGTGCCCCATCACGAAGTTCGCGATCACGTGGGTCGAGGAGCCCGGCGCCGAGACGCCGATGCGGCGGCCCTTGAGCGCCGTCGGGTTCTTCTCGTCCTTCATCGTGGCGCGGTTCATCACGAAGACGCACTGCGGCGCGCGGTCCTGCAGCACGAAGGCCGTCATGCGCTGGCGCTTGGGCTGCATCATCAGCGTGTGCTCGAAGGCGCCCGACACGATGTCGGCCGAGCCGCCCACAACCGCCTGGAGCGACTTCGAGCCGCCCTGGAAGTCCACGACCTTCACGTCGAGCCCTTCGTCCTTGTAGAAGCCCATCCATCCGGCGAGCGCCATCGGCAGGTAGTAGTAGAGGTACTGCCCGCCCACGGCGATAGTCACGGACTTCTTCTCGGGTTCGGCGGCAAAGACAGAACGCGGGAAGGCGGTGGAAACGCCCGCGGCCGCAATGGTGCAGGCGGCGAGGAACTGACGGCGGGTGATGGCGTGGAAGAAGTCGGACGTAAACATGATGATCGTTCCTGAAAAGTGGGCGAAGAGGCCTTGAAGAGGCCCTGAAAAGGCCTGGGCAGAGGCGTCGGAAGAGACGGGCGGGCGCTCCGTTGAGCTTTGCGCCGCCCTTGGGGGCTGCTTGAGGGAGGACGGGGGTGGCGGCGCCTTCAGCGCACCGGATCCGGGTCCTCCACCCTAAGTCGCAGCGGCCAGGCGCCGGGGAACGACCGGGAACCGGAGAGGACGCACGCGGCACCCGTGCACCCACAGGGGGCCTGAGTGCAGTTCAAGGTGCATCCAAACATTGCAGTTTCTCCAGTTTCGTTGATGAATTGCTTTGAGTTTTAAGGAAACTCACTCGGCGTAATCTCCCACCGTGCAGTGAATACTGCACCTTTTCATGTCGTTCGGCAAGGGCCGCCCGGCTTGAGGAACCCGATTTTCTAGGCACTTCGTCCTGGTTGACCGTGGATTCGTGCAAAAGAAGGGAAAATTCTTCTTCATGCACATGCAATCAACAAAGTTTTGGCGGCTTCTTTCCATAAGCATCATCATGTTGCAAACATTTCTTCATCGTTTTAACGGAAAATCAGATCTGCAGAATCAGAATTTCCGCGGAAAATGAAGGCTTTCCCGCAGCCGCGCCGGCTCCGAGGGGCGCACCGCGCACGGCGGAACCTCCGCCCGCGCGCTCTAGGCAGTCTTCCCATCGGAGCAACCGTCTATCTCCTCCCGGCAGTGCACAAACTCCGTGCATTTAATGCGGAAAACTCCGCTCGGGAGCAGAGCTCCGGGCGAATCCGCGCGGTTGCGGACTGTTAGGCTCGAAAGCGTCTTCTCCCCCATTCCACGGAGCACCTGCCATGACCACCGCCGTCCCCGTTCTGCGGCTCGCCGCTGCGGATTCCGTTCTCATCACCGCGCGCGAACGCTTCGCCGCGGGAGAGCTTCCCGTCTTCGGCTCGGTCTTCGCCGACCGCCAGACCGCCGGCCACGGCCAGTACGGCCGCGCCTGGGAGAGCCGCGAGGGGAACGTGCACGGCGCGGTGCGACTCCCCGCCAAAGGCGTCTGGGCCTCGCCCGCGTCGGCCGCGGCCCTCGCGGCCCTCATCGCCGATGAACTCAATGCCCTCGGGTTCCTCGTCCGGCTCAAGTGGCCCAACGACCTCGTCGTGCTTCAGGGCGGCCGGCCCGCAAAGGCGGGCGGCATTCTGATCGAGGAGCGCGGGGGGCTGCTCACCGCGGGCGTAGGGCTCAACCTCAACTGGGCGCCGCCGGTCGAGACGCTCCGCGAAGGGGCGGCCCTTCCTCCGGGACGGCTTGCCGACGCGGACCCGACGGAGTCCGCTCCCGCAGCGCGCGAAGCCGACTCCTTCGTCCTCTGGAACCGGATCGTGCGCAGGATCGCGGCCGAAGACCCGGCCGCGCTTCTTCTCGACTGGCGCGAGGCCGCGGCCGGGCGCCTTCTCTGGCAGGGCGAGACCGTAGAGGTCGCGGACCCCGAGGGGCCGGGGAGCGGCCGGCTCGAGGGGCGCCTTCTCGGGCTCTCCGAGACGGGAGAGCTCGTCCTTCAGGCGGGCGCCAGAACGTTTTCACTGATCCGCGGGAGCATTGCGCGCGCGGACCGCGGAGGCGGCCTGAGAAAGAGAGAGCGAAAAGCCCCCGTCCCAGACCTCCTCCACAACATCATCACCCGCCGTCCCCGGCGACTCCCCTCGGAAGGAGACGCCGCACCGCAGGGCGGGGGGCTTTAGCAGAAGAAAAACCACACCCTTTGAAAGAGGAACATTCACGATGCAGCAGCGCACGTTTGAAGAGGTCCGCGAGAGTCTGCGCGGCAAGGTGATCCTTGTCGCCAACCGCGGCATTCCGGCACGCCGAATAGCCCGCTCGATCCGGGAGCGCTTCGAGGCGGTGGCCGCCGTCACGGCGACCGACATCGACAAGGCCGAGCCCGCGGCCGCCTCCGCGCAGGAGCTTCTCCTTCTCGGCGCCGACCCGCGCGCCTACCTCGACCTCCCGAAGATCATCCGCCTCGCGCGCGAGCGCGGCTGCGTGGCGATCCATCCGGGCTGGGGCTTTGCGAGCGAGGACGACCACTTCCCCGAACTTTGCGAAGAGGCCGGCATCACCTTCATCGGGTCGTCGGCCAAGGCGATGCACCTTCTCGGCAACAAGGTCGAGGCGCGCCGCGTCGCCCGCTCGCTCGGCATTCCCGTGGTGCCCGGGTCCGACGAATCCGTGGACGTGCCCGAAGCGCGGCGCCTCGCCCGTGAGATCGGACTCCCAATCATGCTCAAGGCCGAAGGCGGCGGCGGCGGCCGCGGGATCTTCCTGGTCACCTCCGAAGACGAACTCGAGGACGCCTTTGAGAAGGCCTCCGCGATGGCGCAGGCCTCCTTCGGGAACCCGCGGCTCTTCGTCGAGAAGTACCTCCCGAAGGTGCACCACATCGAAATCCAGGTGATCGCCGACCACTGGGGAAACGTCTTCGCCTTCGACGAACGCGACTGCACGGTGCAGCGCAACAACCAGAAGCTCCTCGAGACGACGCCCTCGCCCTGGCGGGGCATGACGCCGGAGCTCCGCACGCGTCTGAAGAGCTACGCCAAGAAGCTCGTCCTCGCCGTCAACTACCATTCGGTCGCGACGGTCGAATTCCTCGTCACCGACGAGGGCACGCCCTACATGATCGAGGTGAACACGCGCCTGCAGGTCGAGCACGGCATCACCGAGAGCCGCTACGGCGTGGACCTCGTCGAGGAGCAGATCGCGATCGCCTTCGGCTCGACCCTGCGCTTCACAGAAGAGACCGTGAAGCCCGCCTTCCATGCGCTGCAGGTCCGCGTCAATCTCGAGGACCCGCAGGACGGCTTCACGCCGAATTCCGGGCTCATCTCGCGCTACGTGTCGCCGGGCGGCCCGGGCGTGCGCCTCGACTCGAACCTCTCTGCGGGCTACGCCTTCCCGCCCAACTACGACTCCGCCGGCGCGCTTCTCATCACCTACGCCCGCGACTGGCAGAAGACCCTCGGCGTCATGACCCGCGCGCTGCAGGAGTACGTGATCGGCGGCCCCAAGACCACGATTCCCTTTCTGCGCCGCGTGATCGGCCATCCGCTCTTCCAGGCGGGCGGGGTGACGACCACGTTCGTGAAGGACCACCCGGAGCTCCTGCGCTACACGGACCTCGCGCCCGAGAGCGAGCGCTTGGCGAAGTTGGTCGCCGAGATCTCCGCGCGGGGCTTCAACCCGTACGTCTCCTTGGGCGCCTACCGCTCACGCACGACCCCGAAGCTCGGGCGCCTCGCGCCGGTGCTCCCGGAGCTCTCCGAAGCGGTGCGCCGGTCGCCTTCGCCCTATCCGCAGGACGGACGCGCGTCGGTGCTCTCCTTCATCCGCGACACGGGCCGCGTGCACTTCACCGACACGACCTGCCGCGACATGACGCAGTCGAACCACGGCAACCGGCTGCGCCTCGCCGAGGACAGGCTGATCGGCCCCTACCTCGACAACGTCGGGCTTTTTTCGATTGAAAACGGCGGCGGCGCGCACTTCCACGTCGCGATGCTCGCCAACATGACCTACCCCTGGAGCGAGGCGCGCGAATGGAACGCCTTTGCGCCGAAGACCCTGAAGCAGCTCCTCGTGCGTTCCACGAACGTCCTCGGCTATTCGCCGCAGCCCAAGAACCTCATGCGGCTCACGGGCGAGAAGATCTGCGAGCACTACGACGTCGTGCGGTGCTTCGACTTTCTGAACGAAGCCGAGAACATGGAGCCCTTGGCCGAGGTCGTGCTCTCGCACCCCGGGAAGATCTTCGAGCCGGCGATCGCGCTCTCGCGCGCCCCGTGGTTCGACGTCGGGTACTGCATGGACGCGGCCGAGTCGATTCTGCGCATGACCGCGCGCGTCACGGGCCTCACCGAACGCGAAGCGTCGAAGAACATCATCCTCGGCCTCAAGGACATGGCGGGCGTGTGCTCGCCCGCCTTCATGACGGCGCTCGTGCGCTCGCTCAAGGCCCGCTGGCCCGACCTCGTCCTCCACTACCACCGCCACGCCACGGACGGGCTCTTCCTGCCCGCCTGCGCCGCGGCCGCGCAGGCCGGCTGCGAAATCCTCGACGCGGGGTTGGGCGCGACGGTGCGCAGCTACGGCCAGGGCGACCTCCTTTCGCTCGCCGCCTACCTCGAGGACGAGCTCGGCATGAAGACCCTCGTCAACCGCGAGGCGGTCTCGAAGGCGAACTTCGTCGCGAAGCAGTTGATGCCCTACTTCGACCGCTACTGCTCGCCCTACTTCCAGGGCGTGGACTACGAAGTGACGCGCTACCAGATGCCGGGCGGCGCCACCTCGTCCTCCCAGGAGGGCGCGGTGAAGCAGGGCTATATCCAACTCCTGCCCTTCATGCTCGAATTCCTCGAGTGCACGCGCCGCATCGTGCGCTACCACGACGTGACGCCCGGTTCGCAGATCACCTGGAACACGGCCTTCCTCGCCGTGACCGGCGCCTTCAAGCGGGGCGGCATGCCCGCGGTGGAGCGGCTGCTCGCCGCCGTCCGCTCCGCGGGCGTGAAGAAGACCGGTCTCACCGAAGCCGAGAAGGCCGAGCGGCTCACGATCTATCAGGACTGCAACGAAGCCTTCCGGAACCTTCTTCTCGGGAAGTTCGGGCGCCTGCCGCTCGGATTCCCCGACGACTGGGTCTACGAATCCGCCTTCGGGCCGAAGTGGCGCGAGGCGCTCGCCTCCCGCGTCGAAGCCTCGCCCCTCGTGTCCCTCCCGCCCGCGCCGATCGAAGCGGAGAAGCGCGCACTCGAACGCACGATCGGGCGCGACGCCACGGACGAAGAGCTCGTGATGTACCTCAACCACCCGGCCGACGCCCTCAAGACGATCGACTTCCGCGGGAAGTTCGGCGACCCGAACAACCTCCCGCTCGACGTGTGGTTCGAGGGCCTTTCGGCCGGCCAGTCCCTCAACTTCTCGAGCACCGACGGCAAGCCCCACCAGATGCGGCTTCTTTCGATCGACCCGATGACGGACGAGGGCGTCTCGACCGTGCGCTACGTTTTGGACAGCGAGATCCTCACGACCGACGTGAAGTTGGAGAGCGGATCGGCGAAGAAGTCGGGCGTCGTGCGCGCCGACCCGAACGTCCCGGGTGAGGTCGCGAGCCCTCGGCGCGCGGACCTCTGGATCGTGCACGTGGCGCCCGGCGACATCGTCAAGAAGGGCCAGGAGCTCTTCAACGTCTCGATCATGAAGCAGGAGAAGGCCGTCTGCGCGCCGATCGACGGCGTCGTGAAGCGCGTCCTGAAGACGGCGGACTTTGCGCAGACGCGCCGCATGGTGCCCGTTGAGGAGGGTGAGCTCATCGTGGAGCTCGGCCCCGTGCCGAAACGGTGCCCGACCTGCGGCCGGCCCGCGGGCTCAAAGGGAGCGCTCTTCTGCGGCTTCTGCGGCGCGAAGCTCCCCGACGACGTGAAGGAGGCTTGACCGCCCCCCAAAAAAACTCCTCACGGCATTGAGAAGCAGACGAAGGCGCACATTCTCCAGTCGGTTGGAACGTGCGCCTTCGCCGTCCCGGCGTCCCGACCGACGCTTCTGCCTGAGGTCTGGAGCGAAACACCAGCAGGTGATGCTGCAGATCTCCATCAACATAATTTAAAATTACGTAATCTCAATTTACGTAAATGAAAATTATCCAAATGCCGAATCGGCTCTTCCGGCCGGTCGGTTGAGGAGTACGGAATGCGTTTCTATGGACGCGTCGAGGAAATCGGCGCTTTGCGGGCATTGAGAACCCGTGCCGTCAAACGCGGCGGCGCGGCGATGGCCGTCGTCACGGGAAGACGTCGGATCGGAAAGACGTCCTTGATCCGCAAGGCGCTTGAGGACGGAGAGACGCCCTACATCTACTGCTTCGTCAACGCCTATTCCGACGAAGTGGGAGTCGCCCGGGAGCTGATGCGTGCCGCAGCGCAAGCCTGCCGGATCGAGTATCCGCCCGCCTTCGGCCGACTGATCGACGCGGTGGAGTATCTCCTCGTGCTCTCGCGCGACCGGCCCATGACGATCGTCTTCGACGAATGCCAGGTGCTCGACAGGACGTGCCCGGGCTTCTGGTCCGATCTTCAGCGGGCGTGGGATCTGCGCAAGGACGGAGCCAAGCTTCTTCTCGTCATGTCGGGCTCCGTTCAGACGATGCTTGAGAGGATATTCGGCGACGCGAACGAACCGCTCTACGGGCGGGCGGACCAGATCATGCGCATCAGGCCCTTTGGAACGGAAACGCTCACGAAACTCTTTGAATCGGAATGCCCTGAGGGCGGCATGATCGAACTCCTCAAGCTCTATGCCATGACGGGCGGCGTCGCCCGCTATGTGGAGCTCCTGGTGGACTCCGATGTCGTTCATCCGGACCGAATGATCAATTTCGTCTTCTCGGAGTCGGG
Source organism: uncultured Sutterella sp. (assembly GCA_905198475.1). GTDB lineage: Bacteria > Pseudomonadota > Gammaproteobacteria > Burkholderiales > Burkholderiaceae_F > Sutterella. The sequence goes on along the minus strand of CAJKCQ010000025.1, from coordinate 2,071 downwards.
CAGCTGGTTCCGCGATGAAGGACTGATTCTCCTCGCAAATGAATTCAAAATCGCGTCGACGACGGCCATGACGCTCCTCGAGAGAATTGCCTCGGGCCGGACGCGTTGGGCGGAGATGCAGGACGGGATCGAACAGCCGATCAGCGCCTACGTGCACAGGCTTGAAGAACACCTTGGAATCATCGGCAGAATCATGCCGGCACTCACGAAGCCGCAGCAGAAGAACGCCAGGTACGAGATCCGCGATCCCTACTTCCGGTTTTGGTTCCGCTTCATGGCGGCCGCCGACAAGCAGGCAGACATCGAGAACAAGCACTGGGGTCGCCTGATCAAGGCAACGGAAGCGGGCATGCCGGCTTTTCTCGGCAGAACGTTGGAGGCCTGGTTCAGGCGGCGCTTCGAGGAAAACGACCGCTGGTCGAAGGTCGGCGCCTGGTGGGACCGAAAGGGAGAAAACGAAATCGGCCTCGTGGCCCTCGACGAATCCTCAAAGGAGCTCCTCGTCGGCGAGTGCAAGCTCAACCCAACAAAGATCGATTTGGACGTCGTGCGGCTCAAGGCGGCGGCATTTCTGCAGACGCACCCAGAGCTTCAGTCCTGGAAGCTCGAGGTGGCGGGCCTGAGCCCGGAGGACATGCTCCGCACCTGGTGATTCCCGAAGGGTTGCGGCGTCTTTCTGCGAAGGTCGGCCCGCGGCGGGCCGCTCCTTCTACTTCTTGAGGGACGCGAGGGCGGCGAAGGGATTGGGGCGCTCGAAGGCCGCGCCTTCGGGTTCATCCTCCCAGCCGGCCCCCTCTTCGCAGTCGTCGTGGAAGACCATGCGCGGCAGCGACAGGATCGCCTCCTCCTCGACCCACTTCTCGAGGTCGAACTTCTTGGAGCCCACGGCGACGTCCTCGTCCTCCTCGTCCTCTTCGATCGGGAGGGCGTTCGCCTCCGCTTCGCTTGCCGCAAAGCGGAAGACCGCCTCGGAGTCGATGTGCACCGGAACGGGCTTGTTGCAGCGCGCGCAGAAGAGGTCGAGGTCGCCCTCCATCGAGAGCACCGCCGCGGGGAGCCCCCGGCGGTCGCCGACGCCCTGAGCGGAGAACTTCAAGACGCCCCGGTCGGTCGCGGTGAAGGCGAGAAGCTCGGGGAGATCCTTCACGGGCACTTCGCCCTCAAGCGCGAGCTCGCGGCGGGCGAGATCGAAGATGTCAACGTACTGCGTCATGGTGGGGCCTCGGATGCGTGTTTTGGAGGGAGAAATTCTGCGCGCCGCGCCTCGAGGGAAGCGCGGCGCGCAGAAGTCTACCCGTTCCGGAAGCCCGCGGAAGACGCGCTCCCTTGACGGGCGGCGGACGGGCGCCCCGGTCCCGCGCCCGGCCGCGATCCCGCGGGCCCTTTAGAATGGCCGGCATCATGAAGAAGACGCTCATTCTTGCCTCGAGCTCGCGCTACCGCCGCGAGCTCCTCGACCGTCTCGGCCTCTCCTACTCCGCGGAAAGCCCCGACGTGGACGAATCCTCGCTTCCCGGTGAAACGCCGCGGGAGACGGCCCTGCGCCTCGCCGAAATGAAGGCGCGCGCCGTCTGGGAGAAGCATCCGGGAGCCGTCGTGATCGGTTCGGACCAGACGGCGAACCTTGACGGGAAGAAGCTCGGCAAGCCCCACACGCGCGGGCGCGCCGTCGAGCAGCTCCTCGCGATGCAGGGCAGAACCGTGATCTTCGCCACGGCCCTCTGCGTGATCGACGCCGAGGGCAGAGCCGAGAAGCTCGAGAGCCTCACGACCGTGAAGATGCGGCCCCTCACGCGCGAGACGATCGAAGCCTACGTGGACCGCGAGGAACCCTACGACTGCGCGGGCTCGGCGAAGATCGAGAAGCTCGGCATCGCCCTCATGGGCGCCGTCGAGTCCGACGACCCGACCTCCTTGATCGGCCTGCCGCTCATGAAGCTCACGACGCTCCTCGCGAAGGCGGGGATCGAGGTGCTCCCGGGACTCTTCTCCGCGCAGACGCCGCAGGACTGACGCCTCCATTAAGGGAACTGCCAAATATTATCTGCCCAGAAGTAAAGCTTCCTGGAAC
>CAJKCQ010000024.1 GCA_905198475.1 uncultured Sutterella sp. | reverse complement strand
GTGCCGCATTCCTCCCCCACCTGAAGGAAGGGGACTCCTGCGGCAATCCTGTTGAAGGGGGATTGTCCGGAGAATGGCGTTCACTCCATCATCTTCTCGATCGGGAGCACCAGGATCGCCGAGGCGCCGAGCGCCTTGAGGCCCTCCATCGTCTCCCAGAAGAGCTCTTCGGAGGAAACCATGTGGAGCGCGACGCGGCTGTCGTCGCCTTCGAGCGGCAGAATGGTCGGGTGTTCGACGCCGGGCAGCAGCTTTGTGATTTCAGCGAGCTTCGCCTTGGGCGCGTGGAGCATGATGTACTTGCTCTCCTTGGCGCGGCCCACGCCCTGCATGCGCACGAGAAGGCGCTTGACGAGCGCCTCCTTTTCCTCGCCCATCGAATCCGCGCGGGCGATGAGGCAGGCCTTCGAGCGGTAGACCTCCTCGACCTCCTTCAAGCCGTTCGCTTCGAGCGTGGCGCCCGTGGAGACCAGGTCGCAGATCGCGTCGGCGAGTCCTGCACGGGGCGCGACCTCGACCGAGCCCGTCAGCAGGCAGGGCAGGAAGGTGAGTCCGCGCTCGTCGAAGTAGCGCTTCAAGAGGTGCGGGTAGGAGGTGGCGATGCGCTTGCCGTCGAGGTCGGCCGTACCCTTCCACTCCTCGTCGGTCGGGATCGCGATCGCGAGGCGGCAGCCGCCGAAGTCGAAGCGCTTGAGCATCCGGAACTGCGGGTTCTCGCCCTGGCTGCGGCGCGCGAGCACCGTCTCCTCGAGCACGTTTTCGCCGATGATGCCGAGGTCCACGACACCGTCCATCACGAGGCCGGGAATGTCGTCGTCGCGCACGCGAAGGACTTCAATAGGCATGTTTTCCGCAACGGCGAGGAGCCGCTGGCTGTGGAAGCGCACCTTGACGCCGCAGCGCGTGAGCAGGTCCTGGGACTCTTCGGAGAGGCGCCCCGACTTCTGCATGGCCACCCTGAGGCGGTTGTTTTCGATCATTTCGATTTCCTTTCTTCTTCAGCCGGGTTCGAGGGTCCGTTCCATTGTCGCCTGACTCGGATGAATTGCGTTTCGTTTGGGTGTGAAAAAAGGCCTCCGGAAGCGTTTTACTTCCGGAGGCCTTCTTGCTTGAAGCTTTGTGCGGTTCATTCGCCGCGCCGTCGTCCGGAAGAACTGTCTGAGTCTTCCGGCATTGCCCATCGCCTGAAAGACTCCCTTCAGGTATGGTGGTGATGACGGCGCATATAGGCGAAGAGCATTGCTGGCTCCAATGGAGTGAATCTGGTTGCTCGTTGGGGCTTCATTGCCCCGACCGCTCCATCATGCCACACGCCCGCCTCGCCCGGGCCCCGTCGATGGTGCGTGAAAACGCCCCTCAATGCGCCGCGGCAACCGGAGGGCGGTGTTTCTCTTAGGAGAAGCTCCTCAATAGCGTCGGGCGCGTCGCAGGCATAACGGCCAAGCCGCGGGCGCACCGCAGGAGCGCCGGTCGCCGTAGGGCGTCCTCGTGCGGCGAATCCCGGACTTCCGCCCGTGACCATTGTCAAGTCCCGATCGATAATGGATTAACTAAGGCGAATTCGGTAGACTTCCGGCTCCGGATTGTTTCTTGGCCCACAAGCCTTTTCGAGGCACCCCGTCATGTTGAAAACTCCCGAAAACGCCCGCCGCGCAACGATGATCGGCCTCCTCGCGCCGGTCTGCTGGGGCATGGGCGTCGCGCTCATCCGCGGCATCGCCGAAGGCTTCGGCCTCGCGCAGGGGCAGACGCTCCTTTATCTCGTCGCCGCCCTCTGCCTCTTCTTCGTTATCGGTCTTCCCGACTGGAGCAAGGTGGACCGCCGGTACCTCTTCTTCGGGCTCCCCGTCGCGAACGCCTCGTCGCTCTGCTTCTCCCTCGCGATCTTCTTCTCCGAGGGCGGCAAGCAGACGATGGAGGTGGCGATGGTGAACTACCTCTGGCCCGCGCTCACGCTCCTCTTCGCGGTCCTCTTCAACGGCGTGCGCACGCGCTGGTGGATCGCGCCCGGCATGGTGCTCGCCTTCTGCGGGATCGTGCACATCCTCGCGGGCAGCGAAGGCTTCTCCTTCTCGGGCTTCGCCTCACGCATCGCCGAGCATCCCCTGGGCTACATCCTCGCCGTGGGCGCGGCCCTCACGTGGTCGGGTTTTTCGAGCATGACGCGCGCCTGGGGCGGCTCGACCAACATCTCGACCGTGATCTTCATCATCAACACGATCATCTACGGCACGCTCTGGCTCCTCGGCTTCGGCACGGACACCGTGGGCGAAGGCTCTGCCCACGGCCTCATGAGCGTGCTTCTGGGCGGACTCGCGGTCGGCGGCTCCTACGCCGCCTGGACGATGGGCATGTCGAAGGGCAACGTCACCATCCTCGCGGTGGCGAGCTACTTCACGCCCGTGCTCTCGTGCCTCTTCGCGGTCTTCTGGATCAACGCGCAGCTCGACAACACCTTCTGGCAGGGCGTCGCGCTCGTGGTCGCCGGTTCGCTCCTCTGCTGGGACGCGACGACGCGCGGGATGAAGACCCTGATGAAGCTCGAGGCCGAAGGCCGCACCTCCTGGGAGACCGTCCTCTGGCGCCGCGTCAAGGCGACTCTCGGGTGCGGGTGACTTCTCCCGGGTCCGCACCGGACTTCAACCGGACTGAAGGGGTTCCCTTCAGAAGAGCGGGGAAAAATCAAGCCGCCCGCGCTCCGACTCAGTGTCCGCGGGCGGTTTGCTTTATGCGCCTGCCTCACGCCCGGCGCACGCCCGCGCGGTCGAGCATCGCGAGGACGTCGTCCACGGGAAGCGCCCTCACGACCCGCCCCTCCTTGTCGGCGACGTCGTGAGCGGCGAAGAGCGCGTTGATGATCGCCTCCTCGGTCGATTCGATGGCGGCCATGAAGAGCCCGGTCATGTCGTCGTTGCGCACCGTGGGGGCGCCTTCGAGCGTCTGGGCGGGGAGCGCGTGCTTCACGCGCACCGTGGGGTTCGTGGAGAAGGCGAGCGCAAAGTCGCCCGAACCGTTCGACGCGACGCCGCCCGTCTTCGTCATGCCCATGAAGGCGCGTTTGGCGAGGCGCTCCAGGTTCCGGGCGTCCAAGGGCGCATCCGTCGCGATGATCATCATGATCGAGCCGTCGGCGGATTCGCAGGCCTCCATTTCCTTTTGGCAGGGCCAGCCGCCGAGGCGCACGCCCACTTCGACGCCCTTGACGGTGAGGAGCCCGCCGAAGTTCGCCTGCACGAGGGCGCCGACGCGCCAACCGCCGAGCGTTTTGGGCAGAACGCGCGAGGCCGTGCCGATGCCCGCCTTGAAGCCGAAGGCGACGGTGCCTGAGCCGGCCCCGACGCAGCCCTCTTCGACCGGACCGTCGTCCGCCTTTTCCAGGGCTTCGAGCACGTGCTCGGGGCGGATGAAGCGCGCACGGATGTCGTTCACCTTGCCGTCGTTCGTCTCGCCCACGAGGGCGTTGACGGACTTCACGGATTCGTTCCCCGGGCGGCTGAGCGTCCAGTCGACGAGCGCCTCGATCGCCGGCCCCACCGAGAGGGTGTTCGTGAGCGCAATCGGCGTCTCGAGGTTCCCGAGCTCCTTCACCTGCGGGTAGCCCGCCATCTTGCCGAAGCCGTTCCCGAGGAAGATCCCCGCGGGGACCTTGTCCTGAAAGACGTTCCCGCCGTGCGGCAGGATCGCCGTGACGCCCGTGTGCATGCCCAACGCGTCGTCGTGGAGCGTCGTCTGCCCGACCAGGACGCCCGGGACGTCCGTGATCGCGTTCTTCTCCCCGACGGGAAGAACGCCGAAGGTGATGCCGAGACTGCGCGGACGGCGGGCGGAAGAGGTGTTGGACATGAAGGAGCTCCGGTGAGGCGGTTGAAGAAGAAGCCACGCTAACCGGAATGTCGGCCGCTGAGCGTAGGTGAAAACCCTGGTCATGTTTGCATGCGTCATGGGATGGCGCAGGCGTCGTGAATACTTTCCGCGTCCTTTATTTCTGACAGGAGGCATGGACATGTTCGACAACGACTTCGGGAGCATCGGCTCCCGCCTTGACGACGGATTCACCATTTCGGGGAGCGGGCGGTTCGACGATGCCTTCGGCGGCGCGGGCGAGGGCGGGTTCACCCGGTCCTTCACCACGGGCGGAGACGACGTGAACTTCGTAATGGGCGCCGACGCGGGTGCGCGGGCCTGGAGCCTTCCGGCCGACTCGACCTTTTGGGCGAACTCCGTCGAGATGGATGCGGTGAACTGGAGTTCGGAGGGCCTTGCCGGGTTCTTCACCGACCTCGTGATCGGCGCGAACCAGTTCCTCTCGCGTTGGACAAAGTACGAGCCGTGAGACGACTCCGGGCCGGTCGGCTGATTCTCGGCGGCTCGATGGCTCAAGCGGCCGCACACATCGGGCGCCCTCCGGATGCGTAGTCCGGAGGGTGCTCTTCATCCGGGGCATCCCGAAATAAGCGGACTCTCCCGCAATCGCTTTCGGCCCCAATTCCAGGAAGAAGTCCTCCGGAACCCGAGGCCTCTACTGCACGACGCGCGCCGCTGATGCCGCCGGAGTTCTGCGTCTCTGCGACGGTCTGAAGCAGGAGCCGGCGCGCATTCAGCTCCAGGCGGGTGAAGCCGCAGCCTGACGGCCCGCCTCACGGCCGTTCACGAGGCAGTCCATCACGGCGCAGGCGCCGATGCGCACCGCCCCGTGGATCCCGCCCGTGAATTCGCCCGCGGCGAAGAGCCCCGGGATCGGAGCGTCCGTCGAGACGTCGAGCACGGCGGTCGTGACGGCCGTGGCGACGCCGCCCATGGTGTGGTGAACCTTGGGCGACATGCGGCTCACATAGTAGGGGCCAGAACCGATCGGCTTCGCCGCACGGTCGAAGCGTCGGCCAAACTTCGGGTCGGTCTTCTTCGCGAGGTCGGTGTTGTACTGCGCGACCGTCGCCTTGAGCGTCGTCACGTCCATTTTGTAGGCGCGCGCAAGCGCCTCGGCGTCGTCGAACTTTTCGACCGTGCCGGCCGCGAGCATCTTCGCGAAGAGTCCGGGGCGGAGCGTCTCGAGGTGCTTCACGCCGTCGTCGTCCGAGAACGCGAGCGCCTCGCCGCCGCGGTTGATGATCCGGAGGATCGCATCCGTGCAGAGCTTGCGGTCGCCGAATTCGTTCACGAACCGTTCGCCCGTGAGGGTCGAGATCCAGAAGCCGAAGAGCGAGCCCGAAATCGAGGCAAAGTGCGTCGCAATGCCCATGCCTTTCTCAAGGGGCGAGCAGGAGGGCAGGCACTGGATCCAGTCGGCCTGAATGACGTTGGCGCCGATGCGGCTCGCTTCGCGGAGGGCTTGCGCGGTCGCGCCCGGCTGGTTCGTCGTGAGGAAGGCGGCTCCCAGCTTCGGGTCGAGTCGCTGGCGGTACTTGACGTCCGCGCCGAAGCCGCCGCAGCAGAGCACCACCGCGCGGCGCGCGCCCACGGTCTTCACCGTGCCCGAGCCGGGCTTTCCGAAGGTGTAGCCCTCGCGGATCCGCACGCCCTTGACGCGGCCGTCCGCATCGCGGAGCACCGCCTCCATGAAGGCGCGGGTGCGCAGCTCCACGCCGAGGGCCTTCAGCTTCTTCACGGCCGGGACGATGATTCCCTGACCCGTCCCCTGGGTCGTGATGAGGCAGCGCTCGGCAGAGTGCCCGCCCTTGCCCGTGAGGTGCGGGTTCCATTCGACGCCCATCGCGCTCTTTGTCCACTCGAAGGCTTCGGCCGCATGCTCGCAGACGAACTTGATGTGCTCCGGGTCGCCGAGACCGAGGCCGATGCGCTCCATGTCGGCTTCGAGCTTCTCGGGCGAATCGTCAATTCCCTGGGCCTTCTGCACGCTCGAGCCCGGCACGGCCATCATGCCGCCCGAGAGCGAGGAGTTGCCGCCGAGGAAGGCCATCTTTTCGAGAACCACGACGTCGGCGCCCGCCTCCTTCGCGGCGAGTGCGGCGGCAAGGCCCGAGAACCCGGAGCCCACCACCACGACGTCGTGCATCTCATCGAACTTCGGCGGAATCGGATCGCTGCAGGCGGCCGAGGCGGTGCCGGCAAAAAGGGCCGGCGCGGCGGCGGCCGCGCCCTGAAGCAGACGGCGGCGTTGAATGTTCTTCATGTCTCTCTCCTTGGGAAATGCCCGTCGTGAGGACCGCCCCGGTTGCGGGCGGTGCGTTTCCGGCATTCAAGACGGGCGATGCGAGGGATAGTCTATCCGCCTCCATGGAGTCCGAAGTCGATTGGCGGCGCGGGTCGAAGGGTCTAGAGGACGCAGATCAACCCGGCAGCGGCCCTCAAGCGCGCCGGTTAACGCTCGTCAGCCGCCATCGGCGGTTTTCCTTAGACGCGCGCTCCAGGGGCTGATGCACAATTCACAAACGCTCCTCTGTTGAGGAGCACCGGAGCCCCCTCCCTCATCGGACCTCAGGCCGGCTCCTTCCGCACAGAAGTACGTTCACACCATTACCCCAAGCAGCGTCGGATTCCGCGGGAGTCCGAGCGGAGCTGTCTTCCTCCTTAAAAGTGAACGTGAAGCGCGCGGCGCTTCCCTTGAGACAAACCAAAAACAAGATCGTCATAAGGACTTAAAAATGAAGATCACGTTCGCCAAATCCGCCGCCGCTGTTGCCGCCGGCATCCTGCTCTCCGTCACGCTCGCCGGTTGCGGCGGTGAAGAAAAGAGCGACGTCACGGTCGTCAAGATCGGCGTCGTGGGCGAGTACAACGCCCAGTGGGACACGGTCAACCAGCTCCTCGCGAAGGACAAGATCAAGGTTGAGCTCGTCAAGTACTCCGACTACGCGACGCCCAACCGCGCGCTCTCCGACAAGGAGATCGACCTCAACAGCTTCCAGCACAAGGCCTACCTCGCCAACGACATCAAGCGCAACGGCTACAAGATCGTCTCGATCGGCGACACGCTCATCGCTCCGTTGCGCGTCTTCAACAACAAGACGAAGATCAAGTCGATCGAAGAGATCAAGGACGGCGACAAGATCGCCATTCCGGCCGACCTCACGAACGGCGGCCGCGCCCTGAAGCTCCTCGAGCAGGTGGGTCTCTTCACGGTCAACCCCGACAAGGGCTTCGTTCCCAACAAGACCGACATCACGCACTTCAATAAGAAGGTCCAGATCGTCGAGGCCGAATCCGGCATGCTCGCGAACCTTCTGCCCGACGTGACGGCCGCGGTGATCAACGGCGGCAACGCCTTCACCGCCAAGCTCGATCCGTACAAGGACTCGATCTTCTCGGAGAACGTCGATCCGAAGACGAACCCGTACGTGGGCCAGTTGGTCAACATCATCGTTGCGCGTGAAGCCGACAAGGACAACGCCGTCTACAAGAAGGTGGTCGCCGCCTACCAGACGCAGGAAACCGCGCAGGCGATCAAGGACGCCTACAAGGGCGCCTTCGTTCCGGCCTGGGCCGGCGCCCAGGACTACAAGCTCAAGTAGTCCGGAGGATTGAGCGTGCCGCGATGACCGGGCTCCGCCCGGCCCGCCGCCGGCGCGCAACACCCCTCAGAAGAAGCCGCCCGCCGCGCGCTCATCCACAGCCGCCGGGCGGCGTCCTTTTATTCCGGAACCGCTTCATCGGGCGCAAAAATCGGCGCCCACGCGGCCGACGCCGGCCGAGCGCCTTGTCCGGGCGCCGCCGCATGTCGATTCCGGAAGCAGACCTTCAGCAGAATTCAAAAGATCATGACCACCTCCGACATCGAAGCCCGGATCAAGGCGTACGTTGACGAACGTCTTCCCGACTATCAGGCGGCCGCCCGCGACATCCATGCGCGGCCCGAAACGAGCAACCACGAATACTTCGCCTGCGGGCGGCTCTCCGAGCTTCTCGTGAACGAAGGCTTTCAGGTGGACGTGGACGTCGCGGGACACCCCACGGGGTTCGCGGCGTACTTCAAGTCCGGCAGGCCCGGTCCCGTCGTGTGCTTCCTCGCCGAGTACGACGCCCTTGCGGGCCTCGGCCACGGGTGCGGCCACAACCTCTTCGGCGCGACGAGTTGCCTTGCGGGTGCCGCATTGGCGCAGGTGATCCGCGAGACCGGCGGCGAAGTGCGCGTCTACGGCACGCCCGGCGAAGAGGGCGGCGAGAACGGCAGCGCCAAGGGGAGCTTCGTGCGCGAGGGCTTCTTCAAGGACGTCGACGCCGCGCTCTGCGTGCATCCGGGCGGCGACACCGCGAACCGTCCGACCTCGAAGTCGCTCGGTTGCGCACCGGTCGACATCGAGTTCCATGGCCGCGCCTCGCATGCGGCGTCGGCGCCCGAGAAGGGCGTCAACGCGCTTGATGCCGTGATTCAGGTCTACAACGGCATCAATGCGCTGCGCCAACATCTCCCGGGCGACGTGCGCATCCACGGGATCATCACGCACGGCGGCGACGCGCCCAACATCGTTCCGGAATACGCCGCGGCGAAGTTCTACCTGCGCGCCGCGACGGCGCCCGTCCTCGAAGACGTCTGGAAGAAGGTGGAGCGCATCGTCGAAGGCGCGGGCCTCATGACGGGTGCGAAGGGCACAATGAAGCCTTCGCAGAACCGCGTTGAGAACACGGTCCTCACGCCGAAATTTGACGAAGTCTGGTGCCGCCGCATGGAGGAGCTCGGAGAGCCGGTGAACCGCGAGCCCCGCGAAGCGGCCGGTTCCTCCGACGTCGGCAACGTTTCGCAGGTGATCCCGACCATCCAGCCCCACATCGCCATCACCGACGTTCCGGTGCGCGGTCACAGCGAGGAATTCAAGGCCGCGGCCTGCTCCGCGAAGGGACTCGCCTCGGTCGGCATCGGCGCCAAGGCGCTCGCCCTCACGGCGCTCGACCTCATTCTCGACCCGAAGCTTCTCGCCGCGGTCAAGGCCGACCACGCCGAGCACTTGAATCAGCAGGCCGAAGAGGCCGCCCGGGCGCTCTAAAATCACCGGTTTTCGAAATAACAAAAACCAAATCACCTCCATGATCAAGCTCAACCACATCACGAAGCGCTTCGAGTCGGGCGGGAAGACCGTCACGGCGGTGGACGACGTCACGCTCGCCATCGACGAAGGCGAAGTCTTCGGCATCATCGGTTTCTCGGGTGCGGGCAAGTCCACGCTTGTGCGCTGCATCAACCTTCTCGAGCGCCCGACCGCGGGCGAAGTGATCGTCGACGGCACGGACCTCACGAAGCTCGACGAGAAGGCGCTGCGCCGCATCCGCCAGCGGATCGGCATGATCTTCCAACACTTCAACCTGATGCCCTCGCGCACGGTGTTCGAGAACATCGAGATGCCGCTCAAGCTCACGACGATGACGCCGGCGGAGCGCCGCGCCAAGATCGAGTCGCTCCTCGAGCTCGTCGAACTCTCCGACAAGGCCGAAAGCTACCCCTCGCAGCTCTCGGGCGGCCAGAAGCAGCGCGTCGCCATCGCGCGCGCCCTTGCGAACGACCCGAAGGTGCTGCTCTGCGACGAGGCGACGAGCGCGCTTGACCCGAAGACCACCCGTTCGATTCTGAAGCTCCTGCGCGAGGTGAACCAGCGCCTCGGCATCACGATCGTCGTGATCACGCACCAGATGTCTGTCGTGAAGTACATCTGCGACCGTGCGGCCGTGATGGAGAAGGGCAGGGTCGTGGAGGAGGGCTCGATCCTCGAGATCTTCAGCCACCCGAAGATGCCCGTGACGAAGGGCTTCATCGACACGGCGACCAACGTGGACGACCTCTACGAGCTCCTTGAGGAGGCGCGCGCCACCGAGGGCCCGGACCACGGCGAGACCGTGTATCTCCTCACCTACACGGGTGCGTCGGCGGGCAAGCCCCTGATGGTCGAGCTCTATCAGCGCTTCGGCGTCGAGGCGAACATCATCTTCGGCAACGTCGAGCTCCTGAAGGGCACGCCCCTCGGCAAGCTCGCCGTGACGCTCCAGGGCGCGCCCGAGTCCGTCAAGGCGGCGCTTGACTTCATTCGTTCTCAAAACGTCGGCGTGGAGGCCCTCTGATGTACGACTGGATCTACGTTCTTGCTCCGAACCTGCGCCAGTTGGGCGACGAGCTCCTCAACTGCCTCGGGCAGACCTTCACCATGGTCGCCGTCTCCGGCACCATCTCCTGGGTGCTCGGCATCCTGATCGGCGTGCTGCTCGTCACCACCCGTCCGGGCGGCATTCTCGAGAACCGCCTCGTCTTCACGGTCTTCGACCGCGGCATCGACATCATCCGCTCGATTCCGTTCATCATCCTGATCGTGCTCCTCATTCCGCTCTCGCGCCTCCTCGTCGGCACGGGTTCGGGCGTCACGGGGAGCTTCGTCGCCCTCGTCTTCGGCACGGTGCCCTTCTTCTCGCGCCAGATCGAGTCGGTGCTCTCCGACATCGATCACGGCCTCATCGAGGCGAGCGCTGCGATGGGCTTTTCGCCCCGTCAGATCATCACGGGCGTCTACCTGCGTGAAAGCATCCCCGGCATCACCCGCGTGACGATGATCACGTTCGTGAGCTTCATCGGCATCACCGCGATCGCTGGCGCGATCGGTGCGGGCGGCATCGGCGACTTCGCGATTCGCTACGGCTACCAGATGGGCTACCGCGACATGATCTGGCTCACCGTGATCATCATCCTTGCGATCATCAGCATCTTCCAGTTCTGCGGGCAGTGGGTGATCCGCCGCACGACGCACTGACGTTCAGAGGCTTTAACGCCGGATTAAAAAAAGGCGCACGCCGATGTTCAGACATTGGACATCGGGTGCGCCTTTGCCGTATGGAAGACGGTTAACGGGAAGCCGGCTGAGGCAGGAGTGTTTTCAGAGCCGTTGAGGGGGGATAAACCGGATCCTGAATGGGATTCTTTGAGGCCAGGACGTTCGGAAACCCATAGTCTTCAGGGTCGGAGACGCCGTCGAAGAGGTCGTAGCTCAGGAGATGGCGGTTTGAGATGCCGATCCAATGGGCGAGGCCGTCAACGAAGCGAACGCCGTATTTGCTGGCTTTCTGGACGATGTGTTCTCTCGAGTCGGAGTCAATAAGGAGAAGCGGAATCTCAAAGTGGTGAAAGCTTGTGCTGTTGTTGTCGATGGAAATATATCCATTCGGCATCTTCCGATGGACTTGCCCATGGTCGGCGAAATAGAGCATTGAGAACTTTCTTCCCGTATCCGCTTCTTTTTGACGCAGCATGTCGACGACTTTTTGGAGGAACAGATCGGTTTTCCGGATGCTGTCGAGGTAACAGGCCACCGTCTCGAATTCACTCGAGGCGGGTTGATAATGTTCTTTAAGATCAAAGATCCGGCGGCAGACTTTGGGATGAGATCCGATTGTGTGAATGACAAAGAGGCGGGGAGTCTTTGCTTTTGCAGTGAGAAATGCGTGGAATTTCGGCAGAAGCACCATATCGGAGAAGTTGGTGCTCGAAGAGTCCGCCATTGTCGGAAAGGAGTAATGATCGGCCCGCATGCCGATCGAGGAGATCGGCGTGTCATGCAGTCCGATGAAGCCTTGGTTGCTCAGCCAGATAGTTTCCATGCCGGCGCTCTTCGCGAGGTCGACGATGTTGAAGTCGTATCGGGGCGACCAGGACGCGACATCGGCCTGCGTGAGCATCAGGCGCAGCGATCCGACCGTGAAGACGTCGCCTGCAGTGAGGCCGTTCACCAGAATGCCGGGCGTTCGGGAGATGAAGGGCGTGTTGTCGAGAGGATAGCCGTAGGCACCCAAATAGTCGCGTCGTACGCTTTCGCCGACAACCAGAATGAAGTCTTCAATTCCTGCAGGGTTGTAAAGGCTGCTTTCTCCCCAAGAGGAGTGACTCACATATTGCTGAAGTTGCGAGAGATCCTGCTGCGTGACGGAGATCCCTCTCGTCAAATTGGAGAAGAAGGCGGTCGGGCAGTAGAGCAAAACAACGGTTGCGACGCCCGCGATGACGCACGTCTTGTTTCGCCAGGGTTGCAGGGAAAAGCGTTTGGCAATCCACGCGGCAACCAGCACGAGAGCCAAAACCAGAATGGACCGCTGAGCGACACTCGGAGTGATGAAGGAAAGAAACTCGGCGGCTTCAGAAGCATTCGTCGCCAGGACCGAGATCAGGGACTGGTAGTCGGGTTGCCCATAAATGTATGCGATCGGGCCATAAAGTGCTGCGAGCATGCACAAGGGCAGCACGAAGAGTAGGAATAGTTTTCGAGTTGGAATCAGAAAGGCGAGGAAGATGCCGCCGAGAAGCGTCTCCCTTGTGTGCACGTCGTCGCCGAGGCAGCGCAGGATCTGTTTGGCCAAAACTGAACAGGCGACGAAATAGATGAGAAAAGCCGTTGCATCCCGCAACGCCGTGAACAGCTCCCTTTTCGCTGAACTACGCAAGAGTCGGGGGGGGGGTAAGAAGCGCATTATGATTTCTGTAATATGGTAGAGAAGTCTTCCGTTGCTTATGTCTGCGTTTTCGGACGAGGGCGTCCGGCGGGCAAAAGAATGGGCGCCGGCCGAAGATTCGGCGGCGCCCATCGTTCCGAAGATCTGCTGCGGCGGCGAGCCTCCATGGAGAGGCTCGACGGCCATAAGCCGGTGAAGCTACTCCTCGACCTTCACCTCCACGCCTTCGCGGCACGTCTCTAGAACGTGCGCGTCAAAGCTCGGGAACCGGTCGCGGGCGGCGGTGGTGAAGCGCAGCGCGGTTTCGTCGCTCTTCGTCATCGCGATCAGGGTGGACCCGGAGCCGCTGATGAAGAAGGCGGAGGCGCCCGACTCGAAGGCGAGCGCGCGCAGCGTCTCGTAGTCCGCAATGAGCTTCCTGCGGCAGGGCTCGTGGAGCCGGTCCCGGCAGGCTTCGGCGAGAAGATCCTCGTCGCCCGAGGCGAGTGCGTTGATCATCGCGATCGCGTGCGAGGTCGTGAAGACGCTGTCCTTCACGGAGATTTCCTTCGGCATCGCCTTTCTGGCGTCGGCCGTCTTCACCTCGTAGTCGGGGATCACGGCCGCAAAGCGCCAGTCGGGCGAAATCGGGAGCGCGAGCGCATGGAACCGCTCGTCCGCGGCGAAGGAGGCGGTGAGACCTCCGAGCACGCAGGGCGCGGCGTTGTCGGGGTGGCCCTCAAAGCGCGCGCAGATCTCGAAGAGGTCGTCCTTTGTGAAGGGGTTCCCGAGGAAGGCGTTCGCGGCGGCCGCGCCCGCGGCGATGCAGGTCGAGGAACTCCCGAGCCCGCGCGCGACGGGCACGCCCGCGTTGATGGTGAGGCGCACGGTCGGGGCCTCGGCTCCGGCCTGGCGGCAGAGCGTGCGGAAGCCCTGGAGCACGAGGTTGTCGGCGTTGCGGTAGGCCTCGGGGCACCCTTCGACGATCAATTCGTCCGAAGGCTCGAACGTGAAGACCGAGCGCAGCGAAAGCGCAAGGCCGAGGCAGTCGAAGCCCGGGCCGAGATTCGAAGTGGACGCGGGGGCGCTGACGGTGACGAACATGTGTTGGATCTCTCTCTAAAAAGAAACGGCTGCGCTGCGGGATGGCGCGCATTCTCCTTCGGGCGCGCTCATCCCGCGGAGTGCCCCTGCGGGACGCGCTGCTCACGGCGCAGGCCGCAGGGAGATGCCCTTTGGTGAAGCTCAGGCGAGCTTCGTGCGGGCCTGCCTGAGGACGTATTGGGGCAGGTCGGCGATCGCCTCGACGTCCTTCCAGAGCACGGGCTTCGTGCGTAGGTTGGAGAGCGAGGCGGGCGGCTCGACCCCGGTCGCGTCGGCGAGGGCGTCCATGTACTCGAAGGCGGCGGCTTCGGGCGCAGCGGCCTTGGTCTTGAGGTCGCCGTAGAGCGCCGTGTAGACGTCGCGGCAAAACTTGTAGGGCGAAGCCGTCGAGAGCACCACCATCGGCACCTCGGGCGAGGCGTTCTCGAGCGCCACGCGGCGGGCGACGGCGGTGTGCGGGTCAATGAGGCGACCGTCCTCCTCCCAGGCCGCGCGGATCGAGTCCATGGTGGCCGCGTCGTCGGCGAAGCCGCAGCCGAAGGTCGCCTGGAGCTTCGCGAGAAGCTCGGCGTCGACCTGATAGAAGCCCTTGGTCTTCAGGGACTCCATGCGCTCGCGGGTACGCTCCGCGCTCATGTCGTCGATCCAGTAGAGCGCGCGCTCCAGGTTGCTCGAGACGAGGATGTCCATCGAGGGCGAAATCGTCTTGTGGAGCGGCCGGCGGCGGTCGTAGACGCCCGTGAGGAGGAAGTCCGTGAGGACGTTGTTGGCGTTCGAGGCGACGACGAGGCGCCGCATCGGGAGGCCCATGCGCTTGGCGCACCAGCCGGCCAAAACGTCGCCGAAGTTGCCCGTCGGCACCGTGAAGTCCACCGGGTCGCCCGCATGCACGACGCCGCGCGCGAGCAGCTGCCGGTAGGCGTCGAAGTAGTAGACGATCTGCGGCACGAGGCGGCCGATGTTGATCGAGTTGGCGCTCGAGAGCGAGACGCCGATTTGAGCGAGCTCCTTCGTAATGGGCGAGGAGAAGAGGTTCTTCACCGCCGTCTGCGCGTCGTCGAAGTTCCCCTTGACGGCGCAGACCGCGACGTTCGACCCCTCCTGGGTCGCCATCTGCAGGTGCTGCACGGCGGAAACGCCGCCCTCGGGGTAGAAGACCGTGATGCCGATGCCCGGGACGTCCTCAAAGCCCGCGAGCGCGGCCTTGCCCGTGTCGCCCGAAGTGGCCGTGACGATCATCAGGCGCCGGCCGGTTCCGACGAGCGCGCGGCTCATGAGCTGCGGGAGCATGCAGAGCGCGACGTCCTTGAAGGCGGCCGTGGGGCCGTGGTAGAGCTCGAGGAGGTGCATGCGCCCCAACTTCGTCACCGGGGTCACGTCGCCCGGGAGCGGGCACTTGAAGGTGGAGCCGTAGGCCGCGGCGATGGATTGATCGATCTCCTCGGGCGTGTAGTCGTCGAGGAGCGCCGAGAAGACGCGCTTGGCGGTGTCGGCGTAGGGACCGGTGAGCGAGGTCGGGTCGATGCGGCGCTCGCCGAGCAGGTCGGTGACGAAGAGGCCGCCGTCTTGGGCGAGCCCCTTGAGGACCGCTTCGCGGCTCGTGAGGACTTCCTGGGGATTGCGGGTGCTGTGGTAAAGCATGAAGTGGACGAGGTCCTTCGTTGTGCCGCGCTCTGTATGGGGGCTGCGATGCGGCTCCGGGGCGCGGCGGGTTGGCTTCAAGGTACTCCTACTATACGTCCGGCAGAACGACCATCGGGCGCTCGGGCGTCCGGCCGGCGCTCCCCCGGACCTCGTCCGATTATGCGGGCGGGCCCGGCGCTTTGGCCGAAAGCCGCGGCCGCCGCGGCGCCATTACTTTTCCTCAATTCTCGTTGACTCAGTTCAACTACGACTTTGTCCCAAAGACAATAGGGGAATTCCCCCTTTGCATGTCGGGTAGGATAGGTGAAGAGCCACCCCTCGAAGATGCGGAGGGGACTTCACTGGAACACCGCCGGCGGCGGGCCGGACGCGAAGGCGTCCCCCGCGAGGCGCACCGCGACGAGGGAGATGACGCATGCTGAAAATCGGTCTGTTGGGCTTCGGTACGGTCGGGCGCAGCGTCGCTGAACTGCTCGCCGAACGCAACTGCGGCATCGAGCTCCTCCACATCCTGCGCCGTCCGGGCAAGGCGGGCGGTCCGCTCATGACCGAGCGCTTCGAAGACATCGTGAACGACCCGCAGGTGGACGTCGTCGTGGACGTCCTCTCCGGGATCGAGCCTTCGCACGCCTACATGCTCGCGGCCCTGCGCGCCGGAAAGGGCGTCGTCACCGCCAACAAGGCGGCCTTGGCCGCCCACTACGAGGAGCTCGCAGGAACGGCGCGCGCCCTCAACCTTCCGCTCCTTTTCGAAGCCTCCTGCGGCGGCGGCATTCCCTGGATTGAAAACATCAAGAAGGCCTCGCGCATCGACCGCATCGACGCGATGCAGGGGATTTTGAACGGCACGGGCAACTACATCATCGACCGCATGGAGCGCTTCGGGATGGAGTTTGACGATGCGCTCAAGGAGGCGCAGGCCAAGGGCTACGCCGAAGCAGACCCGACCGCCGACATCGGAGGCTTCGACGTCGCGAACAAGGCGCTGATTTCGGCTTCGGTCGCGGCCGGCGCTCCCGTCTGCGCCCACTTCCCCGTGCTCGGGATTGAAAAGCTTTCGAAGGCCGTCCTCGACGACCTTCACCGCGCGGGCAAAACCGTCCGCCACATGATGCTCTTTCGCCGCAGCCACGGCCGCTTCGCCCTCGGCGTCGTCCCCGTCGTGTTGCCGCGCACCGCCCTTGAGGCGAACGTGCAGGAGAACTTCAACTGCGCGACCCTGACGGGCGACGTCGTGGGCACGCTCAAGTTCTACGGCCAGGGCGCGGGAGGCAGGCCCACCGCCGACGCCGTTCTCCAGGACCTCACAAGCATCCGAACACGCCGGGTCGAGCCGGTTCTCGAGTCCGCACCGCTCGCCTACGACGCGGGGTTGCTGCGCGGCACGGGGTTCTTCCCCGACGGGATCCTGCCCGACCGGACCCTCGAAGAATTGGCCGCCATTGCCCGGGAGAAGGGCGCGTTCATGGCGTTCCAGCCCGAAGACTGAATTCCACCCCTTAAATTCACAAGAGATTCCCATGCTCAAGATTACGAAATTCGGCGGCAGCAGCTGCGCGAGCGCCGAACAGTTCCGCAAGGTGAAGGCCATCATAGAGGCCGATCCCTCCCGCCGCTTCGTGGTGATTTCGGCCGCCGGCCGCAAGAATCCGAAGGACAACAAGATCACGGACCTGCTCTACCTCTGCCGCGCGCACGTGGACTATCACGTGGACTATCGTCCGATCTTCGAGATCATCCGCGGACGCTTCCTTGAGATCAAGAACGAGCTCGGTCTCAACACCGCGATCGAAGAGGAGCTCGACCTCTTCTGCGAGCGCGTTCCCGAGCTCTCCGTCGACGAGCTCGTCTCGCGCGGCGAATACTTCACCTCGCGCCTCATGGCCGACTTCCTCGGCTTCCCCTTCGTGGACGCCGCCGACGTCGTGGCGATGGAGTTCGACGGCACGTTCAACTTCGACAAGACTACCGAAAACCTCAAGAAGGTCCTGCAGTCGAACGACCGCTTCGTGATGCCGGGCTTCTACGGCCGCACCCCCGACGGCGCGGTCAAGGTGATGACCCGCGGCGGCTCGGACATCTCCGGCTCGATCCTCGCGCGCTGCCTGCACGCGGACCTCTACGAGAACTGGACGGACGTTTCGGGCTTCCTGATGGCCGATCCGCGCATCGTGAAGGACCCGCGCAACATCGAGCGCATCACGTACGCGGAGCTGCGCGAGCTCTCCTACATGGGCGCCTCGGTCCTCCATGAGGACGCGATCTTCCCGATCCGCCAGTACAACATTCCGATCCACGTCCTCAACACGAACCGTCCGCAGGATCCGGGCACGCTCGTGCTCGACAAGATCGAGGACGAGGAGAACGGTCCGCTCGTCACCGGCATCGCCGGCAAGAAGAGCTTCCTCTCGATCGAAATCTGCAAGCGCAACATGTCGAACATGGTCGGCATCGTCTCGGGCGCGCTCGACGTGCTCGAGAAGTACGGCGTCTCGATCGAGCATCTGCCCTCGGGCATCGACAGCTTCAACATCGTCCTCTCGAAGAAGGACGTCGAGCACAACCTCTACGAGATCCTCGCCGACATCAAGGAGAAGATCAAGCCGGACTCAATCCGCGTCACCGAGCCGATGGCCCTGATCGCGATCGTCGGGCGCAACATGAACGCGCGCCCGGGCTCGTCGGGCAAGCTCTTCACCGCGCTCGGCAACGCCGGCGTGAACATCCGTATGATCTCCCAGGGCTCGAGCGAAATCGACATCATCGTCGGCGTCGCCAACCAGGACTTCGACAAGGCCGTGTGCGCGCTCTACCAGAGCTTCGCCCGCTGACCTTCCAATCCATCTTCCCGTTCGAAAGAGGCAAATCATTATGAAGCAGTTGAAGGTCGGCATATTGGGCGCCACGGGCGCCGTCGGCGAACAGATGCGCATCGTGCTTGCGGAGCGCAACTTCCCCCTCTCGGAGCTCCGCCTCTTCGGCTCGGCCCGCAGCGCCGGCACCGAGATCGAATTCAAGGGCGAGAAGCTCAAGGTTCAGGAAGCCTCCCTCGAGGCCTTCAAGGGGCTCGATCTCCTCCTCGGCGCCGCGGACAACGACGTCGCGAAGAAGTTCCTCCCCGACGCGGCCAAGATGGGCATCGTCGTCGTGGACAACTCGAGCGCCTTCCGCCTCGATCCGGAAGTGCCCCTCGTCATCCCCGAGGTGAACCCCGAGGACGTCAAGTGGCACAAGGGCTTGATCGCCAATCCGAACTGCGCGACCATCATCGCCCTCACGGCGGTGGCGGCCCTGCACCGCAAGGCCCGTCTGCGCCGCATGATCGCCTCGACCTACCAGGCGGTTTCGGGCGCCGGCCGCCAGGGCATCGACGATCTGCTCGCCGAAATCCACGCGCCCGAGGGCGAGCAGCCGCCGCTCGGCGTCTTCCCGTACCCGATCGCCTACAACCTCATCCCGCAGATCGGCGGCTTCAACGACCTCGGCTACACCTCCGAGGAGATGAAGATGCAGAACGAAGGGCGCAAGATGCTCCATGAGCCCGACTTCCTCGTCTCCTGCACCTGCGTGCGCGTGCCGATCATCCGCTCGCACTCCGAAGCCCTCACGATGGAGTTCGAGAAGGAGATCTCGCCCGAAGAGGCCCGCGAGCTTCTCAAGGACGCTCCCGGCGTGAAGCTCTACGACGATCCGGCCGAGAAGAAGTACCCGATGCCGCTCGACACGAGCGACCAGGATCTCGTCTACGTCGGCCGCATCCGCCGCGACCTCTCCGCGCCGAAGGAGTCCTACAACCGCTCGCTCACGCTCTTCTGCTGCGGCGACCAGGTCCGCAAGGGCGCCGCGACGAACGCGGTTCAGATCGCTGAGATCGTCTTCGGTATCGCGTGAAAAGCGCGCTGAAGGCTGGAGAAGGAAGCTCCGACGGGTACTCATGGGCCCTGCCGGAGCTTCGTTTTTTATGAAGCGGAAAGCTTTTGAGACGACGGATCAATGGATTTTGGAACCAATCAGTCGCTAAGACACCAACTAAACGTGGAACCGACAAATAAATGACACTAAGAAATGCAACAAAATGTGCAACCCCTAGCAAAAAGCGATCGCCTTTAATATAATTATTAGATAAGATGGCTGTTAGGGAGTCGATTCCCAAGTACATGACGTGCAACACTCGTGCTGCACGTCCCCTTATTCCAACCGTTCCTTCAAATGCGTACGAATTTTGAGGAACTACGGAATGAGCACCGTTGTGGTGCAGGGGACGGTCGCCCCAATCGACCGGCATGAACGCCAAAGGCCCGGCTGTTAGCTGCAACCGGGCCTAGGCATACTAAGGAGTCCGACGATGTCACCTCACAAGTCTTCGTCTCGCTCGAAGCGAATTCTAGCAAAATTCGCCGAAATATTGGGAGCCATGCTGCGCATTGTCGCAGTCCTGAATGGCTTGTTCGACCTTTTCGAGCATCTGTTCGCGCTCTTTGGCCGTTGGCTAAAGTAGCGCGGTGCGCGGCGAAGGGCAGCCCATAGCCGCGAAACGCTCCTGCGGGTCTTCTCCCTCGGGAGCGTTTTCTTTGTGGTTCTCCGACGGCACGAGATCGCGGCGGCCTGCCGGAACCGTCTCTGGGCGCATCTCGAGCGCCTCCGACATATTTTGTGGCACTTCCACCGCACTCAATCACCGCTCACGCCATCGAAACGTCATGGAGTCCGCGTAGGATCTCTTCCTTCCTCCGGCCGAACGGGCCGGGTCTGAAACGCATTCCATCCATCAAATCGATGACCACACTCCTCAACCGCCTCGCCGGCGGCCTGTGCTCCCTCACGGGACGCCTCACCAACCGCGTCGTCGCCGCTGCCGCCGCGGGTCTTCTCGCACTCGCCTCCGCGGGGCTCCTCGGGGCCTCTCCGGCCGCGGCCCTTCAGCTTCCCGGTTTTCTCGGGGGCGACGTCGTCGCCGTCCGGGATCTCCCGCCCGAAGCGCGTGAAACCCTCGCCCTCATTCACCAAGGCGGTCCCTTCCCGTACGCCAAGGACGGCTCGGTCTTTGGAAACTACGAGCGGCAGCTCCCCAAACAGAAGCGCGGCTACTACACCGAATACACGGTGCCCACGCCGGGCCTGAGAAACCGCGGCCCGAAGCGCATCGTTGCGGGCAAGGGCGAGACGGGCGACCCCGGCACCTCGGGCGAATACTGGTACACGGCCGATCACTACAAAACCTTCCGGCGGATCAAGGAATAGCCCGGCCGGGAAGAAGCGGACACGCAAGCATTTAGAAGAAGGAAATCCATCATGACGCGACTCCTCAGCACGCCTCCCGTTGAAGTCGAATGCACGGGACTCACGAAGCCTCAGCTCTTCGAGGCCTTTGCTGCAGCGCTGAAGCTCCCCGACTGGTTCGGGCGCAACCTCGACGCGCTCTGCGACGCCCTGACCGACCTCGAGGGGCCGGAAACCATCGACCTCGTCGGTTGGGAAGACGCCGCCCTTTCGCTCGCCGACCGCCGCGCGTTTGAAGGGGTCTTCTCGGACGCCGTTGCGCAGGCCGGCGCCGACCGGCTGCAGATCCGCCTCGTCTCCGAGGTGCTGCCCTCGCACGACGATCCAGACGAAGATGACTGACCGCTCCCGTCCGGGACGCGCCGTCCCGGACGACGGAGAAAAAGGAAAACCTCTGCGGTTCCCGAAGCTGCAGAGGTTTTTTGCTGGTGGAGGGTGAAGAAGGGCCCTCAGGCGTCGAGCGCGAAGATCTTTCTCAGCTCCGCCGACGGGAGGTCGCCGATCCACGATTCGCCCGAGGCCACCGTGAGGTCGGCGAGCGCGCGCTTCTGTCCGAGCATTTCGTTGATCTTCTCCTCAAACGTCCCGGCGGTGACGAGGCGGTAGACGAGAACGTCGCGGCGCTGCCCGATGCGGAATGCGCGGTCGGTCGCCTGCGCTTCGACGGCCGGGTTCCACCAGAGGTCGTAGTGGATCACGGCTGAAGCCGCAGTCAGGTTGAGGCCCGTGCCGCCCGCCTTCAGGGAGAGGATCAGCACGCGCGCGTCGCGCTCGGTCTGGAAGCGGTCCACCATCTCGGCGCGCTTCTTCACCGGCACGCCGCCGTGGAGGAACTCCGCCGCCACGCCCTTGGCGTTCAGAAGCCAGGCGGCGAGCCGCTCGCCCATCTCGCGGTACTGCGTGAAGACCAGGACCTTGCGGCCGTCCGTGAGGCACTGGTCGATGATTTCGAGGAAGGCGTCGCCCTTGCCGGAGTCGGGGAGCGCCGTCTCCGCCTTCTCGAACTGCGAGGGGGAGTTGCAGATCTGCTTCAAGCTCGTGATCATCTTGAGCACGAGCCCGCGGCGGGCGGCGCGCGCCTCCGCCGAGCCCGCCTCGGGCGACTTCTCGACGCCCTCCAACTTCTCGAGGAGGTCGGTGAGCGTATGCGCGTAGAGCGACGTCTGCTCGAGCCGCATCGGCGTGAAGCGGTCGATGGTGTTCTTCTCCGGGAGGTCGGAGATGATCGAGCGGTCGGTCTTGACGCGCCGGAGCATGAAGGGGGCGGTGAGCCGGCGGAACGCTTCGGCCGCGCGTTCGTCGTGGTCGGCCTCAATGGGCCGCGCGAAGGTGTCGGCGAAGTTCTTCTGGGTGCCGAGGAGCCGCGGCTGCACGATCGAGAGGATCGACCAGTACTCCATCAGGCGGTTCTCCACGGGAGTGCCCGTCATCGCGATCACCTGATCAGCGCCGAGCCCCTTCACCGACGCGGTCTGCAGCGTATTGGGGTTCTTCACGGCCTGCGCCTCGTCGATCACGAGAAGCCGCCAAGCAAGGGCCGAGAGCGCCTCGTAGTCGCGCTTCAGGGTCCCGTAGCTCGTGAGCGTCACGTCGGGGAGTTCCTTCGGGGTAGGAAGCCGCCGGTCCGCGCCGTGGTGCACGCCCACGGTGAGGGCGGGCGCGAACTTCGCGAGCTCGCGCGTCCAGTTGGCGATGAGGGTGGTGGGGAGCACCACGAGGACCTTCTTCGCGGCGAGTTCGCCCCGGTTCTTGAGTTCGAGCACGGCGGCGATCACCTGGAGCGTCTTGCCCAGCCCCATGTCGTCGGCGATGAGAGCCCCGAGCCCGAGCGAGATGTTCTTCATGAGCCACGAGAACCCGCGCTCCTGATAGGGGCGCAACACCGCGTTGAGCCCGGCCGGGGGCGCAACGTCCTTCACCTCGGTGATGCGCTCGAGTCCGGCCTTGAGTTCGTCGGAGACGGCGACCGGGGTGCCGTCCGCCTCGCCCATCAGCACGGCGCGAATCTTTTCGAGCGGCGTCATCGCGGGCGGGTTCTCCAGGGTCCTTTGAATGCGCGCGATCTCGGCGGGATCGACGTAGACGAAGTCGTCGCCGAAGCGCACCACCTCGCCGGGGTGCTTCGCGAGGTCGAGGAGTTCGTTCCAGGAGAGCGCGCGGCCGCCGACCGCCGCCTCCCAGTCGAAGTCCGCAATGGCGTTCTTCGTGAGGAGACTCTTGGCAAAGCCCGCGCCGCTCCCCGCGCTGGCCTGCAGCCGGGGCTTGAGGATGCGGCGCAGCGACTGCGGGAGCATCAGGGTGACGCCCAGCATCGCGAGGTGCGGAGCGGTTTCAAAGAGGAAGTCCTTCAATTCCGGCATCGGGAGCACGGCGGGCTTGCCGCGGCTCGTGCGGATGCCTTCGAGCACCGGCGCGCCCTGGGAGAGCGTTTTGAGGACCGAGAGCGCGGCGAAGCGGTGCGGTGCGAAGCGCTTCTCCTTCAGGAGGCGCTTCAGGAGCACCGGGCGGTCCGTGGGGACGGCCGAGGGGTCTGCGACGCCGAGCGCCGGGGCGGGCGGCATCGGGATCGAATCCTCGTCCTCCGGGGCGGCGAGCTCCGCCGCGGCCGCCTTCTCGACGTCCGCGTCCCGGCCGAGAATGCCGAAGTTGAGCCGCACCTCGTCCTTGGGTGAGGTGCGCACCGTGAGGACCGGCCGCCAGGGGTAGGCGTCGCCCAACGCAAAGGGCTTCAGGGCGCGCGCCAGGGATTCGCCCGCGCGCGGGTCGATGCGGCCGTCCAACTGCGAGACGTCGTACGCGCACGCCCCCGCTTCAAAGACGTCCGCCGGATCGGGGCGGGACGACCAGTCGAGAATTGCGGCGCGAATGAGGCCGGTGGTGAGCGTTGAGACGGCGAGGAGCGCCGTGCGGGCGGGGTCGCTCTCCGTGAGGGCAAGGGCCGACTTGTCGGTCAGCTGCTGCGCCCACGGAGCGATGCCGCGGGCGAGTCCCGTGAGGAGCGTCTTCACAGCGGGGTCGCGCAGCGCCGGGAGCCACCAGATGCGCGGGCAGGGGTTCTTCACGCCGGACGGCTCGACCACCGCCGGCACGACGGCACCGCGTTCGATCAGAGCCGCCGCGGCCCAGGCCGCCTCGCGCCAGCACTCCATTTCGGGGCGGAGCACCTCGGCCTCGCGCCGAGTGAGGGCGGCGAGACTCACCGGTACCGTCTCGAGTTCGGGCGACGCGGGCTTCTTCGGCATCTTCGCGCCCGCCGTCAGGGCGAAGACCGGGTCGCCGCCCTTCGTCGCGCCGAGCGTGAGGAGAAGTTCGCCCGCCGCCGTGCGCAGCGCCTCGGGCGCATCGGCGCCGAGCGTCGCCGTCGTGAACCACTGCGCGGCCGCAGCGGCGGAAGCCGGATTTTCGTCCGCTTCCTCGCGCTTCACGCGGTCGGCCGCTGCGCCGCGCACCGTGCGGCTCGTGAACTTCGCCGCGCGGGCGAGGATTTTCTTCACGTACGCGGCGCAGTCGGGGTTCGAGGTGAGCGGGATTTTCTGCGGGTAGAGCGACGTGAGGACTTCGGACAGGTCGGGGAGCGTCGCGTAGGGGAGGGTTCTCAGGACCGCGAGCGCCGCGGCTTCGATGGTCTGCGCAGAGTCGGCGGCGGGTTGGGCGTCCGGCTGGGGGACCTTGAGGTCGGCGGCCGCGCGGGCGAGGAGCGCCGCGGGCGCGAGAGGCTTCACGGTGACGGCGGCGTTGAGGTCGATCCCGCGCTCCTTGAGCTCCCGCTTCAGGTCGATGCCGCGAAAGCGGAAGATGAAGAAGGGATCCATGTCGATGCGGTCGGCCATGATGTAGAAGACCGCCGCGACGTGCTTGCAGATCCGCGCCGAGTCCGGGCATGTGCAGTGGATGCGCATCGAGCGCCACGTCTTCGGGAAGAGCTCGATCCCGAGGTCTTCGCAGATGTCGGCGATGCCGCTCGGGAGCGACCCGTCGAGGAGCTCCGCCACCAGGTCGGGGTCGGCGGCGACGGCGTCCGCGAGGCGCCCGGCGTCGCGCGCCGAGACGGGCTTCATGCCGATCGTGATCTCATAGGGCGAATAGGCCGAGCCCGCGACCAACGCGACGATTTCGGGCTTTGCGGTGAGCTCGAGCGACTCGACGCGGCCGGTGTTCGCATAGGTCTTGCCGCGCGGCAGGCGGTTTGCCTCGTCCACGCGCTCGATTGCGTTGAGCCACGCCGCGCCCCACCAGGTCGTTCCGTACTGCCGCCTCGTCGCCATCCTTGTATTCCTTCTCTCTCGTCCGCCGGTCTGAGCACCGTCCGCCCGGCGAAGTTAATTTCGGGGTTCGGGACGGCGAAAGGGACATGATATCAGACGGGGTGCGCAGAAGGGCCGCGCCCGCTCGTGCGGAGGACGCGGCCCTTCAAAGACTCGTCTGCGGCGGAAGGCCGCAGGGAGGTCAAGGCTTTTAGACGCCGTTCAGGCGCTTGGCGAGGCGGCGGAAGAGTCCGAACCCAAGGGGCATGCTCTCGGTGTCCTGGATCTCGAAGTCGGCGCGGTGGTGGCCGTGGTGGTTGCAGCCGAAGAGGAAGAAGGCGCCTTCGCCGCCGTGCTTCACGACGCGGTCGAGAAGGAGCGTGAAGTCCTCGGACCCAGAAGGCTTGTTGACGCGGAAGACCTTCTGAACGCCTGGAACCTGCTTCGCCTCTTCTTCGACGATGTTGATGACGTCGGGGCAGAAGCGAAGGGTCGCGGCCTCGCCCGCCTTCACGACCTCGGCCTCGACCTCGTAGGCGCGCTTGACGCCGTCGACGATGTTCTCGACGTTCTTCACCATGTACTGGTTGACTTCGGTCGTTTCGCCGCGGACCTCAAGCTGCATGTCGGCGTGGACCGGCGTCACGTTGCGGCCTTCGCCGGCGTTGAGCCTGCCGACCGCAATGCGGGTCACGCCTTCGCCCGAGCGCGGAATGCCCTGCATCATCATCGCGGCGGCGCAGGCGGCCATCAGCGCGCTGCGGCCCTTCTCAGGATCCGAGCCCGCGTGCGAGGGTCGGCCGTGGAAGTGGACGTCGAGCTTCGTCGAAGCGAGGAATCCGCCCTCGGAGATGCCGATCTCGCCCAAGTGCGCGAAGGTGCCGACGTGCGCGCCGATCAGGTACTTCGCGTCGTCAACGATCCCGGAGGCGGCCATCGAGCCCGCGCCGCGCACGCCTTCTTCGGCGGGCTGGAAGAGGAGCTTGAAGGTGCCCTTGAACTCGTCCTTGTGGTCCACGAGCCAGCGCGCGACCTCGAGCATCACGGCGCTGTGCGAGTCGTGGCCGCAGGCGTGCATGAAGCCCGGGCGCTTCGAGGCGAAGCCGCAGGCGGTGGGGACGTGCGAAGGATCGGTCGATTCCGTCACGAGCACGCAGTCCATGTCGCAGCGGAAGGCCGTCACCGGGCCGGGGCGCCCCGTGTCGAGCACGGCGACGACGCCTGTGTAGCCCTCCGTTTCGTCGATGAAGGACTGCGGCACGCCGTCGGCCTTCGCGCGCTCGATTGCGGCTTCGACGAGCTTCGGGTCGCGGCCCATGACGGCGGCGGGGTTGATCACCTGGCGGCCGAGAAGGACGCGGAGCCCGAGGCTGCGCAGGCGCTCCGTGATGAGCCAGCTCGTCTCGAATTCGGTCCAACCTTCTTCAGGCGTCTGGTGGAGCTTGCGGCGCGTGGCGATCATCTCGTCGACGTACTGTTGTTCAGTGAAATGGGTCATGGTTATCTCCTGTGGTTGATGCATGGTGACGGCGCCGCTTCTCTCAAGGGTCCGCAAGAACCACGCACAGGCTCCGCAAGGGGCCTGCGGCCGGGCGGCGTTGGTCGGAAGGAAGCGGATGGATTAGTTGAAGAGCTTCTCCTTGATGGCGTTCTTGATGTCGGAGGCGCCTTCCTTCGTGGCCTTCCAGGTGTCCGAAGCGCCTTCCTTGGTCTTGTCCCAGCCTTCACGGCTGAGGTCCTTCGTCTTGTTCCACCCTTCGCGGCTCACTTCCTTGGTTTTGTCCCAGCCCTCGCGGCTGAGCTCCTTGGTCTTGTCCCAGCCCTTGCGCACGGCGCTCTTCGAGGCGTCGTAGCCCTCGCCCGTACCTTCCTTCACGTCGGCCCAGCCGCGGGCGGCGGCCTCCTTCGTCGAGAGCCAGCCGCGCTTGATGCAGGCCGAGGAGAGCGCGCGGGCGCGGTCGAGGCCTTCGGTGTCGGCAACGGACTTGATGTGCGGGAGCGCGCAGGACTCCTCGGTGAGCGAGGCGGCCGAAGCCGGGAGCGAGGCGGTGAGCGAAGCGGCGGCGAGGATGAGCGCCGGCGCAATCAGGAACTTCTTCATGGCGAATCCCTTTCGAATGCGGTGGTCCGGGGCCGGTCGGGAGCGGCGGGCGGGAGCCCGCGGTCTCAAGCGGCCCGCGAATGAGGAAAATTCTAGCCGCCGCGCCGAAGGCCGCCCGTGAGGAGTTGTCGGGAGTTGTTTCCTCAAGGAGGGCGGCCCGCCCGCACCGCGTCCAAAAGCGCCGCACGCGTTCCGCAAGCCCTTGAATACAGCCGTTTGCGAAGGAGGGCGGAATTCTTCGCCGACGAAGGCCTCGCCGCGGTCGCCAACGCGGATGAGGCGGCGGCGCTTCACAAGCGCCGCGCAAGCCCCGTGACGACCCCTTCGATTTCAAACTGCTCGCCCGGCCGCGGGCGGAGCACGCCGCAGCCCGAGAGGGGATTCTCGGGATGGAGCTCGATGCGGCCCTTCGGATCAAGGCGCAGGCGCTTCACCGTGAAGGAGCCGTCGTAGCAGGCGAGCACGATGCTCCCGCTTCTCGGTTCGACCTCGCGGTCCACGACGAGGAGGTCTCCTTCAAAGATCCCGGCCTCTACCATGGAGTCGCCCGCCGCCTCGACGAGGATCGTGGCGAGCGGATTGCGGACCATCAGCTGGTCGAGCGTCACCTCTTCGGCCTCGTAGTCGGCCGCGGGCGAGGGGAATCCGCAGGCGGCGCGCATGTCCACGAGGGCGACGCGGCCCGTTTCGGCGTCGGGCAGAAGCCGATAGGCGCGGGCGACGGAGCCGTCGGAGGAGAGGGAATGGCTGCGGATCATGGTCGAAACTCTGTTTGGTTCGGCGGTCCGGGTGAAATATGCCGGACCCCGAACTGCTTCGGACCGATTATACTCGGACGAGTCGAAAATTCTTTTGGTACCGCAAGTCCGGGACGTGCGCGCAGAGGGGCTGCTCTTGAGGAGCTCCGAGCCGTTCTCCGCAGACTTTGCGGCGTCCCTCCTCCGCCCATTCCGCAGTCATGCCGCAGACGCCGCTCCGCATTCTCGGCGGTCTCAACCGCTTCAAGCCCGCGCGGCGGGAGGACGATTCACAAGAGGACGGCGCGGCCGCACCCGCCGCGAAGCGGCCCCGGGCGGCCGGCGCAGCCCGCCTCGGGCTCGATCCCGGGCAGGTGCTGGCGCTCATTGACGCCAACAAGTTCTACTGCGCCTGCGAGCGGGTCTTTCAGCCCGAACTCCGCGGGCGGCCGCTCGTCGTCCTCACAAACAACGACGGATGCGTCGCGGCGCTCACTCCGGAGGCGAAGGCCCTCGGCGTGAAGCGCGGGATGCCCGCCTTCGGGCTGCGGCGCTTGATCGAGCGGGGGGAGCTCGAGTGGAGGAGCTCCAACTACGAGCTCTACGGCTCGATCTCGTCGCGGATCGCACGGATCGTCGAAGGCGTGGCGCCCCGGATCGAGCGCTATTCGATCGACGAGAACTTTGCGGACCTGACGGGCCTCCCGGGCGACCCGACCGAAACCGCGCGCGAGATCAAGCGGCGCATCTACGCCTGGCAGCGGATTCCGACCTGCGTGGGCGTGGCGAACACCAAGACGCTCGCGAAGCTCGCCAACCATCTCGCGAAGGACTGGCCGGTCTTCGGCGGCGTCCTCAACTGGCTCGAGCTTAGTGATGCGCGCCGCGAGAAGGCGATGGCGATCACGCCGGCGGCCGAGGTCTGGGGCATCGGCGGACGCACGCTCGAAGCGTTGGCGCAGTTGGGCGTCCGGTCGGTGCTCGACTTCCACCGCATGGACCCCGCCTTCATCCGCGCCCGGTGGGGCGTCGTTTTGGAGCGCACCTGGCGGGAGCTTCACGGCGTGCCCTGCATTCCGTTTGAAGAGAAGCCCGCGCCGCGCGCGCAGATCATCCGCAGCCGCTCCTTTGGGGCTCCCGTGAAGGACGTCGAGGCCCTCATCTCCGCCGTCTCCATGCACATGAACGAGGCGGCGCTCGTGTTGCGCGCGCAGCGGGGCGCGGCGGGCATGGCGGGCGTTCTCTTCCACACGAACTTCTTCCGTCCCGACCTCCCGCAGCATTCGGCCGAGCCGGTGCTCACGCTCCCGCGCCCCACGAACGACACGCTCGAACTCGCCGCGATCGCCGCCGCCCTTGTACGGCGGCACTTCCGCGAGGGATGCGCCTACCAGAAGGCGGGCGTGATCCTCGCCGACATCCGCCCGGAAGCCGGCGCGGAAGGGGCGCTCGAGACGGAATCCGGACGACAGTGGTCGCTCTTCAGCGAGGAGGAGCTCGCCGGGAACCCGCGCCGCCGCGCGTTGATGGAGACGTGGGACGGGCTCGTGCGCCGCTGGGGGAAAGACGTTCTCGCGCCTGCGAGCACCAAGCTCGCTCGGGGTTGGGAGATGCGCCGCGGACACCTCTCGCGCTGCTGCACGACCCGCGGCGACGAGCTGCTGCGCGTCGGAGCGGACGACGAGGAGGAGAATCATGGTCGTAGTGTGTGAAAATAAAGAACGGGAAACGGAAGCGGCCGGACGGCCCCGATTTGCTGAAAATGAGGAGAATCACGGAGTTTCTGCCCAAGCGCATTCCTTATGGATTGGCTTCTTTTCAGGCGGTGCGGGACGCCGGCCTTGCGTTTGTCGACAAGACCAAGGTAATCGAAGCGCTCGAGCGGCTGGAGATCCGGTTCCCTCTGCTTCTTCGTCCCAGACGCTTTGGGAAAACATTCCTGACGACGATGCTTGAGGCGTATTACGACAAGGCGTCGGCGGCCGACTTCGACCGGCTTTTCGCAGGCACGTACATTCACGCGCATCGAACCGCTTCGCAAGGACAGTTCCACGTGCTGCGACTGGACTTCTCCGGAATTGATTCGACGTTGGTTGTTGACGGCTTCATCCGGAAGCTGCTTCTTGGCATGTCCGCCTTCTTCAAAAAATATCCTGTTGCGGGAGCGGACGAATTTCTTCGGCGAAAACATCAAACGCCCGCAGACCTCATGCAGGCCTTCTTTTTGTTGGTCGATGATTTAATTGATCAAAATCTCTACATCATAATTGACGAGTATGATCAATTCGCTAATGAAATCCTGGCGGCCAACAAGGCGCTTTTCCGTGAAATGACGAGCGGAGATTTTTGAAGACGTTTTATGCGGCACTGAAAGGCCAGGCCGGACAAAGAGTCGCCCGCATCTTCATGACGGGCGTCACTTCCGTATCGCTCGACTCCATCACTTCGGGTTTCGGCATCCAGTGGAACATCAGCCAAATCCCGGCGTTCGCAGATGCCGTCGGATTCACTGAAGAGGAGGTGAGGCGCCTGATCGTCGAGACGCAGGATCTGAAGGGCACGCAGACGGGAGATGTACCGCTTGCCCGCATGAAGGACTACTACAACGGATACCGCTTCAGTCCACAGAGCACCGTTTCGGTATACAACGCCTCGATGTGTCTCTACTATCTCGCCGCGCTGCAGATGACGGGTGAGGAACCGCCGACGCTCTTCGACCCGCCCGTCGCCACAGACATCAACAAAATCAGGAGCATCCTGTCGCTAGGCGACGCGGCCATCGTCCGAAAGGTCGTCTCTGCGGTGCTCGAGGACCGCGCCGTTGGACTCCCGAGTGCTGCGCTCGCGTCGGCCATCAATTTGAACGGAGCATTTCGCTTTGATGACCGCGACGTCCTCTCCATTCTCTTTTTCATGGGCTATCTGACGTTTGCAAAAAACAAACGCAACGAGTTGGCATGTCCCAACAAGGCGATGGAGAGTCAGTTTTTTGAGTATTTCTTCGAGGAATATTGCGGAGCGGCGCCGAACTTCGACTCCATCGCCTTGGCCGACGTCTTCAACAGGATTGCCGCAGGAGTCCCCTTCCTTCAGGTCAGGGCGAACGCATCAACCAGGCCTAGCTCAAATGTAAATATCTGAGCCGGCCTATTTTTTTCTTGACAATCTCCCGTATACAGAGTATACTTCTGTATACGGGAGGTTTCCATGCATCACTTCAACACGCCACGTCTCTGCCGCATCGACGAAGT
>CAJKCQ010000023.1 GCA_905198475.1 uncultured Sutterella sp. | reverse complement strand
GACTACAGGATCAAAATTTCTCCAAGCTGCACGGCATGATCCTCAGCATGGATTTGTTGCAATTTCATCGGGTGCGCCGCATTCCTCCCCATGAATGAATTCAGGGGCTTCCTGCGGCGGATTCCGTGAGGCGGGGCCGCTCGCCGCCCACCCGTCCCGCCGGCATCTCCTCTATGATCGAACGGCCGCGGTTCACTCGGACGGCGGCCCTCCGTTCCGCGGACTTCTCGAAGGACCCTCCATGCCGATACGCCGCCGCCCGCTCCTCCTTGCGCTCACCACGCTTCCCGCCTTCCTTTCGGGCTGCGCACTCCTGCCGTCCGGAGAGGGACCTGACGGAGCGGCTGCCGAGGGGGCGAAGGCCCAGGAGAGTACGGGCGGCCCAAAGAAGGCAGAACCCCCGCGCAGGAAGTCCCCGGCGAAGAAGAAGCCCGCCGGGCTCGAACCCCTGAAGCCCGTCGACGCCGCGCCCCCGGTCTTCATGCCGGCGCTCTCCGACGCGCCGCGGCTTACGCTCGACCAGCAGATCCGCATCGTCTTCCACGAAAAGGCGCTCGCGTCGGGCGCTCCGCGCTCGATTCCGACCCTGCGCGCCCTCGTCCTCACGGACCCCGCGGGCGTGCGCGCGGCCCTCACCGCCATGGGCCTCAACGTCTGGACGCTTTTCTGGAACGGCGCCGAGATCCGCGAGTCGAGAAGCCCGCGCCTGGACGACCATGTTTCGGCGGAGCGCTTTCTGCGCGACCTCGCCTTCACGCTCTGGCCCGCCGAGAGCGTCGGACGGAGCCTCCCGGCCGACTGCCAGCTCGCACTTTCTACCCAGCCCGCGTTCGAGATCCGCACGCTTCTGCGCGGGAATGTCCCGCTTCTGCGCGCGGTCTCTTCGACCTCGAACGGGCGCCGGATGATCACGATCGAAAACGCCATCGAGGGCTACACCCTGCAGATCGAGTCGGTGGAGTAGCTCCGCGCCCGTTTCGGAGGGGCACCGCTTGGCGCCCGGAGCGCCCTGGGGTCGCGCTCCGCTGCGGGTCTCCTCGCCCGCACGCCGCCTTCGAGGCCGTTCCGCCCGCCCGAGGCCTCTTGCGCCCGTAGGGCAAACGCCCTAGTACCAAGCGGATTCCCTTAGGAGTCATCTCCCAATGCGGTTGGAGATGATCATGAAGTGCACATCTTCGCCCCGTTTCGAAACCCGCACGCACTCAAAAAGCCCGTTTCCTTCTGTAAATTGATCAAACGCCCCGCGGAAAACCCTTCCCCGGGTCGTCCGGACTCAAAGGGATGCGCATTCCCGGCGGTCCGCGTCAGAGGCGGCGGATTTTCCTCCGCTTCGAACAACTTTTGTGGGCGGCCGAAATCAAGGCCTGAAAGACCATGAAATCTCTCTTCAGCTTTACAGCTTTTTGGGAGGCAATGCGCCAATAACGCATTCGCCTGTTTGAAGAAATGAAGTACCTAGTGAAAGTGAGCCAGTTCGTCAACAAGACCTTCGCCCTGTGGGTCGTCGTGTTTGGGATACTCGGGTTCATTTTCCCTGCGGAATTCAAACAGGTTGGTCCCTACATCCCCTACCTCCTCGGCGTCGTGATGTTCGGCATGGGCCTCACGCTCTCGGCCGCGGACTTCCGGGAGATCTTCCGCCGTCCCCGCGACGTCTTCGTCGGCGTCGTCGCCCAGTACACGATCATGCCGCTCTCGGCCTACGCGCTCTGCGAGCTGCTTGATCTGCCGCCCGATCTCGCCGTGGGCATGATGCTCCTCGGCTGCGCTCCCGGCGGCACGGCTTCGAACGTCGTGACGTTCCTCGCCCGCGGCGACGTCGCCCTCTCGGTCACGGTCACGTCCTGCACGACGCTTCTTGCGCCCGTGATGACGCCCGGCCTGATGTACGTCTTCGCCAACCAGTGGCTACACGTTGATCCGACCTCGATGTTCCTCTCGATCATCCAGATCATCCTGCTGCCGATCGCCCTCGGCCTTGTGGTCCACAAGGTTCTCGGCGACAAGCGCATCGAAGCCGCGGTTGCAGCCCTCCCGATCGTCTCCGTCGGCGCCATCGTGGTGATCGCTGCGGCCGTGGTCGCCGCGACTCGCAACCAGATCCTCTCGGTCGGTCTCCTCGTCTTCGCCGCCGTCTTCATCCAGAACGCGGTCGGCATGGCGTTCGGCTTCTTAGTCGGCCGCTCGACGGGCATGGACCTCGCCAAGTGCAAGTGCCTGTGCTTCGAAGTCGGCATGCAGAACTCGGCCCTCGGCGCCGCCCTCGCCGGCGTGCACTTCGCCGCCTCCCCGATGGCTGCGCTTCCCTCGGCCCTGGCCGCCCTCTGGCACAACGTCGCCGGTCCGGCCGTCGCGACGGTCTTCCAGGGCTGGCACGAAGAGGGCGAGAAGGAATCCTTCTTCGATCGGGTTGAGCGCGCCGCCAAGGCCGAATCCGCTCCGCAGACGGTCCGCCACTAACCCACACGCCGCACCTGCCGTCAATCTTCCCGCTCCCCCGCAGCGTCTCCCTGGCTCACTTCACACTTCTTCGTGGAGGCGCCCCTCGGAGCGGAAGAACCCGACGAAAGGAACAAGCGGCCATCAAGGCTCCGGATGAGAATCCGGGGCCTTTTTGCATGATGAGAGCCCTCCGAGCCTCGCCCCGACTGACGACGGCCTGCAACCGTGAAGCGTGGACTCATCGCCGGGTCAAAGGACATTCGTAAGTCCCCCAAAGCTTTGCACCCTCGAAAAAAGGGCTCTTCAGGCATAGTTGTGGGTAGTCCTGATGAAATACCGTTTCAAATGTCCTGAGCGCTTCTTGCCATCTCTGCCCTCTCGATGCTCAAAAGGAATCCTCAGGTTCGAGCAGTTTCGTGAGGCCGTCCTCAGGGAGGGCTCCGCCCTTCCTGAAACCCTCCCGCACTCGCCGCCGTGAGGCTCGGAAGGATCAGCCAAGGGCGCTGACGCGCCCATGACTTCTCCTCCCAAGCCCAAGGCTGTTCCTTGTGAGGACGCGTCAAGGCCGCTCCGCCAATGAACGGCCTCCTCCCCGACGCTGCGCGTCGGGCCCCCTCCATTAAATGGTTCCGGGCCTTGACCCGAGGCAGCCTCGGACTACCGCACAACGACGTAATCCAAATTCGAGGACTGGATAAGCTCAGAGAAATCAACGTTGCGGGATTCGTCCGCAGGGCATAGGATGCGCAAATTCCTTCTGCATCAGGAGGGTCAGCCCCACATCGAGGCGACGCCTACCCACATGTATGCACGAAACCTCCAAAAAAACGGCGCGGCATCCATCCAGATCCCGCGCCGTTTCCCTGCAGAGGCTATTTCTCTAGGAGAGCCGAAGGGCTTCCCTCGCGAATCCGGCCCCAACCCGGCTCAGATCCGCGCCAGAAAGGGCCACTAGCTGTGAGGAACCTTGAGCTTGAACTGATGGCACTGGTCGCACATCAGCTCGGACTTCTGGTGCCCCTTGTGGCATTCGGTGCAGTTCACGTCGCCGAGGTGCGAGTGGTGCGGATTCGGCTCGACCTTGGCGGTGGCCTGCGCGAGCTTCTCATAGCTGTGGCACTGCTTGCAGACGTCCTTCTTCACCTTCGTGCCCTGGACCGGAGCGGTCTTGTGGCAGGTCTCGCACTTCTGACCGTGCGCGAGGTGGAAGTCGGCGGTAAAGTCGCCCGCGAAGGCGGCCGAGGTGAACGCAGAGCCGAAGCAGAACGCAGCGGCGAGCGCGATAAGGGTCTTCTTGGTCATTTTTACAATCACTCCCGTTCGATTAGTTCTTCTTCGCCTTGGCGCGGGCGGCCATTTCGCGCGCAGCGATGCGGCCGAACACGGTGGCCGCGCCGAGCTGGGCGCCGCCGGCGTAGTTGAAGCAGAAGATGCCGCCCGCAGCGTTGCCCGCGGCGTAGAGGCCCGGGATGCTGTTGCCGTCGAGGTTCTGGATCTCAGCCTTGACGTTGATGAGCGGACCGCCGAAGGTGGCCGTCATGCCGCCCTGGAAGGGAACGGCGTAGAACGGAGCCTCGGCGACGGGATGAGGCTTCTTGTAGGTGTTGGGCGGGGTCATGTCCTCGAGCTTGCCGGCGGCGAGGGCGTCGTTGTAGGCCTTCACCTCCTTCAGAACGTTCTTCGCGGGGAGGTTGACCTGCTTGCAGAGCTCTTCGAGCGTGTCGGCCTTGCCGTACGGGCTGTGGAGGCGGTCGAACTTGGCGATCACCTTGTCGAGCACCGGGCAGTTCTTGTCGACGATCACCCAGGCGGTGTTGTCCGGGGTCATGAGCGCGGTCGTACGGGCCTTCACCACGTAGGTGTTGTTCTCGTCCATGAAGCGCTTGCCCTGGGTGTTCACCTGCACGCCGTAGCCGGAGTTGAGCACGTCGGCGGGATTGACGTGGGTGAGGCCGATGATCGGGCCGCAGTGGAACTGGTCCATGTTCACGAACTTCGCGTAGAGCGGCAGCGAGAGGGAGATGTTCTCGCCGGTCGTGGACTTCGAGCCGCGCAGCACCATGCGGGTGGCCCAGCCGCCGATGTAGCGGTCGACCATCTCGGGGTTGGCGGAGAAGCCACCGGTCGTGAGGCAGACGCCGCCCTTGGCGAGCCATTCCTTGCGGCCTTCGTCGGAGAGCGTGACGCAGCCCGTGACGCGGAAGTGGTCGTCGTGGAGCAGCTCGATCACCTTGTGCTCGTACTTGATCTCGATGCCGCGCTTCTTGGCGGCGGCGAGGAGGTCCTGCACCAGGCGGGCGCCGCCCGTGATGCCCTGGCCGAGCACGCGGCAGGTGCGGCCGAGACGCGGATACGGCATCGGCTTGATCTTGCCGAACTTCACGCCGATTTCGCTCTCAAGCCAGTCGATGCCTTCGGAGATGTTGTCCGTGTAGCAGCGGTTGAGCGCCTTGTCGCCCATCTGCTTGGAGATGTCCATCATCATGGCGTAGAAGTCTTCCGCCGTGTCGGTGATGCCCTGCTCCTTCTGATGGCGCGTGCCCCAGCCGCAGACCGAGCCGAGAGCGAAGATGGCGTTGCCGTCGGGACGGTCGCGCTTTTCAAAGAGCACCACCTTGGCGCCGAGATCGTGCGCGGTGATGGCGGTGATCAGGCCCGCGGGGCCGGCGCCGGCGACGATCACGTCGTACTCGGCGGCCTTCTGGGTCTTCGCCTTGGCCTCAGCGGCCGTCGAAATGCCGGCCACGCCGGCGGCGGCGGCGCCGAAGAAGGAGGTCTTCAGCAGACCGCGACGGCTCATATCCGTGTTGGACATTCTTGTATCTCCTAATTGTCCCGCGCCGGCCCCTGAGTAGTTGGGAGTCGAACCGATGCGGGCTCCTTTTTTTTTTCAGCTTGCAAGATCGGAACGCAGCAGGCGTCGTCATGATGCGTCGTCTCTGCGGGCCCGCGGGAAAGGGAGGGGCCGATGGATTCCGGGAGAGAATCCGCGCGAGACGCTTCTTGGGGTCGTCCTGCGTCCACGGCCGATATTTTCGCTCATGCGGACCACTACGTAGTTCTGCGCTGGATCAAACTCCCTTCAGATGCGCTTAAGGTTGCGCACAAAAAAGGAGCCGGCGCCCGCTTCCGGACGACGGCTCCCACTCTGCGGGAGGGGCGGAGGCCGGCCCCGGCCGGCCTCCGCTCCCCTCGTCCCGGGCCTTGGGCCTGGGGACATCAGGCCTTCTTGGTGCCCGACTTGGCGGCCTTCTCTTCGGCGACGACCCAGTTGAGGGCCGAACCGGCGCGCCACCAGGCGAGCTGCTTGGCGTTGTAGGAGTGGCCGCACTCGAAGGACTCCTTCGAGCCGTCTTCGTGCGTGAGCTCCACCTTGACGGTCTTGCCCGGAGCGATGTCCTTCAGACCGAGAACCGAGATGCGGTCCTTTTCGCGGATCTTGTCGTAGTCGGCCGGGTTCACGAACGTGAGCGCGAGGATGCCCTGCTTCTTGAGGTTGGACTCGTGGATGCGGGCGAGGCTCTTGGCGATCACGACCGAGACGTCGAGGTAGCGCGGCTCCATGGCGGCGTGTTCGCGCGAAGAACCTTCGCCGTAGTTGTCGTCGCCCACAATCACGGAGTAGACGTCGTGGTTCTTGTAGTAGCGCGCCACCTTCGCGGGGGTGTCGTAGCTCTTCGTCTCAACGTTCCAGACCTTGCCCGCCTGACCGTTGAAGGCGTTGATGCCGCGCTCGAGCAGGTTGTCGGAGATGCGGTCGATGTTGCCGCGGTAGGGGAGCCACTTGCCGCCCGGGGAGATGTGGTCGGTCGTGCACTTGCCCTTCACCTTGATGAGGAGCGGGAGTTCGACGAAGTCCTTGCCGTCCCAGGGCTTGAAGGGCGTGAGGAGCTGGATGCGCTCGTTCGTGGGGCTCACCTCCATCGAGATCTTCTCGTAGGTGGGCAGCACGCAGCCGGTGATTTCGGAGACGAAGCCCTTGGCGGGGAGCTCCTCGCCCTTCGGGGCGGAGAGGCGCACGTTGAGGCCCGTCTTCGAGCGCAGATCCTGCGCGAGCGGATTGAAGGTGATGTCGCCCTCGGCGGCCATCGCCATCACGATCTCGGGTGAAGCGAGGAAGGCGTTGGTCTTCGTCGAGCCGTCGTTGCGACCGGCGAAGTTGCGGTTGAACGACTCGATGATCGTGTTGGGGCGCGTCATGTCGCCCGTCGTGCGGTGCCACTGGCCGATGCAGGGGCCGCAGGCGGTGGCGAGCACCGTGGCGTTCAGCTTCTTGAAGACGTCGAGGAGCCCGTCGCGTTCGAGCGTCTGGTAGATGCGGGTCGAACCCGGGACCACCATGATCGGGGTCTTCACCTCGACGCCCTTGTCGAGCATCTCCTTGGCGACGGAGGCCGCACGCGTGATGTCCTCGTAGGAGGAGTTCGTGCACGAGCCGATGAGCGCCACCTCGATCTTCTGCGGGAAGCCCTTCTCCTTCGCCTTGGCGGCGACCGTGGAGATCGGCATCGCGGCGTCGGGCGAGAAGGGGCCGTTGATGTGCGGCTCGAGCGTCGAGAGGTCGATCTCGATCACGCGGTCGAAGTACTTCGCGGGGTTGGCCAAAACCTCCGGGTCGGCCTGCAGGTCGGCGGCGACCGTCTTGGCGAGGTTGGAGACGGCCTGGCGGCCCGTGGCGTTGAGGTAGCGCACCATCGAGTCGTCGAAGGGGAAGATCGACGTCGTGGCGCCCGTCTCGGCGCCCATGTTGCAGATCGTCGCCTTGCCGGTAGCCGAAAGGGCCTTCGTGCCGTCGCCGAAGAATTCGACGATGCTGTTCGTGCCGCCCTTCGTGGTGAGGATGCCGGCGAGCTTGAGGATCACGTCCTTCGGCGAGCTCCAGCCCTTGAGTTCACC
Organism: uncultured Sutterella sp.; assembly: GCA_905198475.1. Lineage (GTDB taxonomy): Bacteria > Pseudomonadota > Gammaproteobacteria > Burkholderiales > Burkholderiaceae_F > Sutterella. Next base: position 23,457 of record CAJKCQ010000023.1, on the reverse strand, counting down.
GGTGAGCTTGACGCCGATGAGCTTGGGCATCTTGAGCTCCCACTCCATTCCCATCAGGCCGTCGACCAAGTCCGCGCCGCCCACGCCGATCGCGAGCATGCCCATGCCGCCAGCCGTCGGGGTGTGCGAGTCCGTGACGAGCATCATGCCGCCCGGGAAGTCGTAGTTCTCGAGGAAGACCTGGTGGCAGATGCCCGAACCGGCGGGCCAGAAGTCGAAGCCGTAGCGCTTGGCGGCGCGGGCGAGGAAGTCGTAGGTCTCGAAGTTGCCCTTGTCGGCCACCTTGAGGTCGGGGATGGCGCCGGCGTTGGCCATCACGAGGTGGTCGCAGACGAGCGCGGCCGGGAGCGCAATGCGCTCCTTGCCCGAGGAGAGGAACTGGATGATCGCCATCGGACCGCCGATGTCGTGCGTGCCGGCGCGGTCCGGACGGAGCTCGATGTAGTCCGCGCCGCGCTTGAATTCACGCAGGCTTTCCGGATGGTAGAGGTGCGTGAAGATCACCTTCTCGGCGAGGGTGAGCGGACGGCCCATCTTGGCGCGCACCGCGGCGATTTTTTCCGGATAGGACCGGTAGAACGCTTCGATCATGTCGAAGTTGCGGATCTTCGACGTGTCGGAGACTGCGGCGCCGTCCTTCGGGAGGGCGGCGGAGGCGAAGCCGGGGACCGACGCGGCGGCGCCGGCGGCGGCCGCGGTCTTCAGCAGGGTGCGGCGGGAGACGCCGAACTTGTTCTCAGACATAGTGTTCTCTCTTTTCTTCTTTGTGGCCGCGGGAGGAGCGCTGCGGGCGCCTCCCTGGATGGAGGCGCTCCGGCGCTCCTGCGGCGGGGGTCATGCCGACGGCGGGGTCTTCTTCGAGGAGAACGCTTGGTCCCCGCCGCCTGACCCGAATTCTTCCTCCGGACGACCACTACGTACCGTGGGCCTAGATCAAAAGGCGGACCGGAGGGAGAAGAGAGAGAACGGGCGCGCCGGGCTCAGACCCTGCGGCCGTTCGTCTCCCGGAGCACCGAGGACCATACGGCGAGCGCGCGGGGAGAAGGAACACGCCCGTTCCGGCAAGCGGGCGGATGAGGAGGTCCGCAAAATGCCGCTCGCAGCCCATCGCCGTGCAGATGCCGATGATGAGGCCCCCCAAGGTCATCGACCGGTCGAAGGCGCGGAAGGCCGCGAGCGGCTCGCCCGCGATGAGGGCGAGCGAACAGCCGGAGGAGAGGAGGACGAGGCGCGTCTCCATGCCCTTCAGGAGCGCATGGAGCGTGAGGAGGATGACCGCCGTCGAGTCGAGGAGAGACCAATGCATGCGGCTGCTCGAAAAGCACTTCGGATCCGGTCACTTTGAGCGGATCGCACCGGCGTGCGGAAGTCCTTTTCGATCAGCGCATTGCCGCATTCTCTTCCGGGACGGAGAGAATGCGGCGGCGGGGATGAAGCTGCCGGCGTCCTCAGGGCGTCTTCAGCTCGAACTTGTGGCACTCGTTGCAGGTGAGCGTGCTCTTCTGGTGGCCCTTGTGGCAGGTCGCGCAGTCGCGCTCGCCGTAGTGCGAGATGTGCGGATTCGGATGGTCCTTGGCCGTGCGCTCGGCGAGCTTCGCGTACGAGCCGTGGCAGGCGAGGCACGCGTCCTTCCTCACGGGCTTGGCGAAGTCGCCCGACTTGTGGCAGACGGCGCAGTCGAACTTCTTGGCAACGTGCCGTTCGGCCGTGGTGCCCGCAGCGGGGTTCGTCGGGGCGGCGCTGGCGGGGAGTGCGCAGGCGCAGGCGAGCGCGAGCGCCGCGGCGCCGAAGAGAATGTTCTTGATGTTCTTCATTTTCAGGGTCCTTTTCATCCGGGGTTCATCAGCCGCGCTTGTGCTGGCGCGCGAGTTCGCGGGCGGCGATGCGTCCGAAGACGAGCGCTCCGCCCAACTGGCTCCCGCCGATGTAGTTGCCGTAGAAGAGGCCGCCCGCCGCGTTGCCGCAGGCGTAGAGGCCGCGGATGGGCCGGTCCTCGTTCGAGACGATCTGCGCGCGGGCGTTGATCTTCGGGCCGCCGAAGGTGGCCGTGATGCCGCCCTGGAAGGGGAAGGCGTAGAAGGGCCCCTGGTCGAGGGGCTGGGGCGACTCGAGCGAGCAGGGAGGATTGAGCTCGCGGAGCTTTCCGGCCTTCAGCGCGTCGTTGTAGGTCTTGAAGAGGTCGAGGAGCACCTTGGGCTCGATGCCCATCTTCCGGGCGAGCTCCTCGGGCGTGTCGGCGACGAGCACCTTCGTGTGCATGGCGAGGAACTTCTTCGCCGCGCCCGCGGCCTTGGGCCAGTGGCTGTCGATCACGTGGTAGGCGAGGTTCTCGGGCGTGCGCTCGACCGTCGCGAGCGACTTCTGCGTGTACGTGTAGACCTCGTCCATGAAGCGGTGCCCGCGCACGTCGACGTCGATGCCCTGCCCCGCGTCGATCACGAAGTTCGGGTTGGCGTGCGTCTCCTCCACGATCGGGCCGCAGTGGAACTGGTCCATGTGCACGAGCTTGGCGCCGAGCGCCCCGGCGAGCGTCACGTTTTCGCCCGTCACCGAGGGCGAGCCGCGCAGCACGAGGCGCGAGAGCGGGCCGCCCATGTAGCGGCAGAGCATTTCGCGGTTGGCCGAGAACCCGCCCGTGGCGACGACCACGCCGTCGCGCGCATGGTACTCAACCCAACCGTCGTCGTTCACGGCCTTCACGCCCGAGACGCGGAAGGTCTCGTCGGTGAGGAGCTCCATCGCCTTGGTGTTGTAGTGAATCGGAATCGAGCGCTTCGCGCAGGCGTCGAGCAGATAGGCGATGAGCCGCGCACCGCCCGTGATGCCGTCGCCCTGGACGTTGTGCATGCGCCAGAGAAGCGGCCAGGGCTTGCGGCCGATCTTCGCGAACTTGACGCCCACGACGTTCTTCAGCCACTCCATGTCTTCGCCCACGTGCGCGCAGTAGGCGTCGACCAAGGCCGGATCAGCGCGGTTTTCCGACACCTTCATCATGTCTGCGCGGAAGGCTTCGAGCGTCTCCTCGTGGCCTTCGGCCTTCTGCTGGGCCGTCCCCCAGGCGGCGATGCCGCCCGAAGCGTAGAGGGAGTTGCCCGCCGGGCACTCCATCTTCTCGAGCACGACGGGCTTGAGGCCGAGGTCGAAGGCCTCCACGGCGGCGATGAGACCGCCCGTGCCGGCGCCGAGAATCACGACGTCGAAGTCGTGCTGCGCGGCGGGTTTCTTCGCGGGGGCGGCGGGGGCGGCCGCCTGCGCCTCGTGTGCGGCTGCGACGCCGAGGGCGGCGCAGGCCGCGGCGCTCTTCTTGATCCAATCACGGCGGGTGAGCATTCTGGTGTTCCTTTGATGTGTAAGCTGAGGGGGTCTGGGGGCCGGAGGGCGGGCGCCTTTTGGAAGGAGCCGGGCGCCTTCAGTCCGCATGAGGCGCATTCTTCCCTCAGGGCCTGCCTAGGCATGGGCGGAAATGCGCAAGAAAAGGCCGAAGGGCCGCGGGCGGCGAAAGATCCGCCGCGTAGACTTTTCCCCCTTGCCGAGCGGCGCCCATCTGCGTTCACGGGTGGCCCAGCCTCCACCGACCATTCCCCCTCCGTCCTCAGTTCTCAACCCATGCGAACCGCCGCCATCGTCTCCGCCCTTGCCGCGGCGCTCTTCTGCGCCGGTCCCCTTCCGTGCGCAGGCGCGCCCCTTTCGGACGAAGCCTGGACCTCGGAGGCGCCGGACTTCACCGTCGGACGCGTGCTCGCGGCCCCTGAAGGCCCCAGCGACCCGTCGCGCCCGATGGTGCGGCTCGCCGTCTCGCCCTTTGCGTACCCGAACAGCCACTACCCGTTGATCGAGCGCACGATCGCCGCGCTCAGGAAGGTCTTCGCCGCGGGGAACTTCGAGGCGTACCTGAGCTCGGGGAACCCGAGCGACATCGAGAACGCCGACCTGATCCTCGCCTCCACGGGCACGTACCTGCGCATGCAGCGCAAGGGCGCGCGGGACCTCGTCACCGCGGTTTCGAACCTCGCGCCGGACCCGAACCACGCCGAAGGGAGCCTCTTCATCACGTTGAAGAGCCGCGGGGACATCAACACCTTTGCGGACATGAAGGGCCGGCGGCTCGTCACCACGGGCCCCAACGCGTTCGCGGGCTACCACATCGGCCTCGCGGAGATCGCCGCACGCGGGGAAGACCCCGATGCGTTCTTCTCCGAGCGCATCTCAACGGGCTACGACATGCGCCGGGAGCTCTCGGCCCTCCGGATGAACGCCGCCGACGTCGCGATCGTGCGCACCTGCTTTCTCGAAGAGCTCGCGCGCTCTGGGGTCGACGTCTCCGACGTCAAGCCCATTGCGGTGAAGAACGACGTGCACCCGGCGCACTGTCTCTCTTCGACCCCCCTCTACCCGAACTGGTCCGTGCTCGCCACGCCGCACCTGCCCGCGACGCTCGCCCGCGAAGCGACCCTCGCGCTCCTCTCGGAGCCGCGCGACGCCGACGGCCTCGGCTGGGGAATCGCCACGGACTTCAGGTCCGCCGACCTCATGTACCGCTCGATCCGGCGCGGGCCCTACGAATACCTGCGCACCTGGACCTGGACGCGCTTCTGGGACGAGTACCGCGAGTGGATCCTCCTCGCCCTCGTCCTCGTCCTCGGCCTCGCGCTCCATGCGCGGCGCACGCAGCACCTGGTCGACGTCCGGACCGCGGAGCTGCGCCGGGCGCTCGACGAGCAGCGGCGCACCGAAAGGCGCGCCGCCGAGGCGCAGCGCCGCATGGAGGATCTCGCCCGGGCGGGCGCCGTCGGACAGATGTCCTCGATGATCGCGCACGAACTGCGCCAACCGCTCTCCACCCTCACGGGCTACGCGCAGGGGGTCGAGCGCCTTCTCGACCGGCCCGGTCCCGTCGAGAAGGACCTCGTCGCACAGGGCGTCTCCATCATGCGCCGGCAGGCCGAAACGGCCGAGGCGATCGTGCGGCGGGTGCGTGAATACGCCAAGGGCGCAGGGAGCGAGCGCACGGAGCTCGACCTCGGGGCGCTCCTCAGCACGACCGCCGACACGGTAAACGCCGCGCGGATCTCCGCGGTGCCCGTCCGGACGGAAGCCCCCGACGCTCCGGTCTGCTTCTGGGGCGACCCGCTGGAATTGGAGCTTGCACTCGAAAACCTCATGAAGAACGCCCTCGAGGCCGTCGCGGGCGTCCCGAACGGGGCGGTGACCGCCCGGCTCCGGCTCGACCGCGCGGGCGAGTCGCCGCGCATCGTCATTGAAGTATCGGACAACGGTCCGAGGCTCTCAAACGAGGCCTTTGCGGCGCTCTTGGGCGTCCATTCAAGCAGCAAGCTCGACGGCCTCGGCCTCGGGCTCTCCATCGTGCGGCTGATCGTTGAAAACCACGGCGGGCAGCTCCTCTTCGTGCAGCTCGACCCGCAGGGGCTCTGCGCGCGCGTGATGCTCCCCGAGGCGGTGAAGCGCTAGCGCGAGGGAAGTCACCGCACGGACACGCCCGCCGCGGCGCTCTTTTCGCGCCAGGCGTCGATGCGCTCGAAGAAGGCGGCGATGTCCGCGGGTTCGCTCAACCCGAGTTTTTTGAGCCCCGACGCGCGGTAGTGGTCCACCGTGCGGCGCGAAATCGAGAGCCGCTCGCCGATCGTGCGGCTCACGAACCCTCCGCCCACGAGCCGCGCGATCTCCTCCTCGCGGTCGGTGAGCGAGCGCCAGCGGCGGACTTCCTCCTGCAGGTCCGTCATGCCGCCCTTCTTCGCGCGGTCCCGGGCGACGGCGCGGGCCACCGCCGGGAGGAAGGTCTCGGGCTTCATGGGCTTCTGGTGGAAGTCGCACGCGCCCTCGCGCATCACGTAGACGGCCATGTCGACGTCGGCATGGGCCGTGAGGAAGATGATCGGCACGTCGTAGCCGCGCATGCCGAGAACGTTGAAGAGCTCGATGCCGGAGAGCCCGGGCATCTGCACGTCGAGCACGAGGCAGCCGCCGCGGCTCGGCGAGTCGGCGGCGAGAAACGCCGCGGCGCTCTCATAGGCCGCGACGTCGTAGCCTTCGCAGCGCAGCATGAAGGCGAGCGAGTCGAGCAGCTCCCGGTTGTCGTCCACGATCCGCACGAGCGGGGCTTCGGTCGTCATCTTCTCCTCTCCTCGGGGGACGTCGCGGGAGGGCGCGCCCGCGCCGCTCCTTCCGGACGGGAAATCTAGCACGGGGCCGCCCGGCATCCCGCCCCGCGGCCGTCCCTGGGGAGCCTTTTGAGCGCGCTTCGGCGCGCCGTCTTGCCCGGGCGCCCCCCTGCCTAGGCAGGGGCGGGGACGAGACTTTCCGGCAGATCGACGCAGGAGCGCGGCCCAGCCGCCGCGCACGCCGCCGCAAGACCCCCCCCCGTGCCGGGCGGACCGATACCGGCCCCCCGCAGCACGGCAGCCACCAGGAGACATCATCATGCCGATTCTTTCCCGCCGCTCATTCCTTCAGGGCGCCGCCGCCGCCGCGGCCGCGGCCGCGCCGGCCGCCCGCGCCTGGGCCGGAACGCCCGATCCGTACTTCCAGCACCCGATCAGCCACATCGAGGAGATCCGGGCCTTCTACGCGGCCTATCCGGAACGCGTCGCCGCGGCCCGCAAGGCCCTCGGGCGCCCGCTCACCCAGACCGAAAAGATCCTCTTCGCGCACCTTCACGACCCGGCCTCGATGCGCGACTTCAAGCGCGGCACGGACTACATGTACCTGCGCGCGGACCATCTCGTCATGCAGGACCTGCTCGCGCAGACCGCGATGCTCCAGTTCATGGTGGTCGACTTCCCGAAGGTGAAGCTTCCCACCTCGATTCACTGCGACCACCTCACGCTCGCTCACGAGGGCGCGAAGAAGGACCTGATGATCTCCAACAAGCGCAATCAGGTGGTCTACGACTTCCTGCGCAACGTCGCCGACAAGTACGGCTGCGACTTCTGGGAGCCGGGCGCGGGCATCATTCATCAGGAAACGCTTGAAAACTACGCCTTCCCGGGGTGCCTGATCGCCGGCACGGACTCCCACACGCCGAACGGCTCCGGTTTGGGCGGCATGGCCGTGGGCGTGGGCGGCGCCGATGCGGTCGACTGCATGACCGGCATGGAGTGGGAGCTTCCCGTTCCGAAGGTGATCGGCGTGCACGTCACCGGTCAGCTCCACGACTGGTCCGCGCCGAAGGACATCATCCTCAAGATGCTCGGCATCCTCACGGTGAAGGGCGGCACGAACGCCGTGATCGAATACTTCGGCCCGGGCATCGAGACGATCTCCGCGACGGGCAAGGCGACGATCTCGAACATGGGTGCGGAGCTCGGCGCCACGAGCTCGGTCTTCCCCTACGACGTGCACGTGGTCGACTACCTCCTCAAGACCGGCCGCAAGGAGGTCGTCGAGCTCGCGAACAAGTGCGCCGCCGACCTGCGCGCCGACCCGGAGGTCTTTGCCCATCCCGAAAAGTACTACGACCAGGTGATCGAGCTCGACCTCTGCAAGCTCGAGCCGCAGGTCTCCGGCCCCTTCTCGCCCGACCGCGCGATGAACCTCTCCGAAATGAAGCGCAACGTCGTCGAGCGCAGCCTCTCCGACAAGGTCGAGGCCTCCCTCATCGGCTCCTGCACGAATTCGTCTTATGAAGACATCACCCGCGCCGCGGACCTCGTGCAGCAGGCGCTCGACGCGGGTTTGAAGCCCAAGTGCCCCTTCTATCTCGCTCCGGGCTCGAACCTCGTGCAGCGCACGATGGACCGCGACGGCCTCTCGGCGGTCTTTGAAAAGGCGGGCGTGACGCTCCTCGCCAACGCCTGCGGTCCGTGCGTGGGCATGTGGGCGCGCAAGGACAACCCGAAGCGCAAGAACACGATCGTCGCGGCCTTCAACCGCAACTTCAAGAAGCGCAACGACCGCAACCCGCTCACGGAGTCCTTCCTCGTCTCGCCCGACATGGCGGTCGCCTATGCCTTCTCCGGGTCGCTCAGCTTCAATCCGATGACCGACGCCATCAAGACGCCCGACGGACGCGACTTCTTCTTCCGCGCCGCCCACGGCACGGAGCTCCCGCTCAAGGGCTACGCCGCGGCCGAAACGGGCTGCCGTCATCCGACCTTCCAGGTGAAGGAGATCGTGCTCGGCCGGGACCAGGACCGCCTCGCCTACATCGACACCTGGCCCGCCTGGGACGGGAAGGACTTCGAGGCGCTCCCGCTCCTCATGAAGGTGAAGGGCAAGTGCACGACCGACCACATCTGCCCGGGCCGCATCGAGTACGTGGGCAACATCCCGAAGATGGCCGAAGCGACGCTTTCGGTCGCCGTGAACGCCTTCGTTCCCGACCAGCCCGACCACGTCTGGAGCCAGGAGACGAAGCACTACGACACGGTCTTCAAGGTCGCCATGGGCTACAAGGCGAAGGGCGAGTCCTCGGTGATCGTCGCCGACGAAAACTACGGCGAGGGGTCTTCGCGCGAGCAGGCCGCGCTCCAGCCGCGCTACATGAACGTGAAGGCGGTCATCGCCCGGAGCTTCGCGCGCATTCATGAGGCGAACCTCAAGAAGCAGGGGCTTCTCGCGCTCACCTTCGTCAACCCGGCCGACTACGACCTGATCCGCGAGAAGGACCGCATCTCGATTCACGGCCTCAAGGACCTCGCCCCCGGCAGGACCCTCCGCGCCACGGTGCTCCACGAGGACGGCACGAAGAGCGACTTCGAGCTCGCGCACAGCCTCAACGAACGCCAGATCGCCTGGTTCCGCGCCGGCTCTGCGTTGAACCTCCTGCGCGAGGAGGCGAAGAAGGCCTAAGGCACCCGCCGGAGACGGACTCGGCCTCTTCTCCTGCGCACCGCCCCCGGGATCCCTCCCGGCGTTCTCCCGCCCGAGGGAGCGCGGCGTTTTCCGCCGCGCTCCCTCGGGCTTTTCTTCATTCTTTTTTCTTCATTTTTTGGGGGTGCCGTCGGCGCGCGGCGGCGTCCACCTATACCGGACCTATACCAAGGTCTAGGCGCGGCTTTCCGGAGAGTCTTCAGAATGGCTTCATCACCCGGATGGAACGAAGCGCTTCCAACCGAGGTTCCCACGGAACCCCCGCAGCGGAGCTCCGAAGCAATACTTCAAAGGATTCTGAGAATGTCTGAACTCAATCTCGATCGCCGCAACCTGCTCAAGTCCGGCGCCGCCCTCGCCGCCACCCTCATGGCGAGCGCCGCCGCCAACGCCGGCATCCCCGCCTCGCAGGTGAAGAAGTACGACGGTGAGTACGACGTCGTGATCATCGGCTCCGGCTTCGCGGGCATGGCCTGTGCCCTCAAGGCCGCACGCGCCGGCAAGACCGTCCTGATGCTCGAGAAGATGCCCGTCGTCGGCGGCAACTCCGCGATCTGCGGCGGCAACGTCGCCTGCCCGAACAACCCCGTGCAGAAGGCCCAGGGCATCAAGGACAGCAAGGAGCTCTTCATTCAGGACTGCCTGAAGGACGGCCTCGGCCTCAACTACACGAACCTCCTCGGCGTGATCGCCGACCGCTGCAACGACACGATCAAGTTCGTCGAGGACTGCGGCGCAGAGTTCGTTCCGAACAAGATGCTCTTCGAAGCCGGCCACTCCGTTCCGCGCTCCTACGAAATCAAGGCCGGCACCGGCTCGGGCTACATCCGTCCGATGTACGACAAGATCAAGCAGGAAAAGAATGTCAAGGTTCTGACCCGCGCGAAGTTCGACGACTTCGTGATGGAGGACGGCAAGGTCGTTGGCGTCACGTACCGTGAAGGCTACCGCTTCAACCAGAAGCTCACCTCCGACGATCTCGAGAACAAGACCGGCAAGACCAAGGTCGTGCGCGCCAAGCTCGGCGTCATGCTCGCCGCCGGCGGCTTCTCGCGCGACATCTTCTTCCGTCAGGCCCAGGATCCGCGCGTCGTTCCGACCACCGACTCCACGAACCAGCCCGGCGCCACGGCCGGCGTCCTGGTGAAGGCCCTCGGCATCGGCGCCCAGCCCGTCCAGCTCTGCTGGCTGCAGTTCCTCCCGTACTGCAACCCGCGTGAAAAGGGCTTCGGCGTTTCCGTGAACTTCACGAACCACGCCTGCATGGACTACGGCGTCGTGGTCGACCGCAAGACTGGTCTGCGCTTCATGGACGAGCACGCCGGCCGCAAGATCAAGTCCGATGCGCTCTTCAAGGTGATCGGCACGGACGAAAACTACCCGATCGCCATCGCCGACGAAGCCATCGTCAAGTCGATCAACCCGAACTTCGTGAAGCTCCCGATCGAAATGGGCACGGTCAAGAAGTTCAACACGCTCGAAGAGCTCGCCGACTACTTCAAGATCAACAAGAAGCCGTTCCTTGAACAGGTCGCCCGCTACAACGAGTTCATCAAGAAGGGCGAGGATCCGGAATTCCACCGCAACCTCAAGTTCTCCAACGGCCTCGACGTCTCCAAGGCTCCGTTCTACGGCATTGAAGTCGCTCCGAAGATCCACCACACCATGGGCGGCGTGATGATCAACGAGCAGGCCCAGGTGATCTCGGCCCAGACGCACCAGCCGATCCCTGGCCTCTATGCGGGCGGTGAAATCACCGGCGGCGTCCACGGCGCCTCCCGCCTCGGCACGGTCGCCGTGATCGACGCCCTCACGTTCGGCATGGTCGCCGGCGAACAGTTCGCCAAGATGTAATGCACCGGCTCCTTTGAGGTCCTGCCCGGAGAACCCGCCTGAGGCGGCGCTCTCCGGGCAGATGCTGAAGACCTCGGGGGAACGCGCGGCGCAGCACCGCGCGAACGCTCAGGCCGGTCCGCAGACCTCCAACGGTCCGGCCACCTTCATCCAAACCTTCCTCCCGCTCCGTAGAGCGCCTCTGCGCGCGGCCCCTCCTGGATTCCTCAGCTCAATCGCAGCCGAACGTTCTTTGAAGAGCCCTCCCAACGGAACAACTCCTCCTCGGAAGACCCCAGAAAATGACCCGCACCCTCCTCACCGCGCTTCTCGCGGCCGCTCTCGGCCTCGGCACCGCCCTGAGCGCCCAGGCCGGCGAAAAGCTCGCCGAACAGCACGTCAAGATGGGCATGAAGTGCGAGACCTGCCATGGTCCCGACATGAAGAACCCTGAGACGCCGTCGATGGAAACCTGCACGGGTTGCCACAACGTCGATCAGCTCGTCGAAAAGACCAATGGCGTGAAGCCCGTGAACCCGCACGTTTCGCCGCATTACGGCAAGACGCTCGAATGCACCAACTGCCACCTGATGCACCAGGAAAGCGAAAACTACTGCGACCAGTGCCACCAGTTCGGCTTCAAGGTGCCCTAAGTCCTCCTCGGACGAAGACTCCTTTTCTCTTCTCCTTTTCTCCTTGTTCTCTCTTGTATCCCTCCGGTCTTTCAAAGCCCGGCGGGCTTTTTTTGCGCCGCCCGTGCAAAGGGGCGCAGAAGCGAAGGGCGCGCGGGACGAAGCCGTCCGCGCGCGCCCTTCCGGTTGAGGTCGAAGTCTTTCCTGCGCTCAGAGCCACCAGACGCGCGTCCAGGGCGAGAGGAGAGACTCCACTTCGCGCGCGTCGGCGGCGACGGCGACGAGCTCGCGGCCGTCGGCGTCGCAGAGCTTCCGCGCGAGGAGCTCCTCGGCCCACGGGGCGCGCGCCGCCTCATGCCAGATGAGGACGGGGCGTCTCAACTCCAGCGCCGCCTCGACTTCAACGAGCGTGCTCGAGCCCGGGCGGGCTGCCATCACGAGGGTGCCCGTGCCGAGGGCCGCCACGAGCCGGTTGCGGCGCCTCAGGCTCCGCGCGCGCTCCTCGGGGTCGAAGCGCCGGCCTTCGGCCTGCGGGGCTTCGGAGAGCGCGAGCCCCGAGGCGCAGATCTCGCCGTAGAGCTCCGCGTTTTCCGGAGGCCACGGGAAGGAGAGCGGGGTCCCGAGGACCGCGATCGTGCGGCCCGGGCGCCCTTCGTTCGTCCAGGCCGAAAGCGCCCCCGCGTGGGCCGCGCGGTCGATCCCGGCGGCGAGCCCCGAGACGATCACTGCCCCGCGCGCGGCGAGGTTCGCCGCGACGAGCTCCGTCATCTCGCAGCGCTCGGGCGCCGCGTCCCTCGAGCCCACAATCGAGACGCGCAACTGCCGCTCGAGAAGCCCCGCGTCGCCCAACGCGCAGACCGCCCGCGGCGGGTCCCTGAGTTCCTCAAAGGCGTCGGGGTAGCCGTCCGAACCGCGGCGCAGCACGCGCGCGCCCGTCGGGAACGTGGCCGTGAGTTCGCGGCGCAGCTCCGAGACGCTCATCCCCGAGCCCGCGGCCTGCTCCATCTCCAGAAGCGCCCGGAAGGTTTCGGGCGTGAGCATCGACATTGTTGATCTCCCAAAAACGAGTGATGCCGCAATCGCTTCATACTCAATCGGAGGCATCAGGCAAACCCCTACGGATTCAGGGTGAAAATCCGTGCGCAAACGCCGTGCCCTTCCGGAAGTCTACGGTCGAATCGTTAAGCTTGCGCTAAGGATTCGGACTGAGTCAAATCCTGTAGACATCAGACGATCGTAGATACCCTTTCAAAGGTACTGATGAGGATTAATACCTATTCGGAGCGAACGTTTCAGGGTAACATTCTGCACGAGTTTGATGCCGTTTGGTTTCAATCTCCATCGAGGCGTACGCGCCCGTCTTCTACGGACGAGCAGAGACAACGCCCGCACACTCACAAGGAAAGGTGAAATTGATGAAGAAGATTCTCGTTGCCGCTGCCGTGATGGCCTGCTTCGGCACCGCCGGTGCTGCTGAAGACCTCACCGTTGACATCGCCGTGATCGGCGCCGGCGGCGCCGGCATGTCCGCCGCCGTTCAGGCGAACGAACTCGGCGCCAAGGTCGTCCTCGTTGAAAAGATGGCCATGGTCGGCGGCAACACGATCCGCGCCGCCGGCGGTCTGAACGCCACGGAAACGGCTCTGCAGAAGGCCAAGGGCTCCAAGGACTCCGTCGAAATCATGTACTTCGACACGATGAAGGGCGGCCACTGGCTCAACGACCCGGCGCTCGTCCGCACGCTCGCCGAGAAGTCCGCTTCGACGGTTGACTGGCTGCTCGCCCACGGCGGCGACCTGCGCGACGTCGGTCTGATGGCCGGCGCCTCCTTCGCCCGTACGCACCGCCCGACCGGCGGCGCCCTCGTTGGTCCTGAAGTCGTCCGCACGCTCTACACGTCCGCCAAGGCTCAGAACATCGACATCCGCACCAACACCAAGGCCACCGAGATCCTGAAGGACAAGGCCGGCCGCGTCGTCGGCATCAAGGTCCAGGGCAAGGACGGCGCCTACACGATCCACGCCAAGGCCGTCATCGACGCCGCCGGCGGCTTCGGCGCCAACAACGCCATGGTTTCCAAGTACGTGCCGCGCCTCAAGGGCTTCGCCACGACGAACCATCCGGGCGCCACGGGCGACGGCCTCCAGATCGCTGAGAAGATCGGCGCCAACCTGATCCAGATGGATCAGATCCAGACGCACCCGACCGTTGTTCCGAACGTCGGCGAGATGATCACCGAAGCCGTCCGCGGCAATGGTGCGGTCCTCATCAACAAGGAAGGCAAGCGCTTCTACAACGAACTTGAGACCCGCGACAACGTCTCCGCCGCGATCCTCAAGCAGAAGGACGGCCTCGCCTACCTCTTCTTCGACTCCGACATGCAGAAGTCGCTGAAGGCCACGAACAAGTACATCAAGCAGCCCTACTGCCTCAACGGCGCCACGCTCGACGAGATCGCCGGCAAGATGAACGTTCCGGCCGCCGACCTCAAGGCCACGATGGAAGCCTGGAAGAAGGGCAAGGCCGCCAACAAGGACGCCTTCGGCCGCGCCGACATGCCGCGCGACCTCGACAAGGGTCCGTTCTACGCGATCGCCGTCACCCCGGCCGTTCACCACACGATGGGCGGCATCAAGATCGACCCGCTCACCCAGGTCTACGACGTCAAGGGCAAGGTCATCCCGGGCTTCTTCGCTGCGGGTGAAGTCACCGGCGGCGTTCACGGCGGCAACCGCCTCGGCGGCAACGCTCAGTCCGACATCGTGACGTTCGGCCGCATCGCCGGCCAGCAGGCGTTCATCTACGTCCGTCAGCTCGACGCCCAGAAGAAGTAATTCATCAGCTCTCCGCCCCGGCTCCGAGGGGGTTCGATCCACGGGATGCACGGCTCGGGATCAGGCTCTGAAGTGCTGAGCGGAAGGCTCTGAAGACCTTCCTCACGAAAAGCCCGCAGTTCTCCGGAACCGCGGGCTTTTTCTCGTCCGGCTTTCTCGTCCGGAGGGCGGCCCGCCCGCCTCATGGCGTCCCGGCGCGCCGCGAAGCATTCCGGCGGCGACGCCCGCCGGGCAGCCTCCACCTGGCTTGATAGACTTTCCTCCCTTCCCTATCCCGGAGAAGTCCCCCTCATGCACGACATCGTCATCACCGGCGCGGAGCTCGAGCACGAGCTCCTCGCAGACCTCATTGCGGAAATCCATCCCGAGCGCGTGCTACTGCGCCCCTCGGAGCCCGCGCTGCGGCTCGAGGGAGTCGAGCGCACGGCGGACCTGAAGCCCCTGCGCGAAGCGGCCGAACGGCTCCAGGCGGACTTCTTCCGGCTCCCCGCCGGGCTCTCCGTGAAGTCCTTCCGTGCGTTCTTCTTCGACATGGACGGGACGCTGATCGAAAACGAATGCATCGACGACATGGCGCGCGCCGCGGGGTGCTTGGCCGAAGTCGAGAAGGTGACCCGCGCGACGATGGAGGGGCGGCTTTCCTTCACGGAAAGCCTCGAAGGACGCGTGGCGCACCTCAAAGGGTCGCCCCTCAGCGTGATCGACCACGCGGTTGAAGCGGCCAGGCCCGCACACGGCGCGGCCGAGCTCATGAAGTTCGCCAAGCGCGCGGGCGTCGACTGCTACGTGGTCTCCGGAGGGTTCACGGCCATCACGCGCCCCGTCGCGAAGCGCCTCGGCATGACGGGCGCCGTTTCGAACGAACTCGAAGTCCGCGACGACCGGCTCACCGGCGTCGTGCGCGGCCCTGCGGGCGGGCGGATTCTCGACGCCGACGGCAAGCGCCGCGCGGTCGAGGTGCTCGCGCAGCTCCACGGGTGCTCCCTGAAGGAGGTGCTCTGCTGCGGCGACGGCGCGAACGACCTCGAGATGGTGCGCGCGGCCGGAATCGGCGTCGCGTATCACGCCAAGCCGGTGCTGCGCACCGCGGCCGCGCAGCAGATCAACCATTCGGGACTCGAAGCCGTGATGCTCTTCTTCCGCGAAGCCTGGCGCGACGCGGTGCCGCTCGGGTGAAGCAGCTCGGGCGTCGAAAGTTCCCCACAATAAAGCGGCCGGTTGCGGGATCTCGAACGAGATTCTTCAGCCGGCCGTTTTTAGTCTTCCGCCGCCGCGCCCGTTCAGGGGGAACGGGAGGGCGGTGGGCTGCGAAGGGGAGATTCTGGCGTCAGAGCGGGCGGAGCACCGCGCCCGTGCACCCGGAGCTCACCTGACGGGCGTAGCGCGCGAGGTAGCCCGTGGTGACGCGTGGCGCGCGGGGCTGCCAGGCGGCGCGGCGCCGTGCGAGCTCCTCTTCGGCCACATCCACCGAAATGCGGTTCGCGGGGATGTCGATCTCAACCATGTCGCCCTCTTCGAGGAGCGCGATCGGGCCGCCCACGGCCGCCTCGGGCGAAACGTGGCCGATTGCGGCGCCGCGGGTCGCGCCCGAAAAGCGCCCGTCGGTGATGAGGGCGACGGAGCCGCCGAGCCCCGAGCCCATGATCGCGGAGGTGGGGTTGAGCATCTCGCGCATGCCCGGGCCGCCGCGCGGCCCCTCGTAGCGGATCACGACCACGTCGCCCGCCTTGATGCGGCCGCCGTAGATGGCGTTCAGGGCGTCCTCCTCGCAGTCGAAGACGCGCGCGGGCCCCTTGTGGTGCATCATCTCGGGCGCGACCGCCGAGCGCTTCACGACCGACCCTTCGGGGGCGAGATTGCCCTTCAGGACCGCGATGCCGCCCTCCTTCGAGACCGGGTTCTCGACGGTGTGGATGATCTCCTCGTCGAGGATCCGCGCGCCCTTGATGTTTTCACCCACGGTGCGGCCCGTGACGGTCATGCAGTCCGTGTGCAGGAATCCGAGCTTGGCGATTTCGGCCATCACTGCGCGGATGCCGCCCGCGGCGTCGAGCTCCTCGATGTAGTGGTGCCCGGCGGGCGCGAGGTGGCAGAGGTTGGGCGTGCGGCTGCTGATCTCATTGGCAACCGAGAGGTCGAGCTCGATAGCGCACTCGTGGGCGATCGCCGGGAGGTGGAGCATCGAGTTCGTCGAGCACCCGAGCGCCATGTCGATCGCGAGCGCGTTCTCAAAGGCCTCGCGGGTCATGATGTCGCGGGGCTTGATGTCCTGTTTCACGAGCTCCATGATCCTGAGGCCCGTCTCCTTCGCGAGCCGCAGGCGCGCGGAGTGCACCGCAGGGATCGTGCCGTTGCCGGGGAGCGCGAGGCCGAGGACCTCGGTGAGGCAGTTCATCGAGTTCGCGGTGAACATCCCCGAACAGGACCCGCAGGTCGGACAGGCGTTGTTCTCGAGATCAAGGAACTGCGCGGGCGTGATCCGGCCCGTGCGCAAGCGGCTCACGCCCTCCGAGATGTCGGAGTAGGAGACCTTGCGGCCCTCGAAGCGCCCGGCGAGCATCGCGCCGCCGCTCACGACGATCGAGGGGACGTTGAGGCGTGCGGCGGCCATCAGCAGACCGGGGACGTTCTTGTCGCAGGCCGCAACGAGCACCAGGCCGTCGAAGGGGTGCGCGATCGACATCGCCTCGGTCGAGTCCGCGATCAGTTCGCGCGAGACGAGCGAGTACTTCATGCCGACGTGCCCCATGGCGAGGCCGTCGCAGACCGCGATCGCGGGAAACACTATCGGAACGCCTCCTCCGAGGGCTACGCCCTGCTTCACCGCGTCCACGATCTTGTCGAGGTTCGTGTGGCCCGGAACGATGTCGTTCTTCGAGCTCACGACGCCGATGAGCGGACGGCCGATTTCGTCGTCGCACAGACCGAGCGCCTTCAAGAGGGCCCGCTGCGGCGCGGCGTTGACACCGTCCTTGAGAGGTGCGCTTCGCATGGTGTTTCTTCTCCTTCTCCCATGAAGCGTTGCTGGGGGAATGATCATTCGCGCCCTCCCGGATGAGGCGTGACCTCCGCGCGCGGCGACTCTCTCGAGGACGCCGGCCGGTCCGCCCCGGGGGTGATTTTCGGAAGGCGGCGCGTTCAAAAAGAGTACCTGCGGGTTCTTCGTTTTCGCCTTCTGGGGTTAACCCCGATTTTTAGACAGAAGCGCCTAGATCTCGGCGGGAATGCCGGACTTTCTTAGCCGGAATTCTCTCTGCGGGTTGATGCGTTGCATTAGCTCTCCACTATCGAAAAATACTGTCGATCACAATTCTCTATTTCGATGCACCGCTCCGGGGTGAGCGCGCCCGCCGCGGGTGCGCCGGCGCCTCCGGGCCGGGCATGCCGAGGGCCTGTGCGGACGACAAAACGCCCGGCCTCCTCGTTGGAAAACCGGGCGTTCACGCTTCAGGGCGGAAGCGGCGGATCAGAGCCGGCGAAGACCGGGATCAGAACTCCATCGATTCGGCCGTGCGGATGATCTCCTCGCGCATCTTCTCGATCTTGTCGGAGAGCTCGCGGGCGCGGTTGTAGCTCTCTTCGGCCGGGCGGACGCCGAGCTCGGGGTCGGGAAGCGGCACGAGCAGGTTCTCGAGGTCCTCGGCGCGGATCTGCGGCACGGCAGTGTTCGAAGAAATGCGCTGCAGACGCTCCTGCACCGGACGGCACTGGAGGTAGCGCAGCAGGTACTTCGCGGAGTGCACCGGGCTTTCGGTGCGCAGGCGCAGGATCACGAAGAGCTGGCCCGCCATCCAGATCTCGCCCGCGGGGATGTCCTCGACGAGGGCGAGGGAGCCCACGCGCCCGCGCTGCGTGAGCAGAATGTCGCCCGGGCAGAGGCTCTGCTTCTGCATGCGGCGCACCTGGACCTTGTCCTCGAAGTCGGGCTGGATCGACTTCTTCGGGCGGCGCAGGAACCCGCACTCGGTGATGTCGTTCGGCGTCGCCTCGCGCATCGAGCCGTCGCCGCCGTCAACGGCGGTGCCGAGTGCATGGCAGCGGATCACCTCGACGAAGGCCGTCAGGGGCCGTGCGCCGCGCCGGGAGAGGAGCTCGTCGATCTCGCGGTCGCCCTGCGTTTCGATGCGGCTGCCGACCGTGAAGATGCACTTCTCCTCGAGGAGCGCGGCCGCATGGGCCGAGACCGCCTCGATGCCTTCGCCGCCGGAGCGCCCGGTGAGGAGCGTATCGGTGAAGGCCGTGCGGAGCTTCACGGGCCAGGGGCGGCGCGAGAACTGCAGGCGCGGGAAGTCGATGAGCTCGACGTCGGTCAGGGGCTTGCCGGTGACGTCGCAGAAGAGGAGCCCGATCGTCTCGATGCCGGACTCGACGCCCGCAGCCGACGGGAAGGCGGCGACGCGCGCGAGGCGGCGAGAATGGAGGTAGATCGCTTTCAATTCGAGGTCCTCGCCCTGCGTGCGGAAGAGCGACCCGCCCGAGACGATCGCGACGATGCGGTGCGTGTTGTCGAGCGCCGCTTCGGCGTAGGAGAGTTCATCCAACTGGAAGCGCCCGATCGGGGCGCGCCCCGAGTCGGTGTTGGGTTCGGGGACGGTGATCACCGGCGCATTGAAGCGCCCGAGGCGCAGGTCGCCGCCGCGGATGATCTCCGTCTCGACGTCGAGGTCGAAGGCCTTGAGCGACTCGAAGATGAGCGCGAGCTTCGTGGAGGGCGTCGCAAAGCGCCCCCGGCCGCGCGAGAGCGCCCAGCGGGCCGCAGCGACGAACGCGCGGTCCTCGCCCACCACCCAGAAGACATCGTCGGGCTCGCCCTCGGTGAGCCAGGGCGCGACGGACTCGACGAGCTCCGCGCGGATGGCGGACTTCCTCAGGAAGTCGCGCGCATAGACGCGCAGAAAGCCGCCCAGAAGCATCTTCGGGTTCGTCGACGCCTCGAGCGACATGTGGATCTCAATCTTTTCCTGCGGCACCGAGAGGCTCCAGGGGAGGTCGGCGAGCCAGGGGCAGGTCTTGACGGTGAGGCGGCGGAAGGACTCCGTGCCGTTCACGGTGAGCGAGCGCTCGCCGCCGTTGCGGATCTGCGTGAGGAGCACGGCCGTGAGCACGAGCTGCGAGCCCGCCTCGACGCGGGTGTTGGAGGCGAGCTGCCGCCAGTAGCCTTCGTAGTTGAGCGGTGATTTAGCCATTTTCTTCTCTTGAACCTTCCCTCTGCGACCGGCGCCGGACTCCACGAACGACCGCCCTCCGAGTGGGCGGCGGGGGCGTCGTGCATCACGCCGCAAATGATTCTCTCTCTCGAATGTCTTTCGGACAACGCACACGCGGCGCCTGCCGGCGAAGTCCGGCGGGAGGCACCGAAAGGCGGCGCAAGGCCGCCCGCAGCGGCGCGCTGCGGGGTTCGCTGCGGCAAAAAGACCGGCGTGGTGCCTCATGCACCGATCATCAAGGGATTATGTAGTCAGTCCCTGATGATACTAATTGCCTTGACGTATGTAAATCCCCCGGCAACATTTCATCACGTCCTGAAAGAGATAGTCGCAGGCGACGATCCTCAGGCCGCTCATGCGGCTCAAAAGACGAGCCGCATGCGGATGTGCGCGATGCCGCACTCGTCGAAGACGCCGCCTTCGGCCTTGAAGCCGTACTTCTCGTAGAACCCGCGGGCATGGGTCTGGGCTTTGAGGGCCACCTCCTTCAACCCGCACACCTTCGCGTCCTCGAGGATCGCCTCGAGAACACGCGCACCCACGCCGCGACCGCGATAGGGCTTCAGCACCGCGAGGCGCCCCACGTGCCCGTCGGGCGTGAGGCGCCCGCAGGCGACCACCATGCCGTTGTGGTCGCGCGCGACGTAGTGCGTGCTCACAGGGTCGAGCGCGTCGATCTCCTCCTCCTTCGGGACCTTCTGTTCGGCGACGAAGACCATGAAGCGCACCCGCACGGCCGGATGCTCCATCTCCTTCCAATCGCCCTTTTCAATCTTGAGCTCCATTTCCATTCACTCCCTGCGGCGCGCCTGCGCGCAAAACGACAAAACCAATGAAAAAAGGCCCGCACTCCGCGGAGACGTCTCCGGGAAGGCGGGCCTCGTCAAGGCCGACCGTGGAACGAGCTGCCGGAAGGACGGGGAAGCCCCCTCCGTCCGGCGGACGCTCAGGGGTCTTATTCCTTCGTGAAGTCCTTCCCGGCGTCGCGGGCCTTCTTCACGTCGCCCGCGAGGGCGAAGGTGAGCTTCGTCGGATCGCAAAAGCGGCGCAGCGCCTTATTGACGTCCTCGACGGAGAGCTTCTCGATCGCCTCTTCAGTCTCCTTGGAGAACTTCCAGGTGCAGCCGCGCTCGAGGTTGTTCACCCAGTTGGAGGCGACGAGGCCGTCCTGCGCGCGGTTGACGGCGCGCGACTCGATGAGTCCCTTCTTCGCTTCGGCGAGCTCCTCGGCGGTGATGCCGTCGCGGAAGGCCTTCGCGAGCTCGTCCTTGAGGCTCTTCTCGGCCTGCGCAAGGTTATGCGGCGCGACGATGGCGCCGACGGACCACTTCGCGCGGTTGCCGAACGACGGAATCGTGATGCTCGAGCCCGAACCGTAGGAGAGGCCCTCCTTCTGGCGCAGACGGTTGACGATGCGGTTCGAGAGCCCGTCGGAGCCGCCGATGATCCAATCGGCCGTGATGAGGGCCGGCATGTCGGCATCGGCGAGGTTCGCCGGAAGGTCGACGCGGGCGAAGAGCATCGCGTTCTCCTTGTCGGGCGTGTCGATCACGAAGCGCGCCGGTGCGACCGGGCGGTATTCGGAGACGACGCGCTCGAAGGGAATGACGGCATGCTTGCGGTCCACGATGTCCGCTTCAAGGGCCTTCACGACCTCATCGACGTCGAAGTCGCCCACGACGGCAATCTCGCCCTTTTCGAGGCCGAAGACGCGGTCGTAGTAGCCCTTCACGTCGCTGAGCGTGGTCTTCTCGAGGTCCGCGGTGATTTCAGTCGAGAGCTCGCGGTAGCGGGCGTCTCCCTTCGGATAGGTGTTGAAGTGCGCCGAAATCGCGTCGCGGCCCTTCGTCGAAGGCTCGTCCGAGCGCGCCTTGAAGCCCGCGATCGTCTGCTGCAGAAGCGTGTCGAACTCCTTCTGCGGATAGGTGGACTCGGTGAAGAGTTCGCCCATGAGCTTCAGCGCGGGCACGAGGTGCTCGCGGTCGGTCGTGAAGCTGAAGGGCGTGCCCTCGATCTTCAGGGCCGTGAAGGCGTCCTCAATCTGGTCGCGCGTCATCGTCTTGGTGCCGCGAGTGATCATCGCGCTCGCGAGAAGCGGGAGCGTGCTGCGCGCGAGCGAGGCGTTGTCGCCCACGTTGAAGCGCATCTTGACCACGACGGTGCCGCCGCGCGTCTGCTTGGGCAGCAGCGCCATCTTGACGCCCTTCACGTTCACGAGCTTCGTGCGGCGGTCGATGTTGTCCTGCGAGGCGTCGAACGCTTCGACCTCGGCGCCCTTGGCGGAGAAGGTGTAGCGCGAGACCACCTCCTCGGCGCTCGGGGCCGGGGCGATCTCGGCGCGCTTCGGGTCGTCGGTCGGCACGAAGAGGCCGACCACGCGGTTGTCGCGCACGAAGTACTTCGCCGCGGCGCGGTCAACCTGCTCGGCCGTCACGGCCTTGACGGTCTCGCGATCCACGAAGAAGAGCCGCCAGTCGCCGAGACCAATGTAGTCCGAGATGTCCACGCCGAACTCCTCCGGGTCGGAGAGCGTGCGCTCGAACATCGTCTCCTGGTCGACCTTCTGGCGGTTGAGCTCCTCAGCGGTCACCGGGGAGCGCGCGAAGGCGTTCTCAATTTCGTCGACGAGCTTCGTCTTCACGGCCTCGATATCGTCGCCCTTCTTCACGAGGGCGCCGAACATCACGAAGCCGGGCTTCTGCGCGGCGATCGGCCACCCGAAGACCTGGCTCGCCATGCCCGTCTCGACGAGGGCCTTGTAGAGGCGCCCGGTCGGAGCGTCGGCGAGGATGTCCGCGGCCATGGCTGTGGGTTCGTAGTCGTCCGAGAGCGCCGACGGGATGCGGTAGCCCACCGCCACCAACTGCGCCTCGCCCTTGCGGCGGATGAAGAATTCGCGCTCGCCGTCGGCCGTGGGCTCGACGGTCCACTCCTTCGGGAGCGTGCGCGTGGGCTTCGGGATCGGCCCGAAGCTCTCGGCGATCCAGCCGAGGACCTTCTTCTCGTCGAACTTGCCCGACACGGTGAGCACCGCGTTGTCGGGCTGGTAGTAGCGGTGGTAGAAGGCCTGGAGGTTCGCGATTTCGACGTTCTCGATGTCGCTGCGTGCGCCGATCGTGGAGCGCCCGTAGCTCTGCCAGTCGAACATCACGCTCTGCATGCGCTTCATCATCACGGAGAGGGGCTTGTTCTCGCCCATCTCGTACTCGTTCCTCACCACCGTCATTTCGGTGTCGAGGTCCTTCTGCGCGATGAAGGAGTTCACCATCGCGTCGGCCTGCCAGCCGAGCGCCCACTTCATGTTGTCGTCCGTAGCCGTGAAGCTCACGAAGTAGTTCGTGCGGTCGAGCCAGGTCGAACCGTTCATGCGGAAGCCCCGGCGCGTGAACTCCGCGGTCGGGTTGGGATAGTTCTTCGAGCCCTTGAACATCAGGTGCTCGAGCAGGTGCGCCATGCCCGTCTCGCCGTAGTTCTCCTGGCGCGACCCCACGAGGTAGGTCATGTTGACCGTCGCCGTGGGCTTGGCGGCGTCCGGATAGAGAACGACCTTCAGGCCGTTCGGAAGGCGGTACTCCGTGATGCCCTCCACCGTGACGCAGGGCGTCGGCAGTTCATTCATCTTCGTCTTCTCCTCATCCGCGGCGGCGCCTGCGGCCCCCGCGGCCGCCGCGGCGGCGGCCGCGGCGAACAGAACATTCTTCAGAAATCGCATCGGTTCCTCAAACGACAATACCGGCGCCTTCGGGGCGGGCGGGCCCGGCGAACGCCGCGCTCCATTGCGGAGCGTTCCGGCGAGGCCGCGCCACCCCAGAGGGCCCCTCAAGGCGCCGGACGGACGGATTCGATGCTTCAAACCTTACACGGCGCCGCGAGGCGCCTCGGAAGGAATTGCGTTCCGAGATGTTAACAACAGGGCGCCTCTCCTGCCCGCCCACGGCCCGCGGCCGACGCCCTTTTGGGCTATCCTCACCCTCTTCGTAGCACCGGGCGCCCACGGCCTCGACCCTCCCTTCGGGCTCTTCCGGACGAGACCCGCGGCGCCTCAGGAACCGAATCCAAACCACCAAGTCAATAACCCCTGCCTAAAGGCAGAGGCTTGAAAGAGCCTTTATTGACTAGCCT
>CAJKCQ010000022.1 GCA_905198475.1 uncultured Sutterella sp. | reverse complement strand
ATTATGCTCGCCGGGCATCACGTCCGTAGTCTCAACTTCACCCCGGGAACTTAGGTTTATTTGAAGGGGGTCCACCTTGACCAACCGCAAACCCATCGCCGTCACGACGGGAGAACCCGCCGGCATCGGCCCGGAAGTGTCCGTACGCGCCGCCTGGAGCACGACCGAACCCGTTCTCCTGATCGGCGACCGCGGGATGCTCCTTGAGACGGCGCGCCGCCTCGGCCTCGCGCCCGAACTCCCCGGCAACGTCCGCATCCACCACGTGCCGCTGCGCGAACTGTCCGTGCCGGGGCGGCTTTCGCGCGCGAACGCCCCCTACGTGATCGAGACGCTCGCAGAAGCGCACCGCCTCGTCACCGCGGGCGAGGCGGGAGCGGTCGCCACCGCACCAGTGCAGAAGAGCATCCTCATCGAAGGGGGCTACCGCTTCACCGGCCACACGGAGTTCTTTGCCGAAGCCGCGGGCGTCGGACGCGTCGTGATGATGCTCGTCTCGTCTCCGAAGTGCGACGCCCTCAAGGTGGCGCTCGCCACGACGCACCTGCCGCTGCGCGAAGTGCCCGATGCGGTGACTCAGGAGTCGCTCACCGAGGTGATCACGATCCTGCGCCGGGGTCTCGTCGAGGGCTACGGCATCGACCACCCCGTGATCGCCGTCGCCGGCCTCAATCCACACGCGGGCGAAAACGGCCACATGGGCCGCGAGGAGATCGAGGTGATCGAGCCCGTGCTCGCGCGCATGGCCGACTCTGACTCCACCCTCGTCGGGCCGCTTCCGGCCGACACCATCTTCGTTCCGGGCAAGATGGAGCGGTGGGACGCCGTCCTCTGCATGTACCATGATCAGGGACTTCCCGTTTTGAAGCACGTGGGCTTCGCCGAAGGCGTCAACGTCACGCTCGGCCTGCCCTACGTGCGCACCTCGGCCGACCACGGCACGGCGCTCGACATCGCCGGCCGCGGCGTCGCCGACGCCCGCAGCATGGCTGCGGCCCTTGAACTCGCCCACACCCTCCAGAAGAACCGTGACGCAAGAATGGCTTGAAGGGCACCACGCCCGCAAACGCTTCGGACAGAACTTCCTCCACGACCGCCACTGGATCGAGCGGATCGCCCGCGCGATCGACCCGAAGCCGGGCGACGAATTGATTGAGATCGGCCCGGGTCAGGCGGCCCTCACCCGCGAGGTGGTGAACCTCGCCGGGCACGAAACCGCCGTCGAGATCGACCGCGACCTCGCGGCCTTTCTGCGCGGACAGTTCCAGCCGGGCGAGCTCGACCTGATCGAGGCGGACGCCCTCACGCTCGACTGGCGCACCGTGCTCGAGGGCCGGCGGCTGCGCGTCTTCGGCAACCTCCCCTACAACATCTCCTCGCCGCTCCTCTTCGCGCTGCTTCCGGCCGCGGGGCGCGTGATCGACCAGCACTTCATGCTGCAGAAGGAGGTGGTGGACCGCATGACCGCACAGCCCGGCTCGAAGACCTACGGGCGCCTCTCGGTGATGCTGCAGTACCGCTACGTGATGCACAAGCTCTTCGACGTGCCGCCCGGCGCCTTCACGCCCGCGCCGAAGGTCACCTCCTCGATCGTGCGCATGGTGCCCAAGGCCGAGTCGGAACTTCTGCCCGTCGACGGCGAGGTCTTCGGTGCGCTCGTCGCCGCCGCCTTCCAGCAGCGCCGGAAAACGCTGAGAAACGCCGTCGCCGACTTCCTCGACGCCGAAGGCATCAGCGCCCTCGGCATCTCCCCCACGGCGCGCGCGGAGACGCTCACGGTCGCGGACTTCGTCGCGCTTGCGAACGGCGCGGCGGCGCGCCGCAGCGCCGCCGGCTGAGCCCGCCCGGAGCGGGCGCGGACTGCGCGAAGGGGCGTACGGCCGTCGAGCCGGTGCGCCCCTTTCTCTTCGGGCGGGACGCTTCCGTCAGACGTCGTCCAGAACTTCTCCGCGGGTGCGGCCCTTCACGCGCTCATGGCGGCGGCGCCAGTCGGGGAGGATCCGCTCGACCTCGCGCCAGAAGCGCGCAGAGTGGTTGAACTCCACGAGGTGCGCGAGCTCATGCGCAACGACATACTCGATCTCCTCGTCCGTGAGCGCAATGAGGCGCCAGGAGAGGCGGATCACGTCCTTCGACGAGCACGAGCCCCAGCGGCGCCGGGCGCCCGAGAGCTCCCAGGTCTTCGGTAGCCGCACCGCGCGGGGCATCACCCGCATCCAGCAGTCGTTGATCACGCGCCGGGCCGCGGTCCTGAGAAGCGCCTCGAGCCGCCGTCGCACCTGCGCCTCCGGCGCCCCGACGGGCGCCGAGAGCCAGAGCTCGACCGCGTCGCCCACGGGCACGACGAGATCGTCGGTCTTCCCGAGCCGCAGCACGGCTCGCCCGCCCCGGAAGGGAATCAGCGCGCCGTCGCGGAATGCGAGCGGCTTCAGGGGCTTCTCCGGGAGCCTCGCGAGCACCCAATCCGCGCTCTCGCGCAGGAAGTCCTCAGCGCTGGAACGCGCCGCGCTCAAGGGCGCGCGGACTTCGACGCCCGTCGGCGTCATGAAGATCGAGAGCCGCCTGCGCCGGGTGTTGAACTTCATCACCCAGGGCACGCGCACGCCGTTGAGCACGATCACGTTTTCCCCGGGCGCGTCGCCGAGTCCGACGTTGGCGTTGTCGTCGTCCACGTCCTCGAGCACGTCGGGCTCAGGGGCGGGAGCCGCGTCGCTCGGCACGGGAAGGTCCTCGACCTCCTCGTCCTTCGGACGCGCGCGGGCGAAGCCCGAAGGCTCGGGGACGCGCTTCACCGCGGGCAGGCGCTCCTCGATGTAGTCCCGGAACTCTTCGGCGACTTTGACGAGGCGTTCGTCGGAAAGTGCCGTCGGAGCCTTCAACAGGAAGCCACCCTCAATTCTGCGGGAGATCTCCGGATACTTTCTGCGGGCGCTCCTCTCCACGTCGATGCTCACGAGTTCGCCGCGCACCTCGATCGTGACCACGCTCCGCGCGGCATGCCGCTCAGGCGCATGCCCCGCCCGGCGGACTTCCTCGATAGTCAGGTTCTTCCTGTGCATCTGCGCGACCACCCAGTCGGCCTTCTCCTGAACGAATCCGAGCACTTCGGCCGCCGTCGTCCTAACGGCCGCCGTCGCCTCAAGCACGCCGGCCCATGTCATGTCGATGGTGACGTCGTATCCGGCGTTCCTGCGGCGACGGATCACGACCGGAACCGTGCCGAAGGGGAGCTCCGCCTCGACCACCTCGCGCTTGACGTAGCTTCCCTCCCCGGCGAAGTCTCCGAGCATCCCGTCCAGATCCGGATCAGTCCAGCCCTTCAAGCGGTCAAGAAGCTCCTGGCTGCGCCTGACGCCCTCGGCGTCCCCGCGGCGCTCGCCGTCCGTGCGAAGCTCCCGGACGTTCGTCTCGAGCTTCTTCAGAAAGTCGAAAACCGGCTTCATCCGCTTGACCCTGGCGAGGCCCTCTCTGAAGAAGAGCTCGTCGAGGAGGTCCGCCGTCCGCTCCTTCACCTGCTCCTCAAGCCCCTCGAGCCGCTCATAAAACACCTTCCTCTGGTTCACGGGGTCGAAGGTCTTCTCAAGCCAGTCGCGGAACTCCATGATCTGGTCGGCGCTCTACCGATAGGACAGTCCGGAGGGAGCGGTGACCTGCAACCCGCCCTCGCTCGTGCGCATGATCAGCACCGTGGGAAACGCGTCCAGACGGATTAGGTCGAAGGAAAGCCTGCCGAAGACGTCGCTGTCGATGAACGTCCGGCCGTCGGGCATCATGCCGACCCCGAACCTGCGCTCCTTCGAAGAGCCGGGACGTTCCGATCTGCGCTTCCTGCTCATTTGTCCCCCTTCTTCAGGTACTCGGCGACCTGTTCCTGATGCTCCGAGATGTAGTGCAGCAGCTGCGCCCGCGTCATCACTCTGGGCAGATGAATCACGCATTTGCCGCTTCTGAGCCTGCGCAGAGAAACGAAGATCTGCGCGTTGTGCTTGCGGAAGGGAATGAGCACCTTGCGGCCCATGACCTTCGCCTCGATGAGGCCGGACTGGGGGAGCGGTCCCGGACCGACGCCGCGCGGCGCTTCCGGACTGGGGGCCTCCGGCGCGGGCTTGTCGGCATCCGGCTTGCCGTCATCAGGCTTGACCGGTGCGAGCAAGGGCTTCGCGGACTCGGTGCTGCGGATCACGAGCACTTCGTAGGGCTCCGGACGCCAGTCGGGCAGATCCACGAGAGGCTTGTTGCGGCGCTCCTCGAGACCCCGGCGCACATTCGCGGTCTGCGCCTTGATGAAGGCGACGACTTCCGAGACGGAGAAGGTCTTCGGAACGATGAGCTGAACGCTTTCGTCGTCTTCAATCGACATCTGCATCATCCACGTGCCCTCGCCGCAGTTCTTCACCTTGAAGAGCATTTCGCCCCACGGCATCGACGCGATGATCCAGTCCACCGTGGCGTCGTCAATCTTCGGACTGAAGCGCTTGAAGAGGCTCACCACCGTGAGCGGCTTCCAGGAGGGAGCGTCGCCCGGCCGCAGACCGAGCCGGACGAGTCTCATGCGGATCCAGTCGCGGTTTTTCTCAATGACGCGGATCACCTCATCCTTCGCAAGGCTGAGCGGCGCCTGCACAAAAAGCAGCCCGTTTCCCATCACCCTCATGGAGACGTCTTTATTGAGCACGCTCTGCTCGATGCGGATGCGCACGGGAGCATTTTCCGGCAGGTATGCGTCGACTTTGCGCCCGGCGGCGTCCTTCTGACTCTCTTCCATCATCGTCGTTCTCTTCCTTCGTGTTTCGGGGTGGAAGGACCGTCAGCGCACGTGCGCTTCAATCCAGGCCTCCACCTCGGCGGTCACCTCGTGCGGATCGCGCCCCCGGGTTTCAATGAGCGGCCCCACGACGACGTCGATCGTCCCGGGAATCTTCGCCACGGAGTTCTTCGGCCAGCAGCGGCCGGCGTTGTGCGCCACGGGCAGAATCGGCAGCCCCATGGCGCAGGCGAAGCGCGCGCCGCCCGTCTTCCAACGCACGTGTTCGCCCAGCGGCACGCGCGTCCCTTCGGGGAAGAGCGTCACCCACCACCCGCGCTTCTCAAACTCCGGCCCCCGGCGCATGAACTGCCCGAAGGCCTGACGGCCGCGACTACGGTCGATCGCCATCATGTTCATCGAAGCGAGCGCCCAGCCGAGACACGGAATCCAGTTGAGCGACTTCTTGTAGATAAAGCAGGGCGGGTGCTTCAGACGGGCGCCCAACCAGAAGGGATCCCAGGCGGACTGGTGCTTCGCGAGCACGACGACGGGACGGTCGGGCATGTTCTCCATGCCCGTCTCGCGCCATTGGACGCCGCAGACGGCCCGCAGGAGGCGAAGCACGAACTTCGCCCAGGGGCGGCAGACGGCTTCGTAGCGCCGCTCGTAGCTCATGAAGGGCCAGGTGACGAGGAGCACCGCGGTGAGCCAGAGAATCGAGAGCGCGAGGAGGAGGTAGAAGATCCACCCGCGCAGCGTATGCATGACGGACATGAGAGCTTTTCCGGAACATGAATCGGGCCCGCGCCCGACCTTCCCTTTTTGGGAGAAGCGGAAGCGGGCCCGAATCGGAGGCCTGGGGACTCCGGACTACTTGGCGAGGCGAGCGATTTCCGCGACGCGGTTCATCACCCCGTAGAGGCGCTTGAGCAGCGCGAGGCGGTTGGCGCGCAGCGCCGGATCCTCGGCGTTGACCATGACGGACTCGAAGAACGCGTCAACGGGCGCGCGCAGCGCCGCGAGGAGCGCGAGCATCTCTTCGAAGTGCCCTTCAGCGTAGAGGGCGTCGGCCTTGGGTTCGATCGCGCTCAGCTCCTCGAAGAGGCGCTTCTCGGCGTCTTCGCGCAGGTTCGAGATGTCGATCACGTCCTCGATGTGGCCTTCGACCTTCTTGAGGATGTTGCCAATGCGCTTGTTCGCAGCCGAGAGGGCCTCGGACTCGGGGAGCGCCATGAAGGCGCGCACCGCGGCGAGGCGCTTCGGGATGTCGGCGAGCTTGGCGAGGTCGAGCGCGAGGACGGCGTCGGCCTCCTGCGCCGTGGCGCCGCGGTCGCGCAGCATCACGCGCAGACGGTCGCCGAAGAACTCCACGAGGGCAGGACGGTTGTCCACCACGCCCGGAACGTCCTTCTCGGCACACCAGGCCGCGTCGATCATCTCGGGGAGGCTCACGTCGAGCTCCTTCTCGATGAGCATGCGCAGCACGCCCAGGGCGTGGCGGCGCAGCGCGAACGGATCCTTCTCACCCGTCGGGAGCTGGCCGATGCCGAAGAGCCCGACGAGCGTCTCGAGCTTGTCAGCGAGCGCGACGGCGAGGCTCACCGGCGTCGAGGGGAGCGCGTCGCCCGCGTAGCGCGGCTGATAGTGCTCGCGGATCGCGAGCGCCACGTCGGCGGGTTCGTTGTCGTGGCGGGCGTAGTACTCGCCCATGATGCCCTGCAGTTCGGGGAACTCGCCCACCATGAGCGTGCGCAGGTCGGCCTTGGCGAGCGTCGCGGCGCGTTCGGCTTCGCGGCGGTCCGCGCCGATCAGGTCGGCGACGGCGCCCGCGATGGTGCGCACGCGCAGCATGCGCTCGTACTGGCTGCCGAGCTTATTGTGGTAGACGACGTGGCGCAGGCCGTCGACGCGGCTCTCGAGCGAGTGCAGACGGTCCTGATCGTAGAAGAACTTCGCGTCGGCGAGGCGGGCGCGCACGACGCGCGCATTGCCTTCGGCGATCGCCTTGCCGCCGTCCTTCGCCTCGAGCTGCGAGACGAGGAGGAAGCGGTTCATGAGCTTGCCCTCATGGTCGCGCAGCGCGAAGTACTTCTGGTTGAGCTGCATCGTGAGGATGAGGCACTCCTGCGGAACCTGCAGGAACTCCTCCTCGAACTGGCTCTCGTAGACGACGGGCCACTCCGTGAGGGCGGAAACCTCTTCGAGGAGGTCCTCGGGCATGATCGCCTCGCCGTTGAGCTCGGCGGCGCGGCGCTTGAGCTCGGTCTCGATGCGCTCGCGGCGCACGTCGTAGCGCGGCTCGACGAAGGCGGCCTTCATCACCTTTTCATAGCTGTCGGCGTCGGGAATCTCGACGGGATCGGGCGCGTGGAAGCGGTGCCCGCGCGTGACGCGGCCAGCTTCGAGGCCGAAGAGGACGACGGGCACGACGGCTTCGCCGAAGAGCGCCGTGAGGTGGCGCACCGGACGCACGAAGGAGACGGTGGTCTCGCCGTCGGCGAGCTGGTACGTCATCACCTTCGGGATCGGCAGGTGCTTGACGGCGTAGTCGAGCGCCTTCTGCAGACCCACGGAAAGCTCGACGCCCGGGCGGACGCCTTCGTAAACGAGCTGTTCGTTCTTGCCGTCGTTGACGCGCTCGAGCTGCTCGACGGGGTAGTCGATGCCGAGGGCAGCCATCTTCTTCTTGAGGGCCGGCGTGGCGGTGCCGTCGGCGGCGATGCCCACCTTCACGGGCACGAGCTTCTGGCGGAACGTTTCGTCCGGGCTCTGCGCACGGACATTGGTGATGTGTACGGCGAGGCGGCGCGGGGCGCCGTAGACCGTCGTGGTGCTGCCGGCTTCAAGGAAGTGGCCCTCGTCGAGGGTCTTCCGAACGCCTTCGGCAAATGCTTCGGAGAGCTTCCTCAGCGCCTTCGGCGGGAGCTCTTCGGTCTGCAGTTCAACGAGAAGATTCGTCATTTTTGTCTGTACTCCATCAACCGGTCAGCGGACTTCGTGCTTCTTGAGCATCGGGAAGCCGAGGCGCTCGCGCGAGTCGTAGTAGCTCTGCGCGACATTCCTCGAAATGGCGCGGATGCGGGCGATGTAGTGGGCGCGTTCGGTCACCGAGATGGCGCCGTGCGCGTCGAGGAGGTTGAACGTGTGGCCGGCCTTCAGAACCATCTCGTAGGCCGGGAGCGCGAGGTTGAGATCCATCAGGCGCTGCGCCTCGCTCTCGAAGTAGTCGAACTGCTTGAGCAGCTTCGCGCAGTCGCTCGCCTCGAAGTTGTACTTCGACTGTTCGACTTCGTTCTGATGGAAGACGTCGCCGTAGGTGAGCACACGGTCCGTGCCGTCGGGATCCTTCCAGGTCGTGTAGACGAGGTCGAAGACGTTGTCGCAGTTCTGCAGGTACATCGTCAGACGCTCGAGACCGTAGGTGATCTCGCCCGTGATCGGCTTGCACTCAAGGCCGCCCACCTGCTGGAAGTACGTGAACTGCGTCACCTCCATGCCGTTCATCCAGACTTCCCAGCCGAGACCCCATGCGCCGAGCGTCGGGTTCTCCCAGTTGTCCTCGACGAAGCGGATGTCGTTCACGAGGGTGTCCACGCCGAGCGCACGCAGCGAGCCGAGATAGAGGTCGACGATGTTCGTCGGCGCGGGCTTGAGCACGACCTGATACTGGTGGTGCTGGTGCAGGCGGTTGGGGTTCTCGCCGTAGCGGCCGTCCTTCGGGCGGCGCGAGGGCTGAACATAGGCGGCGCGCCAGGGTTCAGGCCCCAGGGCCCGCAGGAACGTCGCGGTATGGGATGTGCCGGCGCCGACCTCAAGGTCGATCGGCTGCAGCAGCGCGCAGCCCTGCCGGTTCCAGTATTCCTGCAGGCGCAGGATCACTTCCTGAAAAGTAATCATTGTTTTGTCCACGCCGTCCTTCAAAGCCGGAAGGCGCAAAAAATAAGAAGGAAATGCCGCAGATGCGACACTCGAGGCAAAGGAAACATTATATTCGCCCGCCCTTGCTCTCCGCCCGTCGGGCGGCGCCTCCGCTCCGGGAGCGGCCCCGCCCTGCGGACGCAAAAACGGCGCACTCCCCGATGAAGGGAAGTGCGCCGTACTTCTGTGCTCCGAAAAAGGTATGGGATTTCTGAAAACTCAGCCCTCAATCAGGAGCGGATCACCCGGAACGGCGGTGCAAGCGCCGTCCCCCGGATGATTAGAAGTGGTGGGAGAGGCCGAGGTAGGCGCCGCCGGCCTTGACCTTGGCGTCCTGCGCTTCGCCGGCGAGCTTGTCGGCCGTAGCTTCAGCGTAGCCGGCGCCGAAGTAGACCGTCGTGCGCTCGCTGAGCGGATAGCAGTAGCGAGCGGCGAGGCCGTAGTAGTCGACGTCACGGTCATACTTGTCCTGCCCATCAACCAGATCCTTGGCCTTGGCGTCGGAGTAGTAGGCGCCGACCGTCAGCTCACCGCCGGCGATCGGAACGATCGTACCGAGATGGAGGCTGTAGCCCTTGAAGCCCTTCTTACCATCAGCGGCATCGATGAGGGAGAGCTCCACAGTATCGGCAAACGTACGCACGCCCTGGAAGTACTGTCCCATGGCGAAGACCTTGGCGACGCCGAAGTCGTAGTTGCCGCCGAGATAGAAGACCTGACCATTGTCGAGGTCGTTGATATGGCTGCGATAAAGCGTCGAGTACTGCGTGAGCTCATAAGCCGCGACGAACTGCGCCGGGCCGTATTCGCCCGTCAGGGCGACGGAGGCGTAGCGGTCGGCGGTGGATTCACCTTCGACGAAAGAGGAGCTGCCGATGACAACCTTGTCGTTTTCATCCTTGACGTCGTCCGCCTTGCTGTCGTTCTTGAAGGAGTACTGGGCGGTCAGCTGCAGACCGGCGAACTGCGGGGTCTGGTAGGTGATCATGTTGTCGTAGCGGCCGCTGGCGGCAAAGCCAAAGGCGAACTCGTCGCCGCCGTCGAAGGATTCGCCGATCCCGTAGACGAGGTCGTACGTGCCCGCGGCGGAACCGACGCCGCCCATGCGGCCGAAGGCGAGGGAGCCGGCCGGCGTGTAGAGCGTCAGAGCGGCTTCACGGCCGAAGAGGCGGCCGTCCTGGCCGAGCGTGCCGGAGTCGGCGTCGAAGCCGTTTTCGAGCTTGAAGCCGACCTTGAGGCCGTTGCCGAGGTCTTCCGTGCCCTTGAGGCCGAACTTGCTCGCAGAGTTGACGCCGGAGGTCTGTTCGAACGTGTCGGTGCCTTCCTGCGTTTCCGTGAAGGTACGGACCTTTTCGTGCGTGTACTTCAGGCCGAGGTCAACGTCGCCGTAGAGGGTGACGTCGGCGGCCATGGAGGAGCCGGCAAAAGCGCCGAGGACGGCGAGAGCAGCGAGAGTCTTTTTCATTTCAGTATGTCCTGAGTGTTCCGCAGCCTGCACGCTGCGGACGAAAGATGTGCGGAAGGGCCTGTGCACCCTCCTCGTTCTCAGGACTCCGGCGCACGGCGGCAGAAACGGATGATTCCCGAGAAGCACCGCCTATGCTATCTGCAGGACTCGAAAAGCTTTGGGCTATTTTCGACGAAGTGCAGAGGTTTTCTTAGATTTCAACGCATTAAAAAATTCTCTCGGTGTTAAAAAAAAAAACAACACCTGGGAATACATCCCATTTCGACCACTGTAGACAGCCTGAAAAAGCAGAATCAGGCAATTTTGCCCGGTGCGCCGAAGCGCACCTCAATCCTTCGCGAAGGGACGGCGGCAGGCGGCCAGGGCGCCCGCCAGAAGGAGTGCCGTGAGGATGAGGGCCGGGAGGTCGCCGAAGCGGATGAAGGGCGTGGGGGCGCCCGTTGCCGTCTCAACCACCTTGGAGCGGACCATTTCGCCCGCGGGGAACGGTACGGCGAGCATCGAGCCGCGCGGACTGATGAAGGCGGACTTGCCGCTCATGTTGACGCTCGCGGCGGGACGGGCCGCCGCACGCGCGAGGAGCCGCGTCATGTCGAGGTGCTGATCGATCACGAAGGGGCTGAACCAACCGAGGTTCGCCGTGACGAAGAGGATGCCGGGGCCGCCTGCGGGATCGCGCCAGAAGCTGCGCAGCACCTCGCCGTCGAGGTTCTCGTAGCAGATGAGGACGCCCGCGTGCACGCCGCTGAAGACGAGGTTCGCCTGATTCTCCGCGCCGGGAGTGAGGTCCGAAAGCGGAATGCCCATGGCCTCGACGAACCAGTGGAAGCCCGCCGGAACAAATTCCCCGAAGGGCACGAGCTTCCGCTTGTCGGTGACGGTGAGGCGCCCGTCGGCGGCGAAGAACGACGTGTTGAACCACCGCCCGCCCTCGCGCCGGAACCCGTTGAAGAGCACGGGTGCATCGGCGGCGTCGAGAAACCCTGCAAGCGCCGTCTGAGCCTGTGCGGGAAGCCGCAGCAGGTCGGCCGAAAGAATCCCTTCGGGCGTGAGCACCACGCGCGGCGCCTCCGAGGCGGGCCAGGGGGCGTGCAGAATCTCCGCCGCGCGGTTGATCCGTCCGGCCGTGTCGGGACGCGTCCACCCGTCCACGACGGGAAGGTCGGCCTGCACGAGCCGCACCTGAACCTTCCTGCCGGGGTCCGCCCAGTCGTGCACGCACCCCCAGAGGCCTGCGGTGAGAAGCGCCACGGGCAGGAGGAGGAAGAGCAGCGAGCGGCTCACGGCCGCAGCGCCGATGGCCGCGAGCGATGCGAGAAGCGCCGTGTTGATGAGGTGCGTGCCGCCCAGCGGAGCGAGTCCCGCGAAGGGCGTGTCGAGCGCGGCGAGCGCGGGCGTGAGCCACCCGAAGTCGACGCAGCCCGCGCCGCGGAGCCACTCGGCGAAGGCCGTGAGGGCGGCGAGACCGATCAACCGCGGCGCCGGGCGGGAAAGGAGACGGGCCGCGGCGGCCGCTGCAGCACCCCAGAAGAGCGCGCAGACCGCAGCGAGCGCGCAGAGTCCGAGGAGCGCGAGCGGGAGCGGAATGCGGCCGAACTCGTGCATCGAGCGCACGGTCCAGGAGAGTCCGGGCGCGAAGGCGCCGAAGGCGAAGAGGAAGCCCGCGAGGAAGGCGCTCGAGGGACGACGCATGTGCGCCGTGAGGACGAGTCCGGCAGCGAGCGCCGGGAGCCCCACCCACCAGAGGTGCAGCGGCGCAAAGGCCGAGGCGTAGAGCGCTCCGAGAACGAGCGCCGAGAGGCCCGTGAAGATCCGGCCCCGCCGGTGGATGGGTTCCATGGGCGCAGACACGCACAAGACTCCGCGTTCGAAAGGAGGGGGTCAGAGACGCTCGACCGTAAGGAGCTCGACCTGCCGCTCGTCGGCGCGCTCGATGCGGAAGCGGTAGCCGCCCTCTTCGATCACCTCGCCCGTCTTGGGCACGTGTTCAAAGCGGTCCGTGACGAGGCCGCCGATCGTCTCGCAGTAGTGGTCCACGAGGTCCGCGCCGAAGTAGTCGTTGAACTGCTCGATCGGCGTCACCGCCTTCACGCGCCAACCGTTCTCAGCGGGCACGATGTTCGCCTTGCTGTCGTCGCGGTCGAATTCGTCGGAGATGTCGCCCACGATCTGCTCGAGGACGTCCTCGATGGTGATGAGCCCCGAGACGCTGCCGAATTCGTCGATCACGAGCGCGATGTGGCTGCGGGTGGACTTGAAGTCGCGCAGCAGCACGTTGAGGGGCTGCGTTTCCGGGATGAAGCGCGCCGGGCGCAGCAGCGCCTTCGGATCGATCTTCGGATCGACGAGGAGCTTGATGAGATCCTTCGCGTGCAGGATGCCGAGCACGTCGTCGAGGTCGCCGTCGGCGGCGGGAAAGCGCGAATGCCCCGAGGCGATCACCATGCGGATCCATTCGTCGCGCGGCAGCGAGAAGTCCACCGCATCCACCTGGGCGCGGGGGATCATCAGGTCCGAGGCGCGCAGGTCGGAGACCTTGAGCGCGCCTTCGATCATGGAGTAGGCGTCCGCGGAAATGATTCCCTGGGCGCGCGCTTCGGCAAGCGCTTCGGCGAGGTCGCTCTTGGCAGCGCCCGCGTCGTCTTCGTCGCCCCGGAAGGCGGAGGTGATTCGGTCAAACAAGCCCTTCTGCCGGCTTGAGGGAGGTTCAGTGGACATCGAGGTCGAATGAATTGTGGGGAAGCCTTGACTATAGCGGCCCGCGCGGTCAGTCGTGGACCATGCCGATGCGGTCGCTATACGGATTGGGGAATCCGAGCCCGGTGAGAATCTCCGTCTCCTTCGCCTCCATCACCTCGGCCTCCTCGTCGTTCAGGTGGTCGTACCCCTGGGCGTGAAGCACGCCGTGCACGAGCAGGTGCGCGAGATGGTCGCGCAGGGGCTTGTTCTGCTCCTTCGCCTGGCGCTCGAGCACGGCCGGACAGATGACGATGTCGGCCGTCACGACCGGTTCGCGCGTGTAGTCGAAGGTGAGGACGTTCGTCGCGTAGTCCTTGTGGCGGTACTGGGAGTTGAGGGCGCGCCCCTCCTCCTCGTCCACGAACCGGACGGTGAATTCACCGTCGCGCTCGAGCGCGGCGCGCATCCAGCGCGCCATCGTCGAGCGGTGCGGAAGCTTGTCCTTGAAGAGCGACGCCTGCTGCAGGTGGAGCGTAAGTTCAGGCATGGTGCTTCTCCTCTTCGTGATTGACTTCATGGCGGCGCGCCTCGCGCTCGGCCTTCTTCGCGGCTTCGTCGGCGGCGGCCGCGGCCTCGTAGGCCTCGACGATGCGCGCGACGAGCGGGTGGCGCACGACGTCCGAGGAGCGGAACCGCGTGAAGCTGATGCCACGCACGCCTTCGAGGACGCGCGAGGCCTGCTTGAGGCCCGAGAGCACGCCCTTCGGGAGGTCGATCTGCGTCACGTCGCCCGTGATCACCGCCTTGGAGCCGAAGCCGATGCGCGTGAGGAACATCTTCATCTGCTCGCCGGTGGTGTTCTGCGCCTCGTCGAGAATGACGAAGGCGTTGTTGAGCGTGCGCCCGCGCATGTAGGCGAGCGGCGCCACTTCGATCGACTGGCGCTCCATCAGGCGCTGCACCTTGTCGAACCCCATGAGGTCGAAGAGCGCGTCGTAGAGCGGACGCAGGTAGGGGTCGACCTTCTGCGAGAGGTCGCCCGGCAGGAAGCCGAGCCGCTCGCCCGCCTCGACCGCGGGGCGCGTGAGCACGATGCGCTCGACCGTGCCGCGCTCGAATGCGTCCACGGCCGCGGCGACGGCAAGGTAGGTCTTGCCCGTGCCCGCCGGCCCGATGCCGAAGTTGATGTCATGCGAGAGGATCGCCTGCAGGTAGGCGCGCTGGTTGGGCGTGCGCCCGCGCAGGTCGCGGCGGCGCGTCTTGAGCTCGACGTCGTTCGCGCCCATTTCGCCAGACTCGGCCTGCTCGCGCCGGTATTCGTCGTCGCCCCCGACGAAGTGCCACTGCACGTCGTCCACGGTGAGCTCCGCTCCGGTGCGGTTCACGCGGTCGAGGAGCACCTCGAGCGCGCGCACGCAGCGGCGCGCCTCACGGGGCTCGCCCGCCACGCGGAACTGCGACCCGCGCCGCGAAATCGAGACGTTGAGGATCGCCTCCATCTGCCGCAGGTTTTCGTCGAGCGGCCCGCACAGATGCGCAAGAGCTGCGCCCCCCGCATCGGCGGCGAAGGAAAGGTGTTCGATTCTCTTGGGCGCTTCGGACCGTTCGTCCGCGCCCTGCGATTCAGCCGTCATAAAGACACCTCTTCAGCCCGGACGAGTTCGCCGCCGAGCGAATGCGGAAAGACCTCCGTGATCCGCACATTCGCCATCTGGTTGATGAGCGAGGCCGGACCGGCGAAGTTGACGATCCGGTTGTTGTCCGTGCGGGCCATGAGCTCGCCTTCGCCGCGTCGGGCCGGACCGAGAACGAGCACGCGTTCGATTTTACCGAGCATGCCGCGGCTGATCGCCGTCGCGTTCTCGTCGATGCGCTTCTGCAGCCGCTGCAGGCGCTCGAGCTTCACGGCGTAGGGCGTGTCGTCGGGGAGGCGCGCGGCGGGCGTGCCCGGGCGCGGGCTGTAGATGAAGCTGAAGCTCGCGTCGAAGCCCACGTCCTCGATCAACTGCATCGTCTTCTCAAAGTCCTCGGCCGTTTCGCCCGGGAACCCGACGATGAAGTCCGTCGCGATCGCGATTCCCGGGCGCGCGGCCTTCAGGCGCCGGATGATCGACTTGTATTCGAGGGCGGTGTAGCCGCGCTTCATCGCCGAGAGGATGCGGTCCGAGCCCGCCTGCACGGGGAGATGCACGTGGGAGACGAGCTTCGGGAGACGCGCGTAGGCGTCGATGAGGCGCTGCGTGAATTCGCGCGGATGGCTCGTCGTGTAGCGGATGCGTTCGATCCCCTCGATCTCGCTCACGTAGTCGAGGAGCATCGCGAAGTCGGCCGTGTCGCCCTCGGGCGTGCGGCCGCGGTAGGCGTTGACGTTCTGCCCGAGAAGCGTCACTTCCTTGACGCCCTGGTCGGCCAACTGCGCGACCTCGACCAACACGTCCACGAGCGGACGCGAGATCTCCTCGCCGCGCGTGTAGGGCACGACGCAGTAGGTGCAGTACTTCGAGCACCCCTCCATGATGGAGACGAAGGCGGCCGCGCCCTGCGCCTCAGGCGCGGGCAGGTTGTCGAACTTCTCGATCTCGGGAAAGGAGACGTCCACCTGCGGGCGCCCCGTGGCGGTGCGCGCCGCGAGCATGTCGGGAAGGCGGTGCATCGTCTGCGGCCCGAAGACCGCGTCCACCCAGGGGGCGCGCTCGAGGATCTTGCCGCCCTCCTGGCTCGCGACGCAGCCGCCCACGGCGATCATCATGCCGGGGCGAAGCTTTTTGGCCTCGCGGATGCGTCCGAGGTCGGAGAAGACCTTTTCCTGGGCCTTCTCGCGGATCGAGCAGGTGTTCAGCACGACGACGTCGGCCTCTTCGAGCCTTTCGGTGCGCTCGAGACCCATGCGGTCCCGAAGGAGGTCGGCGATGCGGGCCGAGTCGTAGTCGTTCATCTGGCAGCCGAAGCTGCGCAGGTAGAGCTTCTTGGTTTCAGTCGCGGGCACGGTTTAGATCCGGTGGCGGTGAGTGCGCGGGACACGGAGCGCTGCGGAGAAGGCGGCGCCGTGCACCCGGGCGGGGGTCAAAAATAAAGCCCGAACTGCTCGCAAACAGTCCGGGCTGGAATTTGGTGGCGCATCACGGATTCGAACCGCGGACACAAGGATTATGATTCCTCTGCTCTAACCGACTGAGCTAATGCGCCTGAGGAGGGAAATTTTGCCCGACGACCTAATTTCTGTCAAGAGTGTGGAAGATGTAGGTTACATTTTGTTTCATTTCCAGAGCGCCCAGAAATGATGCGTCGGACCGTGCCCGCCGCCCGCGTCGAGCCGGTCGG
Organism: uncultured Sutterella sp.; assembly: GCA_905198475.1. Classification (GTDB taxonomy): domain Bacteria; phylum Pseudomonadota; class Gammaproteobacteria; order Burkholderiales; family Burkholderiaceae_F; genus Sutterella. Next base: position 15,262 of record CAJKCQ010000022.1, on the reverse strand, counting down.
CGTTCGCGACCGCGCCGGTGAGGTAGTCCTTGGCGAGGCGCACCGCCTCGGGGACGTCGCCGGTGCGCGCGAGGAGCGCCGCAATGGCCGAGGAGAGCGTGCAGCCCGTGCCGTGGGTGTTCTTGGTCTCCGTCCGGGGCGCCTCGAACCAACGGACCTCCCCTTCAGGACCGACGAGGCAGTCCGGGCTCGCGGCGCCGCCCAGGTGCCCGCCCTTGACGAGCACCCAGGGCGTGCCGAAGAGACCGCCCAGCCTCCGGCCCGTCTCCTCCATCCCGGCGCGGTCCGCGGCCAGGCGCGCGTCGCCCAGAAGCGCCGCCGCCTCGGGGAGGTTCGGCGTCGCAACGTGAGCGAGAGGCAGCAGGCGCGTCTTCATCGCGCCGAGCGCCTCGGGCCGGAGCAGCGCGTCGCCGCTCTTGGCCACCATCACCGGATCGAGGACGATCCAGCGAGGGCGCCAGCGCTCCAAAGCCGCCGCAACCGTCTCGATCACGCCGGCGTCGTTGAGCATGCCGATCTTCACGGCGTCCACCCGAAGGTCGGAGAAGACCGCCTCGAGCTCCTCGCCGACGAAGTCTGCGGGAATGCCGAGCACGCCCGTGACGCCGCGGGTGTTCTGCGCCGTGAGCGCGGTGGGCACGCCCGCGGCGTAGACGCCGAGCGCGCTCATCGCCTTCACGTCGGCAAGGAGTCCCGCACCGCCCGAAGGGTCGATGCCGGCGATCGTCAGGACATTCGGGATTCGTTCTTGCGTGCGTACGTCCACAGCTTCTCCAGAACGGCCATCATGCGGCCGGTTGCGCCCGTGCAGCCGCGGGCGAATTCAAGCGCCTTGCGGCCGGCCTCGTCGCGTTCGGCCGGGGCGGCGAGCCACCCCTCGAGCACCTCGAGCGCCGCTTCGGCGTTCTCCACCTGCACCATGCCGCCCGAGACGACGCCCTCGCGGACGATGCGGTCGAAGTTGAAGATCGAGGGCCCGACCACCACGGGCGAACCCGCCATCGCGGGCTCAACGACGTTCTGCGAGCCGCAGGGGGCGAAGGAGCCGCCCATCACGGTGAAGCTCGCGAGCGCGCAGTAGAAGCTCATCTCGCCCATGCTGTCGCCGAGAATCACCTCGGCGTCGGCCGGAACGTCCTGCGGACCCGAAAGGGTCGAGCGGCGGCAGACCGTGAAGCCCGCCTCCTTCAGGAGCGCCTCGACGGCGTCGAACCGCTCGGGGTGGCGCGGCACGATCACCACGTGCGTCGCATGCATGAAGTCGCGGCGGTGCTTCAAGGCCTCGGCGAACATCGCCTCCTCGCCGTCGCGCGTCGAGGCGAAGAGCGCCACGGGGCGCGAGAGTCCGCCTAGCCACGACTTCGCCGCGGCGACCTGCGAGGGGTCGGGGCGGATGTCGAACTTGACGCTCCCCGTGACGAGCACGTCGCGGGCGCCCAGACTCTCCAACCGCACGCGGTCCTCGTCGCTCTGTGCGAGAACCGCCGAGAAGGCGTTGAAGGCCGGGCGCATCACATCGATCACCTTTTCGGCCTGCGCGCGGGACTTCTCGCTCTCGCGGGCGTTGGCGAGCACCACGGGGATCTGGCGGCGCTTGAGCTCCTGCATGAGGTTGGGCCAGACCTCGGTCTCCATGATGATGCCGATCGTCGGGCGCGTCTGCCGCACGAACTTCTCGACCGCATAGGGCGCGTCGTAGGGGAGGTAGCACTGATGAATCCGCTCGGGCGCCATGCGCACGAGCTTTTTGCCCGCCTCGCGTCCGGTGGGCGTCATGTGCGTGAGCAGCACGTCGCATTCGGGCCAGGCCGAGAGCATCGCCTCGAGGAGCGGCCGCGCAGCGTTCGTCTCGCCCACGCTCACCGCATGGATCCAGACGCGCGGGCGCTCCGTGCGCAGGGGGTAGGTGCCCCAGGCGAAGCGTTCGTCCCAATAGTCGCGGTAGGCGGGCTGACGGCGCGAGCGCCACATCAGGTAGAGGCTCGCGAGCGGCAGCGCCACGGTCGTGACACTGCGGTAGAGACCGGGTGTGATTTTCATGATTTTTCTAATGTGTTCCTGCGGGCGAGCACTCGCTCGGCGGCGGCGAGCACCTCCGCGGGCGAGGGCATCTGTCCGGTGCCGCCGAGGCTTTCGCACGGCCCGTCGCCGATAAGCCGCAGCGTCTCGGTGGGCGTCGCGACGAAGATCCCGACGGAGGGGCAGCCGAGGGCGGCGGCGAGGTGCGCGAGCCCCGTGTCGACCCCCACCATCAGGTCCGCGCGCGCAAGCCCCGCAGCGACGTCCTTGAGGCGCGCCCGGGGCGCGACCACGGCGCCCGGAATGAGGGCGGCGACGCGCTTAGCGCGCGCCTCCTCCTTGGCGCCGCCCCAGTAGACGACGGGCGTGAAGCCGCGCTCGACGAGGGCGCGACCGAGCTCGCCCCAGTTCTCCTCGGGCCAGAGCTTTTCGTCGCGGCTCGTGTTGACGGCGAAGGAGACCGTGCGGCCTTCGACTTCGACGGGCGCGCACCCCGCGGCGCGCAGGCCGAAAACGGGGTGCTCGGGGTCGATCTCGTAGCCGAGCGCCTCGGCCGCGGCCATCCGGTAGCGCTTCACGGCGCCGAGGGACTCGGGCAGATCAAGGTGCTTCGCATAGGCGAGCGACGCGAGCGGCTCGCGGATCGTCCCCCACGTGTAGCCCGTCGAGGGCACGCCCGTCCAGCGGGCGACGAGCGCCGAGCGCATCAGCCCCTGGATGTCGAGGACGAGGTCGTAGTGCGCGGCCCTGAGCTCGCGCTTCAGGGCGGCGGCTTCGGCGCGCGTCTGGGCGCTCAGAAGGGCCTTCCGCCAACGGCGGAAGGCCGTCACGTGCACGACGCTCACGTCGGGCGCGAGCGTCGGGATGTCCGCGAAGGACTCCTCGGCCACCCAGTCGATCTGAACGTCGGGAAGCGCCCGGCGGATGTCGTGCGCAACGGGCAGCGCGTGGATGATGTCCCCCATCGAGGAGGACTTGATGATGAGGATCCGTCGGGGCGCGGTCATGATCCGGCAACCTCAGCGAGGAGCGCCTTCGGGTCCGCGCCGCGTTCGGCGCGCTGAGAGAGCTTCTTGCCGAGCTCGACCCCGGGCTGGTCGAAGGGGTTGATGCCGAAGAGGTGTCCGAGCATCGTCGTCTTGTGCTCGTACATCGCCATCAGGGCGCCGAGGCGCCGCGGCGTCACCGCGTCGAGGACGATCGTCGAGACGGCGTTGAAGTACGGGCTGTCGGAGTTGCGCGCCACGAGGGCCTCGGCCTGCGCGCGGACGTTGGCGAGGAGCACGCGGTAGTGCTCGGCATAGCGGTGGCCGGGCATCTCGCTCCAGACGAGGTCGATCGAGGTGCGCCCGGCGCCGTCGCGCAGCCACTGGTAGAAGCTGTGCTGGCCTTCGTCGCCGTTGGAGCCCCAGACGGCGAGGCCCGTGACGCCATCAATCTTCTCGCCCGAGGGGTCGTGGGTCTTGCCGAGCGACTCCATTTCGAGCTGCTGCAGCCAGGGCACGAGCACGCGCAGGCGCTCGTCGTAGGGCAGCAGGCAGTGCGAGGTGACGCCCATCTTCGTCGCGTTCCAGTACTCCATGAGCGCGAGGATCGCCGGCAGGTTCTCCTCGACGGGCGCCGTCACGGAATGGCGGTCCATTTCATTGGCGCCCATCAGGAACTCGGTGAAGGCTTCGGTGCCGAGCGCGACGGCGAGCGGCAGCCCGATCGAACTCCAGACGGAGAAGCGGCCGCCTACCCAGCTCCAGATGCGGAAGGCGTTCTCGGGCGGCAGGCACATGATGTCGGCCGCCTCGGGGTTGGCGGAGACCACCACCATGTGGCGGCTGCGGTCCGCGCCCACGATGCCGTTGTCGAGGAGCCATTGGTCCACGGCCGTGGCGTTCACCTGCGTCTCGCGCGTCGTGAAGCTCTTCGAGGAGACCACGACGAGCGTTGAGCGCGGGTTGCACGCGGAAAGTACGCGCTCGAGGAGCACGCCGTCCACGCTTGCGAGGAAGTGCAGCTTCAGGTCGGGGCGCGCGGTCTGCAGCGCGTGCCACACGGCGTGCGGCCCCATCTCGGACCCGCCGATGCCGATGTTGATCACGTCGGTGATGCGGTCGCCGCGGCAACCGCGCCAGCGGCCCTCGCGAACGGCCTTCGCGAAGGCGAAGAGGCGGTTGCGCTCGGCGAGGACCTCGGTGTAGCGGGGCGCGCCCGCGGAGAAGGCGCGCAGCGACGTGTGGAGCGCCTGCCGGTGCTCCGCTTCGTTGACGACGGCGCCGTCGACCATCGCGCGGTGCGCCTCGAGGAGACCCTTTTCGCCGGCGAAGACGGCGAGGTCCCTGAACTCGTCGGCGGTGAGACGCTGGCGCGAAATGTCGAGCTTGATGCCGCACGCACAGGCGGGAGCGCGCTGCGGATCGCTTTCGCGCAGCATCGGAATGCGGGTCGTGATCTTCTTCGAAGAAGTCATGTCGGAAGAATTCCTCGTGGCTGTGGGCTTATTCGGGAAGGCGGATCGCGGGCTCGACGCGGCGCATCTCGTCGGTGAAGGTCTTTTCAATGCGACGCAGAGACGCCTCCGTGTCGCCCTCGAAGCGCAGCACCACGACCGGCGTGGTGTTGGAGCTGCGCGCCAGGGCGAAGCCGTCCTTCCACTCGACGCGCACGCCGTCGACCGTAATCACGTGCTCGGCGTCGGGGAAGCGCGCTTCGGCGCGGAAGCGTTCAATGAAGCGCTTGGGCTCCCCTTCGGCCATCGGAATCTGCAGCTCGGGGGTGTTCACCGCGTTGGGAAGCGCCGCGAGCGTGCCCGAGGGGTCCTCCGAGTGCGAAAGGATCTCGAGGAGCCGCACGGCCGCGTAGAGGCCGTCGTCGAACCCCGTCCAGCGCTCGTCGTTGAAGAAGAGGTGCCCGGACATCTCGCCCGCGAAGGGGGCCTTGGTCTCGCGCAGCTTCGCCTTCACGAGCGAATGCCCCGTCGGGCTGATCGTCGGCACGCCGCCCTTGGCGCGCACCCAGTCGACGAGCTTGCGCGAGCACTTGACGTCGTAGACGATGGGTTCGCCCGGATGGCGCGTGAGGATGTCCTCGGCGAAGAGCATCATCAGGCGGTCGGGGTAGATGATCTCGCCCTTGTTCGTGACGACGCCGAGGCGGTCGCCGTCGCCGTCGAGCGCGAAGCCGTAGTCGGCGTGCTCGTCCTCGACCTTCGCGATGAGGTCCTGGAGGTTCTTCGGCTTCGAGGGGTCGGGGTGGTGGTTCGGGAACGTGCCGTCCGGATCACAGAAGAGCGGCACGAGGTCCACGTTGAGGCGCGAGAAGAGCGCGAGCATGGTCGGGCCGCCGATGCCGTTGCCCGCGTCGGCGACCACCTTGAGGCGACGCTTGATCGTGATGCCGTTGATCGCCTTCTCGATGTACGGGGCGACGGCGTCCACCTTCACGACCTCGCCGGGCTTCTCGGCGACGGTCCATTCGCCCGCCTCAGCGCGGCGGCGGACGTCCTGAATCTTTTCGGCGAAGAGCGTCACGCCCGCCACCATCATCTTGAGGCCGTTCCATTCGGGCGGATTGTGCGAGCCCGTGACCGCGACGCCCGTGCCGTTGCCGAAGTGCTTCGTCGCGTAGTAGAGGACCGGCGTCGGCACGGCGCCCGCGTTGAGCACCTTGATGCCGGTGCTTGCAATTCCGTCGATCAGGGCGCCGAGGAGCCGCTCGCCCGACACGCGCCCGTCGCGCGCGACGCAGAAGGAGGGTGCGCCCGCCTCAAGCGCGAGCGAGCCGAGCACCCGGCCGACCGCGCGCACGGCCTCTTCAGTGAGCGTCTTGTCCACGACGCCGCGGATGTCGTAGGCCTTGAAAATGGATGGATCGAGCTGCATCTGCTTCCTGTCTCCTTCGGTTCTCTCTCTTCGGCCGCCGGCACCGCCGGCGTCCCGAACCCAACATTTTAATCGTGAGGCATATCCGCCCAAAAGCCTCCCGCCCGCCGGCGGACGTTCAAATACCCGGACATGCTTCAAATTGTTCGGCAGGGCCCGCCGCCCCTTAGAATTCGGGCCACGGCGGCGCGCCCGCACCGGGTGCGCCCGCGCTCTAGGATTTTTCTCATGGACAAAGCCCAGCTCAACAAGGCCCGCGTGCTCGTCGCCGGCGACGCCATGCTCGACCGCTATTGGTTCGGCGACGCCGAGCGCATTTCGCCCGAGGCTCCGGTTCCCGTGGTGCGCGTCACCCGCACCGAGGAGCGCCTCGGCGGCGCGGCGAACGTCGCGCGCAACATCGCCACCGTGGGGGCGCGCTCGACGCTGCTCTCCGTCGTGGGCGGCGACGAAGCCGGCCGCACGATCGAGCGGCTGCTTCTCGCCGAAGGCATCACGCCGCAGCTCGAATTCGACCGTGCGCTCAAAACCACCGTGAAGCTGCGCGTCGTCGCCCGGCAGCAGCAGCTCGTGCGCTGCGACTTCGAATCCTCGCCCGCCGAGGAGAGCCTCAAGCGCCACCTCGGCCTCTTCTCGGAGCTTCTCACGGCGACGGACGCCGTCGTGCTCTCCGACTACGGCAAAGGCGGCCTCACCCACATCACCGCCATGATCGAGGACGCCCGCGCCAAGGACGTTCCCGTCCTCGTGGACCCCAAAGGGGACGACTACGCGCGCTACCGCGGCGCAACCGTGATCACCCCCAACCGCGCCGAACTCCGGCAGGTGATCGGCTCGTGGTCGAGCGAGGCGCAGCTCGTCGAGCGCGCGCAGAACCTGCGCCGCGAACTCGCGCTCGACTACCTCCTCCTCACGCGCTCCGAAGAAGGCATGACGCTCTTCGGGCCCGACGGGGAGCTCAACGTCCCCGCGCAGGCCCGCGAGGTCTACGACGTCTCGGGCGCGGGCGACACCGTGATCGCCGTCATGGCCGCGATGCTCGCCTCCGGGCGGCCGATCGCCGAGGCGGTGCGCACGGCGAACCGTGCCGGCGGCATCGTCGTCGGGAAACTCGGTACCGCCGCAGTATCCTTTGAGGAGCTCTTCGGCTGAGCGCCCTCCGCGGCGCCCGGCCCGGAGACCTCCGGAACACCCCCTCACTCCCCCGCACGCGCGGGACGCCCGGCACCCTCCGTCCGCGTCCCGCCCATCCGTTTTCAGGAACATTTTCATGAGCATTCTCGTTACGGGCGCGGCCGGCTTCATCGGCTGCAACAACGTTCTCGCCCTCAACGCACGCGGCGTCACCGACATCATCGCCGTGGACAACCTCGAGAAGAGCGAAAAGTTCGTGAACCTCACGAAGTGCACCGTCTCGGACTACTTCGACAAGCGCGACTTCATCGCCCGCGTGCGCGCGGGCACCGCCCCGAAGCCCGAGGCGATCTTCCATCAGGGCGCCTGCTCGGACACGATGGAGCTCGACGGCCGGTACATGATGGAGAACAACTACCGCTACACGCTCGAGCTCTACCGCTGGGCGCAGGAGCTGCGCATCCCCTTCATCTACGCCTCGTCGGCGGCGACCTACGGCGCGCACACCGAGTTCGTCGAGGACGTGCGCTTCGAGGGGCCCCTGAACGTCTACGGCTACTCCAAGTATCTCTTCGACCAGGTGCTGCGCCGCGAGATGGGCTTCCTTCGCGCGCCCGTGGTAGGCCTGCGCTACTTCAACGTCTACGGCCCGCACGAGCAGCACAAGGGCCGCATGGCCTCGGTCGCCTTCCACCAGTACTTCCAGTACCGGCGCGAACACAAGGTGAAGCTCTTCGAGGGCTGCCTCGGGTACGCCAACGGCGCGCAGTCGCGCGACTTCGTCTATGTGAAGGACGTCTGCAACGTGCTCATGCACTTCCTCGACCGTCCGGTCTCGGGGATCTACAACTGCGGCACCGGCCGCGCGCAGCCCTTCAACGCCGTCTCGCTCACGGTCGTCAACACGATCCGTGAGAGCGAGGGGCTCCCCGCCCTCACGCTCGAGGAGGCCGTGCAGTCGGGCGAGATCGAGTACGTGCCCTTCCCCGAAGCGCTAAAGGGCAAGTACCAGGCCTACACGCAGGCGAACCTCACGAAGCTCCGCGAGGCGGGCTGCGACGTCAAGTTCCACACCGTTGAGGAAGGCACGGCCGAATACATGAAGGCGCTCCTCAAAGAGTTCCCGAACGTCTGATGCGCCGCGCCGCCTTTCTCGACCGCGACGGCGTGATCAACATGGACCACGCCTACGTCCACGAACGGGAGCACTTCGACTGGATCCCGGGCGTCCTTGATGGCGCCCGGATCCTCGCCGACGCGGGCTTCGCCCTCGTCGTCGTGACGAACCAGTCCGGCATCGGCCGGGGGTACTACACGGAAGCGGACTTCCTCGCCCTCACCGACTGGATGAAGGACGCCTTCGCCAGCGCGGGGGCGCCCATCGCGGACGTACGCTTCTGTCCCCACCATCCGGAGAAGGCCCTCGGGCGCTACCGCATCGACTGCGGCTGCAGGAAGCCCAAGCCCGGCATGATCCTCGCCGCGGCCGAGGCGCTCGGAATCGACCTCTCCCGCTCCATTCTCTTCGGCGACAAGCCGGGCGACTGCACGGCCGGACGGCTCGCGGGGCTCCCCGAACGGGTGCTCCTCGGGACGGACGGGCGCGCCGAACCCGCCCTCTCGCCCGACGCGACCCGCACGGCACGCGACCTCCTCTCGGCGGTGCGCTCCGGGTGGTTCGCCAACTTTGCCAAGGACGCCTCATGAGCACCCGCTGCCCGCCTCCGGCCTTTGAACACAAGATCGTCCCGATGGAGGAGCTCGCGCGGCGCGCCGCCGAGCTCCCGAAGCCCGTCGTCTTCACCAACGGCGTCTTCGACATCCTCCACCGCGGCCACGTCACCTACCTCGCGCAGGCGCGGGCGCTCGGCGCCTCGCTCGTCGTCGCCGTCAACTCCGACGCCTCCGTGCGGATGCTCGGCAAGGGCGACGACCGGCCGATCAACACGGAGGCGGACCGCGCCGCCGTGCTCGCCGCCCTGGAGTCGGTGAGCCTTGTGGTGGTCTTCCCCGAAAAGGTCCCCCTGAAGCCCCTCGAACTCGCGCGGCCCGAGATCTACGTGAAGGGCGGCGACTACCGCCCCGAAGACCTCCCCGAGGCGAAGCTCGCCGCGACCTGGGGCGGAAAGTGCGTGACGATCACCTTCGAGCACGAGCGCTCCACGACGGCGCTCCTGCGGAAGGTCCGCGCGCAGGGCTGACCACCCGCGGACCCCACCCAATGAAAACGCCTCCCGGGACGACTTGGTCCTGCGGGAGGCGTTTTTCGCCTTCAGCGGTCTGAAGGTGCTTCCGGTCAGTTGATCTTGAAGCCGCGCTTGCGGGCGAAGTGCACCGTCGCGTCGAGGAACCCCTGCTTGCTGCCGCAGTCGAAGCGCGTGCCTTCGAAGCGGTGCGCGTAGGCGGGCTGCTCCTGCAGGAGCGAGGCGATGCCGTCGGTGAGCTGGATTTCACCGCCCACGCCCGGATGGAGCTGCGCGAGGTGGTCGAAGATCTCCGGCTCGAAGACGTAGCGGCCGATCACGGCGAGGCGCGAGGGCGCGACGCTCGGGTCGGGCTTCTCGACGATGCCGCGCAGGCGCGAGGTGTTCTGCGTCTGGTCGTCCACGCTCACGATGCCGTACTTCTTCGTGTCCTCGGGGGCGACGTCCTGCACGGCAACGACCGAACCGCCGCCCTGCTTGGTGCGCGCCTCGATGAGCTGCGAGACGGTCGAGCGCTTCGCGTCGATCAGGTCGTCGGCGAGGATCACCGCAAAGGGCGAGTCCTCCACGACGGGACGCGCGCAGAGCACGGCGTGGCCGAGACCGAGGGGCTGGGGCTGGCGGATGTAGATGCAGCGCACGCCGGGCGGAACGATCGAGCGGACGATCTCGAGGAGTTCGGCCTTGCCCTTCATCTCGAGCTCGCGCTCAAGTTCGGCGTAGGTGTCGAAGTGGTCCTCGATCGCGCGCTTGTTGCGGCCCGTGACGAAGATCATCTCGGTCACGCCGGCGGCGGCGGCTTCTTCGAGAGCGTACTGAATGAGGGGCTTGTCGACGATCGGCAGCATCTCCTTGGGCATCGCCTTGGTGGCGGGCAGGAAGCGGGTGCCGAGACCATTGACCGGGAAGACGACTTTGCGAACGGGCTTCATGAAATCTCTGTCTCTGATGGGTGTCTCACGGGGGCCGGCCGCGGCCCGGGCCTTATAGAATGCCCCGGGCCGGATTGAGCGGGCGCGCGTGAGCTTAGCGCGCCCAAGCCGGCCGCATCAAGCTTGAAACGAGGGGGAAAAGGCAATGTCGCGCGAAGTCTTCGCCATCGGAGATCTGCAGGGGTGTCTCGAAAGTCTCGAGGGGCTCCTCGAAATGCTCCCCGCGGACGCGCACCTCATCTTCGTGGGCGACCTCGTCAACCGCGGACCGCAGTCGCTCGAGACGCTTCGCTTCGTGAAGAACCTCGGCGACCGGGCCGAGGCAATCCTCGGCAACCACGACATGCATCTGCTGGCGGTCGCCGCGGGCGCGGGCACGATGCACCGCCGCGACACGATCGGCGACATCCTCGCCGCGCCCGACCGCGACGAACTCATCGACTGGGTGCGCACGCGTCCCCTGATGCTCGAGCACAAAGGCGTGGCCTTCGCGCACGCCGGCATCCACCCGCTCTGGGACCTCGCGACCGCGCGCACGCTCGCGCGCGAGGCCGAGGCGCTCCTCGCCGGCCCCGACTGGAAGCACGCCCTCGCGAACATGTACGGCCCCACGCAGTGGCGCCCCGACCTCACGGGCGAGGACCGGCTGCGCGCCACCCTCAACTGCTTCACGCGCATGCGGTTCGTGGACCGCCGTACGGCAGACCTCGACTTCGACCAGAAGGAGGGTGCGGGACGCGCGCCCGCGCACCTCATGCCGTGGTTCGACTTCCCCGGCCGGGTCCTCGCCGAAACGCCCATCTGCTTCGGCCACTGGTCCACGCTCGGGCTCATCAACCGCCCGGACCTGATGGCGATCGACACGGGCTGCCTCTGGGGAGGCGAACTCACCGCGATCCGGCTCTCGGACCGCCGCGTCTTTTCGGAAAAGTGCCCCTGCTGGGCGACGCCGAAGGGGTTTTGAATACGTCTGCGGCCACCCCGGCGAAGAACCGGAGGCGGCCGCAGGATTCCAATGCCGTCTGGTGCGCTCAGGGCGCGGGAGCCTTGGGGGCTTCGGCGTGGTGCACGCCCGCGGCCTCAAGCCGCGCCTCGCGCTCGCGCTCCTTCAGGGCGGTGGCGTCGGGCCAGCCGAGGGCGCCCGACATGACGCGGGAGGCTTCAAGCGCGAGTTCGCGCCGCTCGCGGCCCGCCGTCGGGATCGGATCAAGGATCGTCACCTCGGCGCCGAGCCCCGGCGTGAAGACGATGCGCTTCAGGACCTCCCAAAGCGTGAGCTTCGCGTAGGAGGGAATGTCGCTCGTCTCGCCCTTGAGCGTGTAGCGCACGGTGACGGGAAGAAGATCGGCGGCGGCGGGCTCGGCCGCGGCGAAGAGGTTCGCGTAGAAGGGCAGCAGCCGCGTGCCCGGCCCCGTCGTGCCCTCCGGGAAGAAGAGCACGTTCGTGCCTTCACGCAGCGCCGCGGCCATGCTTTCGGCGACTTCGAGCACCGCGCGCTTCCTCGAGCGGTCGATGTAGATCGTGCCGACGTGGTTCGAGATCGCGCCGAAGACCGGCCAGGAGCCGATCTCCTTCTTCGCGATGAAGCGCACCGGCAGGATCGAGTCGAGGATGAAGATGTCCATGAAGGAGATGTGGTTCGCGGCGACGAGGTAGCCCGGACCGTCCGCGCGCACGCCCGCAGCCGCGCCCGCATCGGGGACGCGCCCCTTGACGGTGACCTTCACGCCGAGCACCCAGGGAATCGTGGGCGCGAGGTTTTTGATCAGCCAGGCGCGCCCGCGCCGGGAGAGGCACGGCAGCACGCAGCATGCGGCGATGAAGATGAAGATGGTGAGTAAGAAGAGCATGAAGAACCTCACGCCCCCGACGATGTAGCGCATGGCCGCTTTACTCCTGCGGGTGGTCCGCCGCGGCGGACTCGGAAAAGAACTGCTCGAGAATGACGCGCGCGGCCTCGTCGTCGATGTGCTCGCGCCCCTGCGCGACCTCGACCGACGAGAAGCGCTCGTCCACCGTGAAGACCTTGAGGCGGAAGCGGCCGCCCAACTGCCGCGCGAAGCGCTCGCAGCGCGCCGTCAGAGTCGACGGCGTGCCGTCGCCCATGCGCGGAACGCCGACCACGAGGAAGGCCGGACGCCACTCCTCGACGAGCGCGGCGACGCCGCGCCAGCGCGCGTCGTTCGTGGTGGCGTCGAGGATCGCGAGCGCCCGCGCGGAGCGCGTGAGCGTGTTGCCGACCGCGACGCCCGTCCGGGCGAGGCCGAAGTCGAAGGCGAGCACGACGCCTTCGGGGTGCTGCTGCATGAAGGTCTTCTCCTTTGAGCATCAAGATGCGGTGCGGGCGCTTGCGCGCCGCGGAATCGGCGTATTCTAAGCGCGGCTAAAAATCACGAGAGGCGGCCCCGCCGCACCTGATCCCACGGCGCGCCTCAGAATTTCCCTCGGACACCACCATGATCGACAACGTCCTCGAGCGCCTCACGACGCTCTTCACCGAGGGCGGCGCGCGCTTCCGCGTCGTCCACCACCCCGCCTGTGGCCAGTCGAGCCAATCGGTCGCGGAGATCCGCGGCACCGAGCTCGGTCAGGGCGCCAAGGCGCTCTGCTGCACCGTCAAGGGCAACGGCGTCAAGAAGCACGTCCTCGGCGTGCTGCCCGCCGACATGCAGGCCGACCTCTCCAAGCTCGCCGCCGCCGTGGGCGGCCGCCGCGCCTCGCTCGCCTCGCCCGACGAAGTGATGGAGCTCACCGGCTGCATCTTCGGCGCCGTTCCCCCCGTGAGCTTCCACCCCGAGCTCGAGCTCATCTGCGACCCGACGCTCTTCACGCGCTACGACGAGCTCGCGTTCAACGCGGGCGGCCGTGACGTCTCGATCATCATCAACACCGAGGACTTTCACCGGATCGTCCATCCGAAGACCGCGGACTTCCTGAAGGCCCCCGCCGCCGAGCCCGCTCCGGGCGCCGCCGAAAAGTAAGGGGAGGCAGCGATGGACTTCTTCGCCAGCATGCTCGCCAACTCGCTCACGCCGATCACGATGATCTCCGGCGTCGGCCTCATGCTCCTCTGCATGGTTGCGCGCTACAACCACACGACCGACCGCGTCCGCCAGCTCCTCAAGCAGCGCGAGGCGGGCGACTATGAGAACGAACCCGACATCGACCGCGAGATCCACCTGATCTTCCGGCGCTCCAAGTACCTGCGCCGCGCGATGCTCTGCCTCGTGCTCTCGGACGTCTGCTCGGGGCTGCTCCTCGCGACGAACGTGATCGCGCACCTCTCGGGACTCAACTTCGTCACCATGTCCTCCCTCTGGCTCGCCCTCGCCCTTGCCCTGATCGTCGCCTCGACGGCCTACTTCAGCCTCGAGGTGCGCATCTCGCTCAACGCGCTGCGCATGGCGATCGAACACCTGCCGGGCAAGTCCCCGCTGCCGCTCGACTAACGGAGGAGGAAGAGAAATGCTCTCCGTCACTGAATTCAACCAGTCGCTCGCCCTCGCCCTCGGCCCGATCACGCTCATCTCCGGCGTCGGCCTCCTGATGATCTGCATGACGAACCGCTACAACCACGCGACGAACCGCATCCGTCAGCTCATGGCGAAGCGTCATACGCTCGAGTCGGAAGTCTCGCCTCTGCTCACCGTGATCGACGAGGAGATCGACCTGCTCTACATGCGCGCGTCGCTGCTGCGCCGTGGCATGCTTTCGGTCGCCCTCTCGGCGCTACTCTCTGCGCTGCTCGTCGCCGTCAGCGTCGGGAGCCGCTTCTTCGACGTGGACCTCGCGGCGCTCGAAAGCGTGATCCTCGTGGCCGCCACGCTCCTGATCGTGCTCTCCGCGCTCTTCTTCTCGAGTGAAATCAGCGTCTCGCTCAAGGCGCTCTCACTTGCCGTTGCGAACGTCCCGTCGCCTGAAAAGAAGGAGGCTTGAGTCTCCCCGCGCCCCTCCCGGGCGGCTTCAGACGGCGCCTCCGGCCTCTGGCCCGGGGCGCCGTCTTCGTTTCTGCGTCCCGCCCCCGCTACTGCCGGTAGCCCCAGCGGAAGTAGACGCCCGTTCCCTCGCCCGCGGTGCGCCCGACGGTGAAGATGATCGGGCCGATCAGGCTGTCGACACCCACGTAGAACGACAGGGACTTGTGCCAGGCGCGGTCCGCGCCGTCGCCCGCCTCCACGTCGTTCCAGGCGCGCCCGAGCTCGCCCTGCACGCCCGCCCAGACGGGCGCCTCCACGGGCATCCAGTCGGAGATGTTCCGCGAGAGCTGCACGCGGCCGTACTCAAGGCGCGAACCCGCCCAGCGGCCATAGGGAGCGCCCACCATGCGGCTTGCGCCTCCGAGTTTGAACATCCCCGTGATGGTGGCGTGCTGCAGCTCCGCTTCGGCCAGAGCCGTCCAGCGCCCGACGCTCCAGGGCACGAGCGCGTTGAGTTCGAGCACGTAGGAGTCGCCCTCGACGTCCGACTCCATGTTCGTGAACTTCCCCTTCGCCGAGAAGCGCCATCCCTTCGTCGGGAAGCTCACGCTGTCCAACGTGTCTAGGAAGAGCTCCGCCCCCCCGTAGGGCGCCTCCTTGTCGCGCCAGGGCGGCTCCTCGAGGCCGATCTGCTGACGCGTGCTCGAGGCGAGATACCCCGCCGAGACGCCCGCGTAGCCCAGGCGCGCGAACTCCCAGCCGAAGAGCACCTTCGCCTCGAAGATCGAATTGCGCCACCGCGCCACGGCGACCTTTCCGGCATACGCGTCGTAGTTCTCGCGTGAGTAGGAGATGCTCGGCTCGACGAAGAACGGCATCGTGCGCCCGAGCGGCTGATAGAACTCCGTGAGGAAGCGCTGCGACTCGCCCACCTGGACCTCGTTGCGCCACTCCGCCCCCCAGGCGTTCATCAGGTGCCAGGTGTGCGCGAAGAGCACGTTGAAGGTGGAGACGCTGTTGAAGTCCGTCTCGAGCGACCCGCCGAAGCGCACGCTCGACCAGTTGGAGTCCTTCTCGCGCGGCTCGAAGACGACGGACGACATGCCCTCGGGCCCCGGATCGAGTCGATAGGTGACGCTCTCGAAGTACCCCTCCGCGAAGACGCTGCGCGCGGCGGCGTCGAG
>CAJKCQ010000021.1 GCA_905198475.1 uncultured Sutterella sp. | reverse complement strand
TGCTGACTCGATACGATTCTTCGATGCGGTTGCGCATGCGATAGCGCTTGAGTACGACCCATGGATCCTTGTGCTTGTTGCTCACGAGGCAGAAAATGAGGCTTTCAGTCAATGCGTGCGGCGTTTCCGCCGTGTATGATGATTCCAGAAATCTTCATACACTGCTCCCATGTCCTGCCACCTTCACTACCGCGCCGCCCAGAGAAGCCGCCTGCTCCTCACCGGGCTTTTGGGCGCGTTGCTCGCCGCGCTCTTCTTCGCGGACCTCGCGACGGGATCTTCGGGGCTCGGCCGGCGGGAGATCATCGAAGGCCTCCTAGCAGGTCCCGGAGCCGAAGATCCGCAGGCGCTCATCCTCTGGTCGCTCAGGCTGCCGATGACGCTCACGGCGCTCTGCGTGGGCGCGGCCCTTTCGCTCGCGGGCCTCGGGATCCAGACGATCACCGCCAACGCGCTCGCGAGCCCCTCGACCCTCGGCATCACTTCCGGGGCGAGCTTCGGCGCGGCGCTGGCGATCACGGCCGGCGCGACGATCGCGGGCGAACTCTGGCTCGGCACCATCGCCGCGGCCTTCGCCGCCGCCCTCCTGATCTGCGCCTTGATCCTCGCGCTCGGCAGCCTGCGCGGCATGACGCCCGCCACGCTCATTCTCGCGGGCATCATCATGAACTTCTTCTTCATGGCGCTCCAGCAGCTCCTCGTCTACCTCGCCTCGCCCGAGACGGCGCAGCTGATCAACGGGTGGACCTTCGGCAACCTCGAGCGCTCGGGATGGCTTTCGGCCGCCGCGGCCGCAGGGGCGGTGCTCCTCGGACTCGTTCTCCTCGCGCCGGCCGCCTGGCAGCTCACGACGCTCTCGATCGGCGAGGAGCGCGCGAAGAGCCTCGGCGTCAAGGTCGCGCGCCTGCGGCTTCTCGTCTTCACCACCGCCTCGATCCTCATTGCCGCGTCGGTGAGCTTCATCGGCACGATCGGCTTCGTGGGGCTCGTCGCTCCGCACTGCGCGAAGCTCCTCCTGGGCGACGATCAACGGTTCCTCATTCCGGCCTCGATTCTCTTCGGCGGGATCATCCTGCTCCTCTCGTCACTCATCGCGAAGCTCCTCTCCTCGGGCGCGATGCTCCCCGTCGGAATCGTCACTTCGATCGCGGGCGTGCCCTTCCTTCTCATCCTGCTGCTGCGCTCCCGGAGGGACTGCTGAAAGATGGCGCTTCTTCTCACCGTCCAAAACCTCTCGGTCGCCTTCGGCGGCCGCACGATCCTCTCAGACCTCTCCTTCACCGCGCACGCGGGAGAGCTCGTCGCGGTCGTGGGGCAGAACGCCGCCGGCAAGACCACGCTCCTCAAGGCCGTCGCGGGCCTCATCCCGCACGGCGGAGAGGTCCTGCTCACCGAGGACGACCGCACGCTCCCGGCCGGGTCGATCGCCTACCTTCCACAATTGACGCAGGTCTCAAGCCGCCTCTCCGTCTTCGAGATGGTGATGCTCGGCCTCGGACGGCGCCTTTCCTGGCGCGTCACCCCCGACGTCTTCGAGCGGGTCGATGAAACCCTTCACGCGATGCAGATCGCACACCTCGCCGACCGCCCGGTCGCCGCCCTCTCGGGCGGACAGAAGCAGCTCGTCTTCATGGCGCAGGCCTTCGTCTCCCGCCCGCGGGTGCTGCTTCTCGACGAACCGACGAGCGCGCTCGACCTGCGTCACCAGCTGATCGTCATGGAGGCGGCGCGCGCCTACGCCGAACGCACGGGCTCCATCGCCCTCGGGATCGTCCACGACCTGATGCTCGCCGCCCGCTTCTCAACGAAGCTCCTGATGCTCGCCCAAGGACGCATCCGCCGCTACGCCCCGCCCGCCGAGGTTCTCACGCCCGAAGAGCTCTCCGTCGTCTACCGCGTCGAGGCGTCGGTCGAGCGGACGGCGGCCGGATTCCTCACCGTGATCCCCGAGCGCCCACTTGACGTGGACGACGGGATCCACGGCCATGTGCACCCGCACGACCACGAACACCACCACGCGGCAGCCGCCCCGAAATGAAACGCCCCTCGCCGCTCGCGCTCCGTCTCTCCCCGACACCCCCCTCCCAAAGGAACATCTTCACCATGTCCGCCCCCCTCACGACCGATCTGAGCCGCGCCGTCTCGCACTACTGGGACACCCGCGCGGAGGGCTACAGCCGCCGCACGATGGATGAATTGGACGGGTCGCTCAACGGCGAATGGGCCGAGAAGCTCGCGAGCCTCCTCGACCTGCCCGAAGGCGCGCGCGTCGCCGACGTCGGCTGCGGCCCGGGACTCTTTGCGCTCCTCGCCGCCCGCATGGGCTGCCGCGCCGCCGGGTGCGACGCCTCGCCCGAGATGCTCGTCCGCGCCCGCGAAAACGCCCGCCGCGCCGGCCTCGACGTGGACTTCGTCCTTGCGGACGCCGCGGACCTCCCCTTTGAAGACGGCTCGCTCTCGGCGGTTCTCTCGCGCTACGTCGTCTGGAACCTTCCCGACCCGCGCGAGGCCTTCCGCGAGTGGCTGCGCGTTCTGAAGCCGGGCGGCCTCATCGTCTACGCCGACGGCAACCACTACCGCTACCTGAACGATCCGGACTACGCCCGCGCCTACGCCATGGAGCCCGTCCCCTACGGTCACGCGGACCAATTCGTCCTGAACGTCGACACCCGCCCGATGGAGCGCATCGCCCGCACGCTCCCGCTCACGAGCGCGGACCGCCCGGGCTGGGACGTCGAGACGCTCCTCGAAATGGGCCTCACCGACATCATCATCTGCCACCCGCAGACCACCGAAGTGGTGAACCCGGAAACGGGCGCGAAGCGCACGATCGTGAAGGAATTCATGATCGCCGCGCGCAAGGCCCTCGGCTGACCGGCGCGAAACATCCAGAAATCGGCGGCCGCGCGGCCGCTCTGCGCAACAAACTTCAAGGAACTCTCCATCCATGCTTACCCGTCGCACGATCCTCGGCTTTACGGGCGCCTTGAGCGCCCTGTCGCTTCTCCCCGCCGACGGCGCCTTCGCCGCCGAGACGCTGCCCACGCTCCCGCCCAAGGGCGTCTGGCCCGTCACGTTCGAGGACGTGTCGGGGCGGAAGGTGACGCTCACCCGGGCGCCCGAGCGCATCATCGTCGGCAACTACATCGCGAACTTCCTTCTCGTGGGCGGCGGCGCCGCGCTCAAGAAGGTGGTCGGCATGACGCAGGACCACTGGGAGAGCACCCGCACGGGCGAATACCGCGTCTTCACGCGCGCCTTCCCCGAGCTCCTCAAGATCCCCTCGATCGGCGGCTACCACGACGACATCCTCAACGTGGAGCGGATTCTGTCGCTCAGGCCCGAGGTGCTCCTCATCAACCGCACGCAGTTCGCCGCCAACAACGCCCGCGTGGACGTGCTCGAGCGCTCCGGCATCCGCGTGGTCGTGATCGACTACCACGCGATGAAGCTTGAGAACCACGTGCGCTCGACGCGCATCATCGGCCGCATGCTCGAGCGCGACGACGTCGCCGAGGCGCTCTGCGGCGAATGCATCGAGGGGCTGCGCGACGTGGACGCGCGCATCGCGAAGATTCCCGACGCCGGGAAGCACCGCACGGCCTACATGGAGCTCGGCAACCTCGGCCCCACGCAGTATGGCAACACCTACAACGACACGATCCTCTGGGGCGCGATCATGAAGCGCATCGGCGCGGCGAGCATCGCCGAAAACCTCCGCGAACCCTACGGCGCGCTCACGCGTGAGTACGTACTCTCGCACCGTCCCGAAATGATCATCATCGGCGGGAGCCTCTGGAACAACAACGCCGCCGACCAGATGAAGATGGGCTTCACGGTGCCGCGCGAAGAGGCCGTGAAGCGCCTCCTCACCTTCAAGGCCCGCCCGCTCTGGCAGAGCCTCCCCGCGGTGAAGACGAACGACCTCTACGCCGTGGACCACGGAAGCCTGCGCTCGATCATCGACTGGCACTTCACGCTCTTCTTCGCGAAGATCTTTTATCCGGAGCACTTCCGCGACGCCGACCCCGAGGCGCAGATCCTCGCGACCTACCGCAGGTACCTCCCCGAGATCGACCCGCAGGGTACGTTTACGCTGAGCCTCAGGAAGCTTTGAGAAGAACGCGTGCGGGACCCAAGAGCTCCTTCCTCCATGACGACGGGCCGCCTCCTCTGCCGGAGTGCGGCCCGTCCTTTGTTCTGGTCTACTCTTCCGGCCTTTTGGTTCAGACCTCTGGTTCAGATTTTCTCCCGTCAGTCCTTTAGGGCCTTCAGAGAGCAACGCCCCCTGCCCTCACCCTTGCTTTCGGCGAGCGTGCATTCCGAGGTCCCGAAGGCGGCGGTCATCTTGCCGAGGAGCACCTCGAGCTGGTCGGCCTCCGCTTCGGTGAGGCCACGGCAGAGCGATTCGTTCATGCGGTCGGAGATCTCGTCCATCAGGGGACGGAGCGCCCGCCCCTTGTCGGTGAGGCGGATCACGCTTGCACGACCGTCGCTCTCCGACGGGGTCTTCACGACGTAGCCCTGCTTCTCGAGGCGGTCCACCATCACGCAGGCGGTGGACTTGGTGCGGTGGATCTTCTCGGCAACCGCGGTGAGGGTCTGCCCCTCCTCCCGGAAGAGCACCTCGAAGATGTCGCCGCAACTCGTCGTGAGTTCCTCGAGACTGGCCTCCTTCATGGCCGCGAGAAGGCTACGGCGGCCTTCTTCATGTACGCGCGCCGCAAGGGACAGGATGGCTCGGTTCTTCATCGGTCAATATCCAGGGAAATTCGAGGAAAACCAATATAGTAGCAGACAATCGGGTAGGAGGCATGGGATTAATTCCCATGCCGTCCTCCCACACCACCGTACGTACGGATCCGTATACGGCGGTTCTTATTAACCGGATTGCTATTTAGTTGACAAATCGTATTTTCGGTGACTTTTACGCCGCTTTAGCGTAGCGCGTCGTCGGCGCATCGAAACAAGCGCGGATCTGGTGTTTTCCGCGCTTGAACTTGCTCGTCAGCTGCTTTGCCAGCTTCAGTGTCTGAGTATGATCCCTCGGCGCACGAAGCCGCAGATGCGTCTTGAGCGTGCGGTTGAGAAACTCGTCAGGATTGAGCTCCGGCGAATAGGTCGGCAGGAAGAAGAGCTCAATCTCATCCTTCCTCTTCTGGCACCATGCCTTAACCGGCTTGGCGTGGTGCACTCGAACGTTGTCGCAGATCACGAACAGCTTCTTGCCCATCGCCTGAATGTCGCGAATCAGGCGATGCAGGAACTTGATGAATGTCTGCCATCGGATGGCTCTACTCTCGAACATGAAGAAAGAAAGCCCTTGATTGTTCACTGCTGAAATCATGACCGGTGCGCCGTAGCACGAACGTCGATCGTGCTTGATGGTCGGTGCCTGCCCACAAGGCGCGTAGCCTCGAACCCAATTCGTATTCTGCTGAACGGCCGTCTCGTCTTCCCAGAAGATCGTGGCGTTTTCCTGTTTCGCACGCTTGACAATGACCGGATACTCCTCATTCAACCAACGCTCGACAGCCTTTCCATTCTGCTGAATCGCCTGCTTCTTTGGGCGCTGCGGCGTCATGCCCCAGGCCTTCAAGTAGCGGCGCACCGTTACGAGAGAAATGTCGGCCTTGAACTTCGACATGATGAGCTTGCGCACGGCTCTGGCCGTCCACAACGCGAAATCAAACTTGAGCTGCCGCGGGTTCTTGTCCACGATCCAGGTGCGCAGCTGGGCTTCTTGAGCTTTCGTCAGTAGCCGACGTGCCTCAGCCGTTTCTGCCTTCATGCCGCGCTTGCCGCCCTGGACGGCCGCTGCCTCGCCATCAACTTGGTATTTCTGAATGATCTTCGTCACCCATTGACCCTAAGAACTTGGGAAAAGTACCACTACAGCGTTGAGTTGAACTTATTTCTCTGTTTACATGGGATTTTTTTAAGTTCTCGAGTCCAAAAGCCGGGAACTTTATGCTAGAATGTAGTGCTACAAGGCACTACATTCTAGACTGACATGCCTTTCATCAGAACCCAGAAAATCGTCTATGACGAGCAACATCGCATCGTCAGCGGCTCCGCGTCCATCGTGGACGTCAAGTACGTGCCCTCTCAGGGCAAGGCGCATTCAAAGCAAACCGTGCGGGAAAGCTTGGGAGCGGTAGTTTTGCTCGAATCCAAGCGCAAGGGGATTTTTTTCTCCAAGACGCGCGGTCTCGTTGAATACGATGCAGATATGGATGCATTCACACCAGTCGAAGCTGATGACGCACGTCTTACGGATTCGCGCATCACATTCACGCCATCAATCCACGTTGTCTTCGGGGATGTTTACGGGCTTCTCCATTTTCTGCACAAATCTGGATTTCTCTCAATTCTTCAGACCGCCTTCCCCGATAAGCTTCAATACGAACGACTGCTTGCCCACACTCTTCACGGCGTGCTCAAGGATGGCAGCAGAATCAGCTGTAATGATTTCATCGCGAAGTCAGTAGCGTCTTTTCTGATTTCGGAAGTCCCACTAATTTCGTTGAAATCCGATTCCGTCTTTTTCGGATTCATGGGAACTGATGAAGCTAAGATGAAATTTTTCAAGGCTTATGTGTCTGCCATGCGGGAAAATAACCCAAAATTCGGCAGGGGGTGTTACGTCGACTCTACTCCATTGCCCAACGACATTTCCGACAACCCTTTCAACGCCCTCTGCAGCCACGGGCTCAAAGGTTGTTCAATTCAGATGCGACTCGTTCTGATACTTGACGAATTGACGGGGTTGCCGGTTTGGTATGACATCATCCCCGGAAACCTGCTCGACGTCAGCACCGTGCGCACCGTCTTCGATAAGGTTGCCGCCGCACTTGACATTGAAGTCGACTCGCTCGTAGTGGATGCAGGCTACGTTTCAAAAGAGATGATCGGGATGTGCCACATCGGCACGGAGAAGTCCGTGATCGGCCGCATGCCCAATCGAAAGGGTTTCCTATTCGAAGAGCTCTACAATCTCAATCAGGATTTTATGGCGCACCACGATCATGACTTCCGGGCGCGCGGGCACGATTACTTCGGAGTTCGAAGAGAGATCAAATTGTTCGGATTCAAGACTTATGCGTATGTATATGTCGACCGTCAGAATGCCATGAAAGCCTATGGAGACTTTCAGGATGCTCATCCAGACGAATTTTCATCACTATCCGGACGTGAAAGGGACTGGCAGGCTATCCGAGGCGGTTATTTCATTCTAGTTTCGAACCGCGAATTACCTCCGAACGAGCTACTTGATGAGTACTTTGGCCGGACCGAGATTGAAAGCGTCTTCAAGACGGCCAAGACCTATCTTGATCTTCTGCCGCTGCGAAAATGGACCGACCAAACGGTACGAGGCAAGATTCTCTCCGACATCATCAACACGATTGTCGTGCTCTCTTTGCGCAAACACCTCGCCGAGACAGGAATTTCACTCACCGAACTATTCGGCAAAACACAGTCCCTCATGTGCATGAGGGATAAGAAGAACAACCTCATCATTGAGACTCCGAACAAGAATGTTCGGCAACTATTCAAAGTGGCGTACGAGCTCAAGGCACCTGCGCGGCTAGACTTGAACGCCTACCGATCCCAAATCGTACCGGGCGTGTAGTGTTACATTCGCCCGGTTCTTAGGATAAGTCTGTAAAGATAGAAGCAGCCAATCCTTTTTCATACATCCATAGAGTCAACCCTCCACTAAAGATAAGTGTGAGAGCATAGGCACTCATAGGATCGACGAAATTCTGAAGCGTTTCGCCAAGAATCTTCAGTTGAATGATCAGACAAAACATCTGAATTAAGTTAGTAAAAACCCTAACTATCTTTTGATCCAGAACTTTCTGTTGAAGAAAGTTCAATTTGTATAGAAGTCCGAAGACAACCAGTGTCAAACAGTTAGCTGTAGCCCATATGCCAAAGGCTTCTAAACCTTTCTGCTGAGCTATCTGCATTCCTAGGATAAGTGAGGTACCCCAAGCCCAGCTGATGGCTATGGAGGTACCAATGTACATTGATTTGAGCATACAATCTCCGTAATAAGCGAGATTTCATTTTATCCTAAGCTACTTTACAGTGCCTCAAAGTTGTACACACTGGTACCACGGCTGGTACACAAGATAGAAAAACCCTCCTGAAGGATTATCTCCAGGAGGGTATTTTGGAAAGTCAGCTAAGATTCAAGTTAATGTTCAGTGTGCTTGAACATCCTCAGGCCCGTGGTCATCGACGAGAGCGTGGTGCACCCGCCCATGATGTCCTCACGGAAGGACATGTACATGTGGGCGATGGAGAAGATGATCATCACGTACATGAAGGCGTGATGCACCGTGCGCACGGCCTGCGCGTCGCCAAAGAGCGTGAACACCCAGCCGAACCAGGACATCCAGTACACGTCCCAGCCCCAGGCCTGCGCGTAGAGCGCGAGGCCCGTGACGATGAGGACGATGGACCCCAGGACGAAGAAGCCGAACATCGCGAGCTGAGCGAGCGGGTTGTGGCCCGCGTACTCGGCCGAAGTCTTCTTCATGAAGAGGTAGTAGGCGACCTGTCCGAAGACGCCCTTCCACCACTTCCACGACCAGAGCGGCGGGATGAAGATCTGACGCGAGTACTTGTTGCCCACCGCCGCCCAGTAGAGGCGGTAGATGAAGAGCACCGTGTAGATCATGCCCGCGGCGAAGTGCGCGAAACGGATGTAGGCGAAGTCGTAGGTGGCCCACGTGTCGCCGAGGTTCGCCACCATCGGGGCTCCGATCAGGAACCCGGTGGCGATCATCACGAACATGCAGACCATCATGGCCCAGTGCCAGACTCGAACCGGCGCCTCCCAGACATAGAGCGGGCGCGTGCCCGCCGACATGTCCACTTCGTAGGTGACTGGATCGATTTTCATAGGACCTCCTTCACCGGGTCAGCGGACCTGGACGGAGCAGAGCTCCTCGCCCTCAGGGTCGAGGAGATGCGTCGCGCAGGCGAGGCACGGGTCGAAGCTGTGGATGGTGCGGATGATCTCGAGCGGACGCTTCGGATCGGCGATCGGGGTGCCGATGAGCGAGAGCTCGTAGGTGCTCTTCTCACCTTCGTTGGAGCGCGGCGAAGCGTTCCAGGTCGTCGGAACCACGGCCTGCCAGTTGGCGATGCGGCCGTCCTTGATCACGCAGTAGTGCGCGAGGGCGCCGCGCGGCGCTTCGCACGGACCCACGCCGCGGCATTCCTTGGGCCAGGTCTTGGGCTCCCAGAACTCCATGTTCGCGGCGGCCTCGTCGCCCGCCTTGATGTTGGCGGTGAGGTCGTCGACGTACTGCACGAGCTTGCGGGCCACCCACTCGCACTCGAGCGCACGCGCGGCGTGGCGGCCGAGGGTCGAGAAGGCGGCTTCGAGCGGGAGATTGAGCTCCTTGAGCAACGCGAGCGCGGGCTCCTTGATGTGGTCCACGTTCTTCGCGATGCCGATCACCATGCGCGCGAGGGGGCCGACCTCCATCATGTGGCCGCGCCAACGCGGGCTCTTGATCCAGGAGTACTTGCCGTCCGGAGCGAGCCAGGAGAACTTGGTCGCCGTGCCGACGGAGTTCTTGGAGAACTCGTACTTCTGCTCGGTGATGCCGTCCCAGGGGTGCAGGCCCTTCGTCTGGTCGGGGTACTGGTACCACGAGTGGTCGACGAACTCCTGGACCTGCTCGGGATCCTTGCAGTCCACGTCGAAGACCTCGTTGAGGTTGCCGTTCAGGATGGCGCCGCGCGGCATCTGCAGCGACTTGTCGCTGAAGTCGTTCGCGATTTCGGGGAAGTCGCCGTAGGCGAGGCAGTTGACGCCCGCGAGCCCCTTGCCGTACTTGAACCATTCCGGGTAGAAGGACGCGATCGCCTTGATGTCCGGGAGGTAGACGTTCTGAACGATGTCCACGGCATGACGCGCGACGGCGCGCATGTAGTTGAGGGACACTTCGTTCACCATCGTGCCCTGCCCGCCCGTGTCGTGCATGTTGATCGGGCAGGCGACCCCGCCCACGAGGTAGTTCGGGTGCGGGTTTTTGCCGCCGAGGATCGTGTGGATGCGCACGATCTCGCGCTGGAAGTCGAGGACCTCGAGATAGTGCGCGACCGCGAGGAGGTTCACCGCGGGCGGGAGCTTCATCGCGGGATGGCCCCAGTAGCCCTTGTTGAAGATCGAGAGCTGACCGGATTCGACGAGCTTCTTCACGCGGTTCTGAATGTCGCGGAAGTACCCGACGGCGGCGAGCGGATGACGCGGCGAGATCTTCTGCTGGATCGCGGCGGTTTCGCGCGGATCGGCCTCAAGGGCGCTCACGACGTCCACCCAGTCGAGGGCGGAGAGCTGGTAGAAGTGGACGATGTGGTCGTGGACGTAGAGCGTCGCGTTGAGGATGTTGCGGATGAGGTTCGCGTTCTTCGGGATCTTGATCCCGATCGCGTCCTCGACGGCGCGCACGGCCGAAAGGGCGTGGATGCCCGTACAGACGCCGCAGATGCGCTCGACGAAAGCCCAGGCGTCGCGCGGGTCGCGGCCCTTCAGAATGACCTCGAGGCCGCGCCACATCGTGCCGGTGCTCATGGAGTCGACGATCCTGCCGTCGTCGCCCAACACCGCCTGCACGCGCAGGTGGCCTTCAATGCGGGTGACGGGGTCGACTACGATTCTGCGTTCGCTCATTATTCCTTACCTCCGATTTCCTTGTTGGTCTTGGCGCGCGCCTGCGCGACGGCGGACATGGCCGCATGGGCGGCGGCGGCAGCGCCCACCACCGCGACGGTGGCAAGCCCAACCTTGTCCACCGTGCCTTCAACACCGGCGAAGATGGGCGGCAGAACCGTGGTTTCGTGTTCGTAGAACGACCCCTTGTCGAAGAAGTTCGGTTCGGCGCAGCCGATGCAGCCGTGGCCGGACTTGACGGGCCAGGACATGCCTTCGTTCCATTCAATGGTCGAGCAGGGCGCGTAGGTGGTCGGACCCTTGCAGCCGACCTTGTAGAGGCAGTAGCCGAGCTTGGCGCCGGCGTCGTCGAACTTCTCGGCGAACTGCCCTGCATCGAAGTGTCCGCGGCGGTAGCACTTGTCGTGAATGCGCTGGCCGTAGAACATCTTGGGGCGGCCGAGGCGGTCGAGCGGCGGCAGGCGATCGTAGGTGAGTATGTAGGTGATGACGGAGGTCATCACTTCAGGGATCGGGGGGCAGCCCGGAACAAGCACGATCGGCTTGTCGTGGATCACCTCGGTGATCGGGACGGACTTGGTGGGATTGGGCTTGGCGGCCTGCACGCACCCCCAGGCGGCGCAGGAACCCCATCCGATCACGGCCTTGGCGCCTTCGGCGACGTGCTTGATCTTGTTCAAGAAGATCTCGCCGTTCGGGATGCAGTTGATGCCGCCTTCGTTCAACGGGACGTTGCCCTCGACGGCGAGGATGTAGTTCCCCTTGTACTTTTCGATCGTCTCGTGGAGCGACTCCTCGGCCTGCTCGCCCGCAGCGGCCATGATCGTGTCGTCGTAGTCGAGCGAAACCATCGAGAGGACGACGTCCTGCACGACGGGCGAATAGGAGCGGATGAAGGATTCGGAGCAGCAGGTGCATTCCAGACCGTGGAGCCAGATCACCGGCGTGCGGGGCTTGGTTTCCATCGCCTGGGCGATTTCCTGAGCGCCGGCGCTGCCGAGCCCGAGACTCGCGGCCGTGAGCGAACAGAACTGCAGGAAGCCGCGGCGGCTCACGCCGTGGCGGCGCAGCGCTTCGTATTGCGTTTCAAGCATGTTTAGGGTCTCCCCCTCGTTCGTTGACCTAAAAGAGACGCCGCATTCGAGGCTGGAGGGTTCTCCCCGCGCGGGTCCCACCGGTTCCGGAGCCTTCGTCGAGGCGGGAAGGAGGCGTCGTTCTTCGTATTTTTGGCGCCTCCCCGGGCCCCGGATCCGCCCGCTCCGGACTCATCGGGAGTCCGGACGCGGGGCGACCGCTTCGGGCCCTTCGCAATCGGTGGTGACAG
This sequence comes from uncultured Sutterella sp., assembly GCA_905198475.1. Classification (GTDB taxonomy): domain Bacteria; phylum Pseudomonadota; class Gammaproteobacteria; order Burkholderiales; family Burkholderiaceae_F; genus Sutterella. The sequence goes on along the minus strand of CAJKCQ010000021.1, from coordinate 19,470 downwards.
CTTAAATTTCGCCCCGCTCGGCGCGCCATTCTCCATGAGCCCACCCCGAATACCCCTGAAGTACTACCCAGTGTTATACGTGTTTTTACGGCAAAAAACCATCTCCCCAGGTGGTCCATCCCAGACGCCCGCCGCCCGTGGAGGGCTCGTTTGGAGGGCGCGGCGGGGATCCTTCCCAGGACGCTGCGCGCGGGGCGGGCGCGCCGCCCTGCGCGAGGGGGCGCCGCGCTGCGGGCGGCTCCCCTCCTCCGCAAGAACTAGCGGGCGGAAGCCCTTTGACGGATGGGCCGCCGGGCGGCGCTTCCCTATACTCAAATGCATTGGAAGTGAGGGGCCCCGACGGCCGGAGACGCCCCCGACGCCGGCCTACCCCCGATAAAACTACAAAAATCAAAGGCGTGCCAGAGCTCCCGGACCAGAAGGAGCGCGGACGCCTGCTGCGATGCTGCACCGCCCGCGGTGCGGGGGCTTGCGTTCCCGCGCTCCCGCCCGCTTTGCGGCAGCCGAACACAGGAGCACGCGAAATGGAGAGGAGGAAGAAGCCGTGACGACCCAAAGAGAGATGAAGGCCCCCGAGAACCCGCTGAGGGTTTTTGCGGCCTCGCCCGCGGACTTCTTTACTGACGGCATGCGCGAAATTGAACGCACCCGCATGGCGGGGCTGCCGGTTCTGAACCCGCGGCTCGCCGTGCGCGCGGTGGAGTTCCGCCGTTGGGGAAACGACTGGCTCGGAGTCCTCGTCACGCCCTGGTCGATCGTCGCGCTCTACGCCTGCGGCTCGCGCGAAGGCTGGGTGGACGTCCCCCCGGGGCGCGAGCGGCTGATTGAGCTTCCTGCGGGCGACTTCCCCTTCGTTTCGATGGACGACCCGGTGCTCGGGCGCTTCCTGCTTCTCTCGCTCAAGAGCCCGGTGCTCGACGTGGGCGACCAGGAGACCGCGGACGCGATCGCGCGGATTTCGCTCGAGACGATGCTCAAGGTGACCGAATTCCCCGCCGACGACGAGGACGCGGCCGTCTGGACGCCTCCGCGCGCGAAGGGCGAGCTCCGGCGCGTGATTCCGATCAAGGTCGCGCCCCCGAAGAACTACGCCGAGACCCCGTCCCTCACGCCCAAGGCGCCCGAACCCGAGGAGAAGCGCGGAAAGCTTCTCGAGAAGAAGGTTTCGCGGCGCGAATTCTTCGGCCGCGGCCGCCGGTACGTCGAGAAGGCGGCCGAAGCCCCGAAGGTGCATGCGCTTGAAGCCGCGGCTCCCGGAGAGGAGCCTGCAGTCATCACTGCGGCCAACCCGACCCCGCAAGCACCGTCTCCCGTCTCCCCCGCCGCACCCGCCCAAACGAAGCTTGAGGACGCTCGATGAACACGACCGCTCTTGAAGAGGCCGCGATCCGCGTGCACGTGATGAAGAAGACGGGCGGGAGGGCCGCGCTCTCGGTCTCCTCCACCCGCACGGACCAGATTCCGCGGCTGCTCTCGGACCCGAGGAACTGCGCGAAGGCGAAGCGCCTTCTGACGCTTCTCTACGCGCTCTGCCCGATCGCGCACCTCGCCGCCTACGACGGGGCCGCCAACGCCGCGCTCGGGACCACGCCCGCGGAGCGCCGCCGCAGGGACGGCGGCCTCCTCGAAGAGGCCGTGCGCCTCGAAGCGGTCGTGGAGAACCTGCGCGTCCTCATCCACGAGGCCGCGGCGATCGAAGACGAAACGGCCTTGCTCGGCATCCTTCCGAACCCCGAACTCCCCGCGCCGCCCGCCGTTTCGATCGACGACCGGCGCGCGATCGGGATGCTGCGCGGCCGCCTCGCGCAGGTCGCGGCGGCCGCGGCCGCCCTTCCGGCCGTCCACCTCTGGGGCGGCGCCGAGGCGCGGCAGATCGCGAAGGCCCGGCAGACGCTCGAAACCGTCCTCAGGGACGCGTCGGCCTTGGCCGAAAGGCTCCTCTTCGGCGCCCCGGCCGCGGAATTCCTCGCCGCCACGCCCTCTGCCTTTTCGCTCGAGACGTGGGCGCTCGGGGCTTCGGCGACGCTCCCCGCGGCGCACCTCCTCGCCTCGAGCCTTGCGGACCCGGAGGCCCCTGAGATCGACGTGCCGATGCTCCCCGAGCGCGGCGTCGTCATGACGCCCGAGTTCGCCGAAGAGCTCGCGCATCGGCTCCTCACCGACCCGGGGTTCGATCTCGCGCCCTTCTGGCAGGGGTCGCCGCTCCTCACGGGCGCCGCGACCCGCCAGCACGACCGGCCGGCCGTCGCCGACATGCTGCGCACCCGGGGGATCGCCCCGGCGACGCTCTTGTCGGCGCGCATCCTCGAGACGGCGGCGCTCATCGAAGCGTCCCGTGCGGGGCTCTCCGTCGGGAGCACCTCCAAAGAGGCAGAGGGGGACCACCCCAACGACCGTGATGCGGCGCTCGAGCGCATGCTTTGGACGTATGGTCCGGAGCCCGGCACCGGCATAAGCTTTGTCGAAAGCGCACGGGGGCTCCTCGTGCATGCCGTGAAGGCCGACCGGGCGGGCGGCGTCGCGTGCCTCAAGATCACCTCGCCCACGGAATGGCAGTTCTCACCCAACGGCGCGGGACAGCGGATGGCCGGTGCGGCGGTGCGCCCCTTTGAATATCCGGGAGAGTCCCCGGAGGGACGCGCGGCCCTGGCGCTGCGCATCCGGCGCGCGCTCTTCGGGCTCGACGCCTGCGTACCGGTGGACTTCGTCTGGAACGGCCAGTCAAAGGAATCCTGAAGCGTGCACGAACTCTCCATTGCAGAAGGCATCATCGAAATCGTCGAGCGCACCGCGCGTGCGAACGGCGTGAAGCGCGTGAAGTCCGTGCGCGTCTCGATCGGCGAACTTGCGGGCGTGGACGTCCCGAGTCTCGAATTCGCCTGGGAGTCCGTGAGGAAGGGAGGCCCGGCCGCCAGCGCCCGGCTCGAGATCGAGCGGCCCGCAGGCGAAGCCTGGTGCCTCGACTGCGAGACGACCGTTCCCCTCAAGCACTACGGCGACCCCTGCCCCAAGTGCGGCGGCTACAAGCTCGCCGCGACGGGCGGCACCGACATGCGCGTCGTCGACATCGTGGAGGACCTCCCCGAAGCCCCCTGACCCAAGCAGAAAGAACCCGACACCAGGGCATCCGCAGCAGCAGAGGCCGACAGAGCCCAATCCAAGAAGCCGCGCAGCCCGCTCAACGAAAGAAAAATCAACGCCGCCCCAACCAACGGGCGGAAGGAAGAATCCATCATGTGCACCACCTGCGGCTGCGGCCATTCCGGCCCCCACATGCATGAAGTCGTTGACGCCGAGGGCAACGTCACGCTCTCGATCCACGAGCACGAGCACGAGCACGATCATCACCATGATCATGCGCACGGCCACAACCACGCGCACGACCACGGTCCCGCGCACAGCCACGACGCGGCGATGCCCGCCGGGCGCGCCATTGCGGTCGAGGAGGACATCCTCGGGCGCAACAACGCCGTCGCGGCCGAGAACCGCGCGTACTTCGCGAAGAAGCACGTGCTTGCGCTCAACCTCGTCTCGAGTCCGGGTTCGGGCAAGACCGAGCTCCTCACGACCACGCTGCGCGCGCTCACGGACGTCCCGACCGCAGTTGTCGAGGGCGACCAGGAGACGGCGAACGACGCCGCCCGCATCCGCGCCACGGGCGTGCGGGCGCTGCAGATCAACACCGGCAAGGGCTGCCACCTCGACGCGGCGATGATCCGGCGCGCCTTGGAGGCGCTCCCCCCTGAAGACCACTCGGTCCTCTTCATCGAGAATGTCGGCAACCTCGTCTGCCCGGCGGAGTTCGACTTGGGCGAAGCCGCCAAGGTCGCGGTCCTCTCCGTCACCGAGGGCGCAGACAAGCCCCTCAAGTACCCGGACATGTTCCGCGCGTCCGAACTCGTGCTTTTGAACAAGATCGACCTGCTCCCCTACGTTCCCTTCGACGCCGACGCGGCCGAGGCAAACGTCCTGCGCGTCAATCCGAAGGCGAAGGTGATCCGGCTCTCGGCCACGACGGGCGAAGGCCTCGAGAAGTGGCTCGCCTGGGTGCGCGCGCAGCTCGTTTTGGCCGGCCTCTGAGCACTTCCCGCCGACTCCTCCCGGGCGGCCCGGCTTTCCCGGAACTGCGGGCGTCCTGAGCGCCCGCGGCTCCTCACGGGCCGTCCGGATCCCGAACCATCAGGAGCAATCTTGGGAGAACCGTCTTATGGCGACCGCAGCCCAGCTCATCCGCGTCGAGGGACTCGTCCAGGGCGTGGGGTTCCGCCCCACGGTCTGGCGCATCGCCGTCGCGCTCGGCCTCACGGGCGAGGTCTACAACGACCCGCAGGGCGTGGGCGTGCACCTCGAAGGGGACCCGGCGGCGCTCGCCGCCTTCCCCGACGAACTTCTGCGCGAAAAGCCCCCGCTCGCCCGCATCGACTCGATCTCGGCCTTTCCGGCGCAGGTGAAGGGCTTCGCGTCCTTCAGAATTGCAGCGTCCGAGCACGCCGGCGCCGTCACGACGATGATCACCGCGGACGCCGCGACCTGCCGCGCCTGCTTTGCGGACGTCTTCGACCCGGCGAACCGCCGGCACCGCTACGCCTTCACGAACTGCACCCACTGCGGACCGCGCTTCACGATCACGCGGCGCCTCCCCTACGACCGTCCGCAGACCTCGATGGCGGTTTTCCCCATGTGCCCGGCGTGCCTCGCCGAGTACGAGAACCCCGCCGACCGGCGCTTCCACGCGCAGCCCAACGCCTGCCCCGTCTGCGGCCCGCAGCTCGCGTGGACGGACGCGGCGGGCCGCGCGCTCACGGGCGACCCGGTGCGTGAAGCGGCTGCGGCCTTGAAGCGCGGCGAAATCGTCGCCCTGAAGGGCATCGGGGGCTTCCACCTCGTCTGCGACGCACGAAATCCCGCGGCCGTGAAGCGCCTGCGCCAAAGGAAGGGCCGCGACGAAAAACCCCTTGCCGTCATGTGCGCCGGCGTCGCCTCCGCGCGCCGGTGGGTGGAGGTCTCGAAGGACGAGGAGGCGCTTCTCCTCTCCCCCGCCCACCCGATCGTGCTCTGCCGCAAGACGCCGTCGCTGCGGCGCGCCGAAGAAGAGGCCCCGGAGTCGCCCGCGGCCCTGCCCGGCATTGCGCCGGGACTCGCCGAGGTGGGCGTGATGCTCCCCTATACGCCCCTGCATGCGCTGCTCCTTCACGCCCTCACGGGCGAACCCGAGGGAACCGCCTGGATGGAAGCCCCGCAGGAGCCGCTCCTCGTGATGACGAGCGCCAATCCCGGGGGCGAGCCCCTCGTGATCGGCAACGACGAGGCGCTCGCGCGCCTCGGGCGCATCGCCGAGCGCTTCCTCATGCACGACCGAGAGATCCTCGTGCGCTGCGACGATTCCGTGGCGCGCGTCGTGGATTCCGGGGTCCTCTGGGTGCGCCGCGCCCGCGGCGTAACGCCCGAGGCGGTGAAGATCCCGAAGGTGGAGAAAGCGCCGGACGTGCTCGCCCTGGGGGCGTTTCTCAAAAACGCCGCCGCCGCCACCCGCGGCGACGAGCTCTTCCTCACGCAGCACATCGGCGACCTTGAGAACGTCTCGTCGTGCGAAGCGCTCGATCTCGCCGTCGCTCACCTGGAGCGCATCCTCGAGAAGGCGCCCCAAGCCTACGCCGCGGACCTTCATCCGGACTTCTATTCAACCCGCCTGGCCGGGCGCCTTGCCGAAGAGAACGGGAAGCCCTTCATTCAGATCGCGCACCACGCCGCACACGTCGGCGCGGCGATGGCCGAAGCCGGGCGCCTCACGCGCACGGTGGGCGCGGCGTTGGACGGCGTGGGACTCGGGCCCGACGGCGGCGTCTGGGGCGGCGAACTCCTCGCCGTGGGCCCCGAGGGGTTCGAGCGCCTCGGGCGGCTCCGGTCCCTCGCGCTCCCGGGCGGCGACCGCGCGTCGCGCGAGCCCTGGCGCATGGGCGCGGCGGTGCTCCACGACCTCGGAATGGACGACGCCCGCGGGGCGCTCCTTTCAGGTGGAGACGTCAACCCCGCGATGCTCGCCGCGATCCCGCAGCTCATTCATTCGCCCCGCACCGTGCGCACGACGGCCTTGGGCCGGTGGTTCGACGCCGCCGCGGCGCTTCTCGGGCTCGCGCGCGTCGTTCACGACGAGGCGACGGCCGCGATGCGCCTCGAAGCCCTCGCCGCTCCCTTCGTCGAGGAGGCGGTCCCCCTCCCGGGCGGCTGGCGCATCGACGGGGGCGTGCTCGACCTTCTGCCGCTGATGCGCCGCATCGTCCTCGAGCGCCTTGCCGACCCCTCGCGCGGGAAGGCCGCAGAGCTCGCCGCCCTCTTTGAGGCGACGGCGGCCGAAGGCCTCGCCCACTGGATCCTCGAGGGGCTCGAAGAAGTGCCCGAGGAAGCCCATCCGGGCCCGGTGATGCTCACGGGGGGCTGCATGCTCAACCGCGTCCTGGCCGAGCGAATCCCCGCGGTTCTCGCCCGGCGCGGCGTCGCGGCCCGCATCCCCCACGCCGTGCCGCCCGGAGACGGCGGGCTCGCGCTCGGACAGGCCCACCTCGCGCGGCTTGCGCTTGCGCGCGGGCGGACGGCATACGAATATTTGGGCGACCGCACGGCTCCCGCGGCGGACGACCCGATTGAAGTTCACAACGAGAACCCCGCCTGACGGGGTGGAAGAAAAGAATCATGTGTCTTGCAGTACCCGCTGAAATCAAGTCCGTCGCCGAAGACGGCATGGAGGCCCTTGCGCTCATCGGCGGCATCGAGAAGAAGGTGGACGTCTCGCTCATCGACAACCCGCAGCCGGGCGACTGGGTGATCGTGCACGTCGGGTTTGCGCTGAACCGCATCGACGCGGCCGAGGCCGAGGAGACGCTCAAGGTGCTCGCCGCCGCGGGCGGAGCGCCCGACGCCGCGAACGCCTTCGCCGCGAAGGAGGACCTGGCGTGAAGTACGTGGACGAATACAGGAACGGCGACGAGGCGCAGAAGCTCGCCCACCGCATCCGCGCGGAGGCCGATCCCGCCCGCGCCTACCGCTTCATGGAGTTCTGCGGCGGGCACACCCACGTGCTCTCGCGCTGGGGCCTCACGGACCTGCTCCCCGAAAACGTCCGCATGATCCACGGGCCGGGCTGCCCCGTCTGCGTGATGCCGATCGGGCGCATCGACATGGCGATGGCGCTCGCCCTGAATGAGGACGTGATCCTCTGCACCTACGCCGACACGATGCGCGTGCCCGCCTCCAAGGGCCGGAGCTTTTTCAAGTGCCGCGCCGAAGGGGCGGACATCCGCATGATCTATTCGCCGATGGACGCGGTGAAGGCGGCCGTGGAGAACCCCGACCGCCAAGTGGTCTTCTTCGCGATCGGCTTTGAGACGACGACGCCTCCGAGCGCCGCGGCGATCCTCGCCGCGAAGCGTCTCGGACTCAAAAACTTCTCGGTCTTCTGCAACCACGTCCTCACGCCCGCCGCAATGGAGCACATCCTACTCACGGCTCCCGACCGCCCCGACGCGCCGAAGCTCCAGGGGCTCGTGGGGCCCGCGCACGTCTCGACCGTGATCGGCTCCAACCCCTACCTGCACTTCTCGGAGAAGTGGCGCATGCCCGTCGTCGTCTGCGGATTCGAGCCCCTCGACATGCTCCTCTCCATCCTGATGCTCGTGCGTCAGGTGAACGACGGGCGCGCCGAGGTGGAGAACGAATTCACCCGCGCCGTGACGAAGGAGGGGAACCTCAAGGCGATCGCGCTCATGGCGCAGGTCTTCGAGCCGCGCGAGTCCTTTGAATGGCGCGGCCTCGGGCGCGTGCCGAAGTCCGCGCTGAAGATCCGCCCGGAGTACGCGGAATTCGACGCCGAAAAACGCTTCGTGATGCCCGAACGCTCGGTTCCCGACAACAAGGCCTGCGAGTGCGGCGCGATCCTGCGCGGCGAGAAGGCGCCGAAGGACTGCCGGCTCTTCGGGCGCGCCTGCACGCCCGCGCACCCGATCGGCGCCTGCATGGTCTCGTCCGAAGGCGCCTGCGCGGCGTACTTCAGCTACGGGCGGCACGCCTGAGGCGGGCGCAGCAAGGGCCCGCGGAACGAACACAACGAACAGGAAGGAAGAATCATGACTGAACCCAAGACTGAGGCGCGCTCGCTCAAGGCCGAGCGCGCCGGCCACGGCCGCCGGCTCGACGTCCTGCGCGGCACGGTCGAGATGACCCACGGCTCGGGCGGACGCGCCACCGCGCAACTCATCGGCGAGCTCTTCGCGCGGCACTTCACGAACGAATGGCTCGACCAGAGCCACGACGGCGCGGTGATGCCGCCGATCCTGCGTCCCGTCGCCGTTTCCTGCGACGCGCACGTCGTCAAGCCTCTCTTCTTCCCGGGAGGCGACATCGGACGGCTCTGCGTCACGGGAACCGTGAACGACGTCGCGATGTGCGGCGCCAAGCCCCTCTACCTCTCGGCCGCCTTCATCCTGGAGGAAGGCTTCCCGCTGGCGGACCTTGAGCGCATCGTGAAGTCGATGGCCGACACCGCCCGCGAGGCCGGTGTCGCGATCGTCACGGGCGACACCAAGGTCGTTGAAAAGGGCCACGGCGACGGCGTCTACATCACGACCACCGGCATCGGCGAGCGGATCGCCGACCACCTCATCGCGGGCTCGGCCGCCCGGCCCGGCGACAAGGTTCTCGTCTCGGGCTCGATCGGCGACCACGGCATGACCGTGATGAGCCTGCGCGAGGACATGAGCTTCATCACGAGCCTGCAGTCCGACTGCGCACCGCTCGGGGAAATGGTCGAGCGCGTGCTCGCCGCCGCCCCGAACGCACACGTGCTGCGCGACCCGACCCGCGGGGGCTTGGGCACGACCCTGAACGAAATCGCCGCGGAGTCCCGCGTCGGAATCACGCTCCAGGAAAAGGCGATTCCGGTGAAGGACGAGGTTCGCTCGGCCTGCGAGTTCCTGGGGCTCGATCCTCTCTACTCGGCCTGCGAGGGTCGCCTAATCGCGATCGTCCCGGCCGATGAAGCCGACGCGGCCCTGGCCGCCATGAAGCAGGACCCGCACGGCGCCGAAGCTTCGATTGTGGGCGAAGTGCACGCCGACGCGCCGGGGTTCGTGGACATGGTGACGCTCATGGGAGGCCGGCGCATGGTGGACTGGCTCACGGGCGAGCAGCTCCCGCGCATCTGCTGAGGGATCGCGCCTCCCCAAGCGCCCGAAAAAAGGGGCGGCCCGCCGGAGACGATCCCCGTGCGGGCCGCTTTGCGTTTGAGCCCCTCCGGGCCTTCGGCTTCGCGCTTCACGGTTGTTCTTTCGCCCGAGGTCCGGCAGACGGCCGTACAAACGGCGGCCGGTGAACCGCGCTGGACGGCCCGGAGGCCTCATTGACGCCTCCGGGAAGCGCCTCGTCCATCCTCCTGATGCGGCGGTGCGCAACCCCCCCGTAGAATCCCGCACATCAGCAATTCAATCCCGCGGGGATCTTCATGACACTTCTCACCTGGCTCATTCTCGTCTACCTCGCCGTGCTGCTCTGGTTCGGCATCCGCGGGGGCTCCCAGGACCGCGAGATCAAGAACCTTCTCACGGCCGGGGGTGCGACCGGGGCGCTCCTCTGCGCGCTCTCGCTCGCAAGCACCATCATCGGCGGGTCGGCGACGCTCGGCATGGGCGCGCTCACGCAGAGAATCGGCCCGGCGGCCTTCTGGTGGCTCGGCGTCGGCGTGATCGGCCTCTTCCTCCACGGCCTTCTCGTCGCCCCGGCGATCCGCGCCTCGGGCGCGGTGACGCTCCCCGACGTCATCCGCAAGCTCGTCGGCGTCGCCGCCGAAAAGTGGGCCGCGCTCATCATCGCCGTCTCCTGGGTGGCGGTGACGGCCGCGCAGTTCACGGCGCTCCACGCGCTCCTCGGCTCCGTCACGGGCGGGCGCGCCGCGGAGATCCTCTACATTCTTCTCGCCGCGGCGATCGTGCTCCACACGGCCCTGGGCGGCCAGCGGGGCGTTATCCGCACGGACGCGATGCAGGCGGTGCTGCTCATCGGAGGGTTCTCCGCGGCCGCCCTCTGGTGCGTCTGGGAGCGCCCTGCGGAAGTTGCGGCCCTTCCCGCCATCCCCTTCACGGAGAAGTTCGGGCTCCTCGACTGGACGAAGATGCTCCTTCTCGTCGGCATCACCTACGTGATCGGGCCGGACATGTTCTCGCGCACCTTCGCCGCGCGCGACGGCATGACGGCGCGGCGCGCCGCCTGGATCGCCGCGCCGCTGATCGCCTTCTTCGGCGTCGTCGTGACGATGCTCGCGCTCCTCAACCTCGACGCGAAGCAGCCGATCTCGGACTGGCTTTCGGCTTCTTCGCCGCTCCCCGAAGTCCTCGCGGCGATGCTCGCCCTCGGGCTCGTGAGCGCCCTTTCGGGGTCTGCGGACACGGTGCTGCTCTCCGCCGCCGGGATCGTCGAGAAGGACGTGCTCGGCCGCGACCGCGTGCGCGCCGTGCGGCTCTGGACGGCGCTCTTCGGCACGTTGGCGGCGAGCTGCGCGTGGATCTCGGGCGACATCATCGGACTGCTGCTCACGGCCTATTCGCTCTTCGTGCCCGGGGTGGCCGCACCGCTTCTGGTCCTCGTCGTCGGCCGCTGCCGTCACGCGGATCCCAAGATCTGGCTTGCCGGCGCCGTGCTCGGCGGGGTGGGCGGCCTCGTCGGTAACCTTGCCGGCGAGAGCCTCTGGACCTTCGCCGGCATGGGAGTCTCCACTGCCGCCGCGCTCTGGGCCGTACGGGTGAGCAGCGCCGGGAAGTCCGCAGAAGCGCCGCGTGCACAAACCTGCGCGCGCATGTGACCCCGCCCGCACCTGCGCTGGAGCCGAACTCCCTCCATACCCGCCTGCGCCTGCGCGGGCGGGTATGGCGGATCGCCTCTCCTCAGGCGGCGGAACCTCTCTGCAGCGGCGGCGCCGCCTGAATCAGGCAGCGCTTGCCGCAGAATGCGATTCCGTAGCAACGCATCTCCCGCAGGCCGCCGAAACGGGCTTCGCAGCCGCGCGACGCAATCTGCCCGAGCGCCTCTCCACCTTGAAAGTCGTCGAATACACACCTCACTCAATCTCTCCGAGGCTGAATTCTTGAATTTGCCCTGATTTCGGATTACGTCGTTGCGCGGTAGTCCGAGGCCGCCTCGGGTCAAGGCCCGGAGCCATTTAATGGAGGGGACCCGACGCGCAGCGTCGGGGAGAAAGCTGTTCATTGGCGGCGAGTGCGGGAGGGTTTCAGGGAGGGCGGAGCCCTCCCGGAGGACGGCCTCACGAAATCTGGGCGTCGACATGGTGATGCTCGTCTGCTCGAACCTGAGGATTCCTCTTGAGCATCGAGAGGGCAGAGATGGCAAGAAGCACTCAGGACATTTGAAACGGCATTTCCTCAGGGCTACCCACAACTATGCCTGAAGAGCCCAGAATTCCCTCTGCTTCCTGCGCGCTCACGGCATGGAGGCAGTGCGGCCCTCGAGGACCCGTTCGGGACGCGTATCCTCGGAGCGCTCTTGGGCATAAGGCACGGCCCGCAGCTCGCGCCAGTACTGCCGCACCTCGGCGCGGTGCCTCGACTCCTCGCGCCAGAAGCGGATGCCCACCAGGGCGGCGATGAAGACAAGGTAGAAGATGAGGCCGCCGTAGAGCGGGAGCACATCGAGTCCAGCCGCGCCTCTAAGCCCCTGGTCGCGCCAGAAATTGAAGATCCAGACAAGCGGAACGCCGAAGGAGAGGTCATGCACCCAGCCGTGCACGAATCCCGTCGCCATCGTCGCGCCGCCGAGGATGAAGCCCGGCGGCACGAGGAAGATCATCCGGCTCGCGCCCGCACCCGGGTTGTCGCAGGTCCAGGAAAGGAGGTTGGCGAGCCAGGTGTTGGCAAGCGCACAGAGAAAGAGCGCCGGAACGAAGAGGAGGATGTTGCCGGCGAAGCGCAGCTGTCCAAAGAGAATGAGGATCGCCAAGGCGACCGTGAGCACCACCGTGTAGATGAAGGCGTAGGGAACGGCGCGTGCGAGAAGCCCGGGGAGAGTGCCCGAGAGCACCTCGCCCTTCCAGACGCGCGTGACGCGCAGCCGCCCGATGAGCATCAGACCCGCCATGCCGTGGTACATGGTCGAGAAGAAGAGGAGAAAGCTCACGACGGTGCCCGTCGCCGCCTGTCCGGTCGGGTTCGTGAGGTTGCGGAACCCAATCCGCAGGGGCGAGAGGCGCGCCTCAGTTTCCACCGAGCTCCCCCCGAGGCTCGAGACGCCGTCGCCGCGCGAGGCGGCGCGCTCGGCGCTCATCTCCGCGATGATTTCGGTGAGCGTCGAGATCAATTCACCGTTCTGCGCGGTGTTGCTGTCGTCCACGAAGAACCCGACCGTGGTCTTGCGGTCGCCCTTCAGGAGCGCCGCCTGCGCACCCTTCGGGATGTAGACCACGCCCTGAACGTGGTCGCCGCGGGTCATCGCGCGCGGGTTCGCGGGCGAGTGCGTCACCTCCTTGACCGACATGTAGGGCGAGGCGTTCAGCTTCTCGATCAGGTCCGCCGACCACCGGCTCTGGTCGAGGTCGATCACGGCGACGGGAGCTTCAAAGACCACGTCGTGCGAGAGCGCGATCGAAAACGCAAGGCCCGTAATGAGGGCGACCAAGACCGCGAGCTTCTGGTACGGCACGAAGTGCCCGGAAAACATGGCCTCCCACTCGGAGGCGATCGAGCGGCGGACCTCCCGCCAGAGCGTCATGGTCACAGCCGCACCTCGAGCGTCATGCCGGTGAGAAGACCGTCGGTCGGCGCAACGTCCACGCGCACCTTGAAGAGCGTGAGGTCGGCCTGGCCGCGCTCGCGCACCATTCTGAGATTCACGAAGTCGGGCGCGGCGTCAACCAACCGCACCGTCCCTTCGACCTCGCGGTCGAGCGCGGGCGCGAAGCAGGGAATCTTGTCGCCCTCATGGAGCCGGGCCGCCTGCGTCTCGGAGACGTAGAAGTCGAAGTACCTCCGCTCGGTCTCGAGAAGCACCGCGGGCGTGTTGGGAGCGACCAACTCTCCCTTTTCGTAGAGGACCTCGAGCACCTTCGCGCGCTCGGGCGCGTGGATCACGAGGCGCGAGGCGTTGACGCGGAGCTGCTCCAACTGCGCGCAGAGCTGTGCGAGAAGCGCGTCGAAGTGCTCGAGGTTGCGCCCGCGGTTCTTCGCCGCCTGCCGGGCGTTCTCAATCGTCTCGAGGCGCATGCCTTCGGCCGACCCCGTCCGGGCGAGCTTCTCAAGGGACTCGGGCGCCGCGCCCATCGTGAGGCGCGAGACCGTGCGCTCGGCCATGAGGAGCGCTTCGCGGGCAGAGACCCAACCGGCCTTCGCCTCGTCGTAGGCGGCCTCGGCCATCGCGCCCTGCGGGTAGAGCTTCTCGGCGCGCGCCCAGGCGGTGCGGGCGCGGTCGCGAGCGGCCGCGGCCGACCGGCGCGCGGCTTGCGCTTCCTCGATCTGCCGCCACGAGGTCCGCTCGGCGGTGTCGGCCTCCGAGAGCGCGAGGGCGATGCTTTCGGCCTCCAGAGCGCGCTGCGCCTGCGTCTGCCGGATCTGGGCCTCGAGGGCCGCGGTCGAGAGCTTCACGTCCGTGCCGTCGATCCCGAGGAGCGTCTCTCCGGCCTCGACCGTGCGGCCCGCTTCAACGGGGCGCTCGGTGAGCCTCCCGCCCACGGTCTCAAAGGACGCGTGGATCTGGTGGGCCATCAAGACGCCCGCCTTGAGGCGTTCGGCTTCGCTCACCGCGTCGTTGCGGTTCCCGAGGAAGATGAGAAGCGCCGCGACGCAGCCCGCCGCAGCAAAGCCCGCGATCGTGCGGGCGACGTCCTTTTTCTGTTTTTGTGAAAGCGCCATGATGGTTCTATTAGCCGGCTAAGTTTTTGTTCGAGGAAGAGTTCTCCGCCTGCTGCGCCGGCCGCGGGCGGCGCAGGACGCGATGAAGGAAAGAAGTGAATGGGGTTCAGTGCGCGGACGGGTCGGCCTGCGCGTTCCCGGGGAGGGGCTTCGCGGCGGGAAGGTGCACGAGCTTTCTGAGGAGCGTGATCATCAGGTCGCGCTCTTCGCCCGAGAGGGCGGACGCGAATTCGGAGATCCGTGCGAAGTGCTTCTGGAGCTCGACGTCGAGGAGCCGCCGTCCTTCGGCCGAAAGCCGCACGTAGGCGACGCGGGCGTCGCGGCGCGAGACCTGCTTGATCACGAGGGGCTTGTCGGCCTTCAACATGCGCGCGACCATCACGGACGTGGTGGCGGTGGAGACGCCCAGACGCTCCGAGAGGTCCACGATCCCGAGCGGCCTACCCGAGGCGAGGAGCGTCATGAGGAGCGTGAACTGGCCTTCCGAGAGCCCCGACTCGTCCTGGAGCGCCTTGTAGATCGTCGCGCGGATCACGTCCACGGCGTTGATGAGATGGAGCATCATGTCCACGCCCGCAATGTCGAGTTCGCTCGCGCCTTCGCCGTGAACGCGGCGCAGGCTTTCACGTGCGGGCAGGAGCCGGTGGACGGGATTCATTTCTTGAGTGACCTTCTGTTTCCCTGGAGCCGCCCCGGAACAGGCGCGGGAGTGCGGCGGAAATAATCTAGCCGGCTAATTATATGCACGTCTTGGCCGCCCTGCACGGCCTTTCTCCGGAGGGCGCCGGCAGAGCGGAGGGCGGAGCCCTCTGAAGGAGAAGCGGGCGTTTCCGGGCGAAGGGCGCTTGCTACAATCGCCCGCAGCATTCAACCACTCCAAGGAATCTGCGCGTCCCTGCCGGCCCCGCCCGGCGGGCGCGTTCGTCACGATGAAGAAAGTCCTTCTGATGATTCTCGACGGCTGGGGCATCGGCGGCGGCGCCGCCGACCCGGCCGACGCCATTTCGGCCGCTCACCCCGCCTACATCACGGAACTGAAGCACCGCTTCCCGCACGCCGAGCTCCTCACCTTCGGCGAGAACGTGGGGCTGCCCGCAGGCCAGATGGGCAACTCCGAAGTCGGTCACCTCAACATCGGCGCGGGCCGCGTGGTCTACCAAGACCTCGTGCGCATCAACCGCGCCTGCGAATCGGGCGCGCTCCTCGAGCAGCCCGAGTGCGCCGCGCTCTTTCGTCACCTCAAGGAGACGAAGTCGGCCCTGCACCTGATGGGGCTCTTCTCCGACGGCGGCGTGCACGCGAGCTTTGCGCACCTCCTCGCCTTCATCGACCTTGCTCGCCGCGAGGGCGTGGAGCGCGTCTACGTCCACGCCTTCATGGACGGGCGCGACACCGACCCGAAGAGCGGCCTCGGCTTCGTGAAGACGATCGAGGCGAAGCTCGCCGAACCCGGCGAAACCGCCGTGCTCGCGAGCATGATCGGGCGCTTCTACGCGATGGACCGCGACAAGCGCTGGGAGCGCATCGAGGAGGCCTGGAACCTCCTCGTGAAGGGGGCCGGCACCCCGTCGCGCGACTTCGTGAAGTCCGTTGAGGACTCCTACGCCGCCGGCGTCACGGACGAATTCATGAAGCCCGTGGTGCGCGTGGACGAGGCCGGGAACCCGGTCGGGCGCATCACCGACGGCGACGCCGTGGTCTTCCTCAACTTCCGCAACGACCGCGCCCGCGAACTGACGAGCGTCCTTACTCAAGCGCCGCAGGGAGCGATGCATCCTCTGGGGCTCTGGTTCGCGACGATGACCCCGTACGACGCGACCTTCAAGGGGCTCCACATCCTCTTTGACAAGGAGAACGTCGTCAATCCGATCGGCGAGTACGTCGCGTCGCTCGGCCTCAAGCAGCTGCGCATCGCCGAAACGGAGAAGTACGCCCACGTGACCTTCTTCCTCAACGGCGGCCGCGAAGCGCCCTTCCCGAACGAAGACCGCATCCTCATCGCCTCGCCCAAGGTCGCCACCTACGACCTCAAACCCGAGATGAGCGCCCCGGAAGTCTCCGAGAAGCTCTGCGCGGCGCTGCGCGAAAAGAAGTACGACTTCATCTGCCTCAACTTCGCCAACGGCGACATGGTGGGCCACACCGGCGTCTGGGACGCGATCGAGAAGGCCGTGCAGGCGGTGGACAAGTGCGTCCGCGACGTGGTTGAAACCGCGCGCGAGGCGGGCTACGAGGTCGTGCAGATCGCCGACCACGGCAACGCCGACCACGCGAAGAACGCCGACGGCTCGCCCAATACGGCCCATTCGCTCAACCCCGTGCCGATCGTGGTGGTCTCGGACCGCGTCGCGAAGGTGGCGAGCGGCGTCCTCGCCGACGTCGCCCCGACGGTGCTCGACCTCATGGGACTCCCGAAGCCCAAGGAAATGACCGGCGCGTCCCTCGTCGAATTCAAGCGGCGGTGACCCGCCCGGCGGCCCGAAGCAGGCCGCCCGCAGGCGTCATGAAGAAGACCGGAGGCTCTTTTGTCGAGGACCTCCGGTCCTTTTTCTGAGGTGCGCGGCGCGCCTCAGACCGCACCCGTCTCCTGCGCCGCGCCACGCTCCCGCGGGAGGATCGGCACGATGCGCGCCGCGGCCGGAGCGGATGGCGCGGCCCCGCGCTCGAGCGCGGCGCGGGCCTTGTCGTCCGCTTCGTACCCGGCCTCCATGAAGAGCCGCACGTCGTCCAAGGGACTCGCGCCGCAGGTCGTGAGGAAGTCTCCGGAGATCGCCGCGTTCATGCCGATCCGCGCCGCTTCGCGCACGGCCCTCTCGGAGAGCTGCAGCCGCCCGCCCGCAAAGCGCAGGTAGGCGGTCGGATTCATGAGCCTCAGGAGCGCCACGGCGACGAGGAAGTTCTCTTCGGGCATCTTCGGCTGGCGCGCGAGCGGCGTTCCGGGCGCGGGGTGCAGCACGTTCACGGGAATCGAAGGCACCTCGAGGTCGCGCAGGAGCCGCGCGAGGTGAATGCGGTCGAGAAGCGTCTCCCCCATGCCGAAGAGCGCACCCGAGCAGACGTCGAGCCCGAGTTCCTTCGAAGCGGTGAGGGTTTCGATCTTCTCGTCGATCGTGTGCGAGGTGCAGACCTCGGAGAAGAACTCCCGCGAGGTTTCAAGGTTGCAGTGAATGCGCACGACCCCCGCGTCCTTCAGAGCCGAGAGGTCCCTGCGCGAGAGCAGGCCGAGCGAAACGCAGACCTCGAGCTGCGGATGCGCGGCCTTCAGGGTCCGGATGCGCGCGCAGAGCTCACGGACCTCGCGCGCCGAGGGCTTGCGACCGCTCGTCACGAGCGAGTAGCGCGTGACGCCCATCGCTTCGGCGCGCCGGGCGCCGCGCTCAACGACGTCGTCGCCGACCACCGGATGGACCTTGACGCCCGGCACCGACCAGTGGCGCGACTGCGCGCACCAGGCGCAGTTTTCCGAGCACCGCCCGGACTTGGCGTTGACGATGCCGCAGAGGTTGAAGACGCGGGGCGCACTGCGGCGCGTCACCGCCTCGGCCGTGTCGAAGAGGTCTTCGTGGGGACGGGCGGCGAGGGAGAGCGCCTCCTCGTCGGAGAGGATGCGCCCGGAGGCGACGGATTCGAGGAGTTCGTGAAGGACGGGCATGGACGGGGTCGCTCCAAGAGGGAAACTTCTTCGAGTCTAGCGGCGGAATTCCTCCCGCCGCCTCCCGTGATCATCGGCCTGACGGACTATGAGCGCCTCCCGCTTGACGGGCCGCACGAAAGGTTGGAGGATTGCCTCCCTCTCCTTCCGGTTCGGACGGCTGGAGGGCCGCGCCGGCGCCTCCCGGACGAGGCGTTCAAAACCGCCCGCCCCCTGCGCCGCCCGCGGGAGTGCAAAAGACGGCAAAAACATGCTTCCCCCCTAATGCTTGGGCGGAAGAACGGCGTCTGAACAACTATACTTCTGCGATTCACTGCGCCCGGCCCGTCCGCTTTGAGGACCGGCCGGGACCGCCTTCACCCGCTCCGCCCCTCGTCCTGACGAACGTCGTGCCGCCGGAGCGTTGAGATGCGGTCCGCCCCTCGGGCGCAGACAGACCAACAACAATTAAGGACGTGCCGGGCCGCAGGGCCGCCATCCCGCTTGGGGTCCGCACGCCTCTAGAAGGAATCGACTGACGATGGCTCAATTCAATACGGTGCAGGAAGCCCTCGAAGACCTCCGCAAGGGCCGGATCATCCTCGTCACGGACGACCCGGACCGCGAGAACGAAGGCGACTTCATCTGCGCCGCGGAATTCGCTACTCCCGAGAACATCAACTTCATGGCGACCTACGGCAAAGGGCTCATCTGCATGCCGATGTCGGCCGAGTACGCCGAGCGGCTGCAGCTGCCGCAGATGGTCGAGCACAACACCGACAACCACTCGACCGCCTTCACCGTCTCGATTGACCACGTGGACACGACGACGGGCATCTCCGCCTTCGAGCGCTCGGTGACCGCGATGAAGTGCGTCGAAGAGGGCTCCCGCCCCGAAGACTTCCGCCGCCCCGGCCACATGTTCCCGCTCCTCGCGAAGAAGAACGGCGTGCTCGAGCGCAACGGCCACACCGAGGCGACCGTGGACCTCTGCCGCCTCGCGGGCCTCAAGGAAGTGGGCCTGTGCTGCGAGATCATGAAGGACGACGGCACGATGATGCGCACCCCTGAGCTCGCTGAGCTCGCCCGCGCCCACGACATCAAGTTCATCACGATCAAGGACCTGCAGGACTACCGCAAGACCTACGAGAAGCTCGTGGACCGCGTCGCCGAGGTGAAGATGCCGACCAAGTACGGCCAGTTCCGCGCCTTCGGCTTCGTCAACCGCCTCAACGGCGAACACCACGTCGCGCTCGTCAAGGGCGAGGTGGGCGACGGCGAGGAGATCCTCGTGCGCGTGCACTCCGAGTGCCTCACGGGCGACTGCTTCGGGTCGCTGCGCTGCGACTGCGGCCAGCAGTTCGCCGCCGCGATGACGCAGATCGAGAAGGAGGGCCGCGGCATTCTCCTCTACATGCGCCAGGAAGGCCGCGGCATCGGCCTCATCAACAAGCTGCGCGCCTATGCGCTTCAGGAGCAGGGTCTCGACACGCTCGACGCGAACCTCACGCTCGGCTTCAAGGGCGACGAGCGCGAGTACTTCACGGGCGCGCAGATCCTGCGCGACCTCGGCGTAAAGACGATGCGCCTGCTCACGAACAACCCCGACAAGGTCTATCAGCTCGCTGAGTTCGGCATGAAGATCACCGAGCGCGTGCCCATCCAGGTGGATGCGACCGACTACGACCTCGCCTACCTGAAGACGAAGGCCGCGCGCATGGGCCACATGCTCGACTTCGAATAATCGGCTCCGCCCGCTCCAACAAGGAGCTGCGCCGCACTGAAGGTGATCACTCTCCGGCCTGAAGGCCGGAGCTTCTTGATTCGCTGAGCCTCGCGGCTTCAGCTTCCTGATTCAAAGCCGCCACGATTCCTGCGCCATGATGAGCGCAGGAACACACGGAGGGCTCGGCAGGCATCGTTTCGGGGCGATCCACC
>CAJKCQ010000020.1 GCA_905198475.1 uncultured Sutterella sp. | reverse complement strand
ACCAAATTGAGTGGCATGTCAGGCGAGTATAGAAATTCCCCCGGGAACTCAGGATAAAGAGGACGGCGGCCCGGGAGCGGGCGGCCGTCCTCGGCGCTCAGCTTGTAATGGCGGCGCGCATCAGCGGCGCAGCGCTTCCTTCAGCTGCGGATCGCGGATTTCGACGTAGGCTTCGTCGCGCAGCTCGCGCTCCCAGTTGTAGTTCGCCTCGGCGAGCTTCTTCTGGCGGATCGCCTGACGGGCGGCGAGGCGCATGCGGTCGGGGTTGCCCGCCTTCTCGGTGCGGCGCTCGACCACCTGAATGAGGTGGTAGCCGTAGGGCGTGCGCACGGGCTCCGAGATCTGACCGGGCTTGAGCTTGTTCATCGCCGCCTCGAAGTCGGGCACCGTGTCGCCGGGAAGCACCCAGCCGAGGTCGCCGCCGCGCGTCGCGGTGGAGTCCACGGAGTGCAGGCGCGCCATCGTCGCGAAGTCCGCTTCGCCCGACTCGACGCGGGCCTTGATGTCGTTGAGGCGGCGCAGAACGTCCGCCTCAGGCGTGATGTCCGAGACGAACATCAGGATGTGGCGGGCGTGGGTCTGCTCGACCGGGCCGCCGCCCAGCTTTGCCTGCACGCCGTCGCGCTTGCCCTCGACTTTGAGGACGTGCCAAGCGCGCTGCGAGGAGAAGACGATCACGGCGTCGTCCGGATGCGTGCGCACCGCGTCGGAGAGGGATGCGGGCATCTCGGGGAGCGTCTTCCAGCCGAGGTCGCCGCCCGTCATCGCGTTGTCGGCGCGGGAGAAGGACGCGGCGAGCAGCGAGAAGTCCTCGCCCTTCTTCGCGCGTTCGGCGAGCGACTCGGCCTCGCGCTTCACCTTCTCGTTGTCGGCGGCCGTCTCCACAGGGAGCAGGATGTGCGCGACGTGGTATTCGGTCGTGTCGTCGCCCTTGAAGCCCGCCTTCTCGGCGAGGAAGGCGTCGACTTCGCTCTCGGGGATCTCGATCTTCTCGTTCACCTCGCGCTCGCGCAGGCGCTGCGTGGTGATTTCGTCGCGGATCTCGTCGCGGAAGGCCGAGAAGGTCACGCCGTCGGCGAGGAGCCGCTGACGGAGCTCCTCGACGTTGAGGTTGTTCTGGCGCGCGATCTGCTCGATCGAGGCGTTCACCATCTGGTCGTCCACGCGGATGCCCGTCTGACGGGCGCGCTGCAGGATGGCGCGTTCGCTGATGAGGCGCTCGAGCACCTGGGCGCGCAGTAGGTCCATCGCAGGGAGCTGGATGTTCTGGCGGCGCAGGTTGATCGCCACCGTGTGCACGCGCTGCTCGAGCTCGTGCTCGGTGATGACGTCGTTGTTCACTACGGCGACGATGCGGTCGAGTTCGCCCGCATCGAGGGCCGAGGACGCAGGGGCTTGTGCGGGCGCGGCCGCGGGGGCCGCGTAGCCGGGGGCCGACTGACCCGAACCGTCCATGACGCTCGCCGCCTGGGCGGCGCCGGCCGCAAGAACAAACGCAGCGCCGAGGGCGAGGCTGCGGGTGAGGGAGATCTTATTCATAGAAGTCGTAGGGACCCGACGTCGTGGGCAGAGCCCCCGTCGTCTGATAGCCGCGGATGTTGCGGCGCAGTTCGGAAAGCGGATTGATGCCAATGCTACCGAGCCCGTTGAGCTCGAGTTGTAAGAAGAAGTTGGACTCCTGCTCGTTCGAGGCGGTCGTGTAGCGCTGGGCGGCGAAGCGCAGCGTCCAACAGTCGTGGAGGTACTCAAAGCCGCCGATGAGTTCGATGGGCTTCTTCTTGTGCAGCGAATAGTTGTAGCGGAAGAGGCCGTAGAGGCGGTTCCAGATCGGCCACTGGACCTGGAAGTCGACCTGCTTGATGTTGTCTTCGGACGTTTCGCTCGCCGCGTAGTTGTAGCGGTAGTAGAGCCCCATGGTGGACATGCGCTTCGGGCTCCAGGTGAGGCCCGTCTTCACGTTCACCATGCGGTTGAGCGACGAGGAGTACTGGGTGTTGGCCGAGGCGTAGAGCGACCGCGTGAGGCGCGCGCCGATGCTCCCAAGGAGGTCGCTGCGCACGTTGGCCTCCATGTCGCCCTTGTTGAGAAAGTCCACGCGCTGGTCGCCGAAGTACTGGCGCTGGCCCACGCTCGCGCGGAAGAGCTCAAGCCCGCTCTCCTTGTCGATCCAGCGCGAGGAGACCACGGCCGTGAGCTGGTTGGCCTCCGAGACGCGGTCGTAGCCCGAGAAGAGGTTCGGCGTGAAGAGCGTCGCGGAGGAGAGGTCCGCCGCGGTCGAGTCGAAGATCGGAATGTCGCTCTGGTCGCGGTAGGGCGTGTAGGCGTAGTAGATGCGCGGCTCGAGCGTCTGGTAGGCGTCGTGGCCGAGGAAGCGCGCGTCGCGCTCGAATTCGAGC
Source organism: uncultured Sutterella sp. (assembly GCA_905198475.1). Lineage (GTDB taxonomy): Bacteria > Pseudomonadota > Gammaproteobacteria > Burkholderiales > Burkholderiaceae_F > Sutterella. The sequence continues at coordinate 30,301 of CAJKCQ010000020.1, read as the reverse complement.
CCCGCGTCGAGCGTGAGGGTCGGCGTGAAGCGGCTCGGCGTGCGGTTCTGGTAGTACTTGCTCCGGTTTATGTCCGAGAGCTCGTACCAGACGCCGAGGAATTCGGCCTTGGGCACGACGAACCAGCCCGCGCCCCGGAAGGGGTAGCTCACCGACTGCGAGGCCGCCACGCGTGTGCCGCCGATGCGCGAGGGATGCGTGAAGCGCGTCGCCTCGAGGGTGGAGGCGAGCTCAAAGCCGTGGAAGTCCGCGGCGTAGCCGTTCACCGTCGCCTGCGGCACGCGCTCGTAGGGAATCACCTGCTGCACGCCCGTGATGTTGAGCGTCTGGTTCTTCGTCACGCGCAGCTGCGCGTTCCAGTAGGTGTCCGTCCAGGTGAGCTGATAGTCCTGCGGCAGCACGGTTTCGGAGGATTCGCGGATGCTCCCCGAGAAGTCCGTCACGTAGTCGTCGTCCGAAACGCGGTTGTAGTCGGCGCTGAAGCCGAGCTTGCCGCGGTGGTAGCTGGTCCGGATGCGCGTGCCCCAGCGGCTGTCGTCGTAGAGCCGGTCGTTGGGGAGGTAGTCGAGGTTGACCGTCGTCTCAAACGCGTCGTACTTGAAGCGCGCTTCGTTGCCGATCATCACGCCGCGCTTGGTCATCACCCGCGGCGTGAGGGTGTAGTCGTAGTTCGGGGCGATGTTGAAGTAGTAGGGCACCGAAATATCGACGCCGCGCGAGGAGCTCATGCCGTAGACGGGCGTGAGGAGGCCGGAGCGCCGCTCCGGACTGATCGGGAAGGTGAACCAGGGCGAGGCGAGGATCGGAACGCCCTGGAAGTGGAGCACGGCGCCGTTGCCCGAGGCCGACTGGTCGTACTCGTCGATCTCGAGGTCGTTCAAGCTGATGTACCACGCCTCGTCGTCGCGTTTGCACGTGGAGATCGTCACGTCCTCGAAGGTCGTGCGGTCGCCCGAGAGGAAGCGCACGTTCTTCGCGCAGCCGCGCAGGTTGCGCGGGGCGTACTCCCACTCGGCCTCGTCCATCGAGCCCTGGCGCGAGGTGAGGCGGAACTTCATGCTCGGGCCCGAGAAGCTCGCGCCCTGGCGCGAGAGGCGGGCGTTGCCCTTCGCCTCGACTTCGTCGGTGCGCTGCGTGTAGGTGATCGAGTCGGCGCGCAGCACCGCGCCTGCTCGGCGGATCTCCGCGTCGCCCGAGAGGTGCAGCACGTCTTCGGGGCTGCCCTCGATGCGTTCGGCCGCAACGAAGCTCGCGGCCTCTCCGCCCACCTCCGCGCGGTCGGGACTGAGCGAGGAGACGGATTCGAGGTCGACCCGCAGGGCGCCGGAGGCGGCCGGGGCGGCGTCTGCGCGCGCGGCTGCACAGAGGGCGGCAAGCGCGGCGGCCACGCTGAGCGCTAGGGCTCGGACGGGAGGCAGATGCATGTGAGGCTGACGGGTCTCCGGGGAGGCCTGTAAAATATTCGACTTTCTTGAAAAGCACCGAATTTCCGGACCGCTTTGTCTCCGGCGCTCGGCGCGGTGTTCGGATTTTATCAGGCGCCCTGAGGCTGCGGCCCTACGCAGGGCCCGGGGCTTCGGCCTTCACTTCAAAAGGTTTTTCTCCATGACTGAACGCGACGGGGCGCTGCGCGCCTGGTTGGGCGCGCAGAGCGCCGCATTCGGATTCGATCCCGACACGCTCGAGCCGGCGAGCGCCGACGCGGGCTTCCGGCGCTACTTCCGCGTGAAGCGCGCCGCCGGGGGCGACCTGATCGTCATGGACGCGCCGCCCGAACACGAAAACCTGCCGCAGTACCTCGTCGTGGACCGCCTCATGAAGGAGGCGGGCCTCAACGTTCCCGAGGTGTTCGCCGCCGACGTCGGGCAGGGCTTCGCCCTCATCTCCGACCTCGGGCGCGACACCTTCCTGCAGGTGATCAACGAGGAGAACGCCGCGAAGCTCATGGACGCGGCGACCACGGCGCTCGTCGCCTGGCAGCGGGCCTCGCGCCCCGGGGTGCTCCCGCCCTACGACCGCGCGGTCCTCACGCGCGAGCTCGAGCTCTTCCCCGAGTGGTACGTGAAGCGCCACTGCGGGGTCGAGTGGGACGAGAAGCGCCTCAAGTGGTGGCGGATGTCCTGCGAGTCGATCCTCAAAAGCAACCTCGCCGACCCGCAGGTCTACGTGCACCGCGACTTCATGCCGCGCAACCTCATGATGAGCGATCCGCTCCCGGGCGTGATCGACTTCCAGGACGCGCTCTACGGGCCGATCACCTACGACATCGCCTCGCTGCTGCGCGACGCCTTCGTGAGCTGGAGCGAGTCCTTCGTCCTCGACGTGACGATCCGCTACTGGGAGAAGGCGCGCCGCGCGGGGCTCCCCGTCCCGGCCGACTTTGGCGCCTTCTACCGCAGCGTTGAATTCATGGGCATCCAGCGCCACCTGAAGGTGATGGGCATCTTCGCGCGGCTCAACTACCGCGACGGCAAGCCCAAGTATCTCGCCGACACGCCGCGCTTCATGAACTACGCGCGCCAGACGGCCGGCCGCTACGTCGAGCTCTCGCCCCTGAAGCACCTGCTCGACGAGCTCGCCGGCGTCACGGAGAAGGCGGGCTACACGTTCTGAGGTAACAGACCGGCATGCGCGCCCTCATTCTTGCCGCCGGCGAAGGCCGGCGCCTGCGGCCCCTCACGCAGATCGCCCCGAAACCCCTCGTGCGCGTCGCGGGCGAGGCGCTGATCGTGCGGCAGATCCTGGCGTTGAAGCGCGCCGGAATCGTCGAATTCGTCGTGAACGCCGCGCACGGCGCGCGGATCCTCATGGCCGAGCTCGGCGACGGCTCGCGCTGGGGCGTCTCGATCGAATGGTCGGTCGAGGGAACCCGCACGGCCGACGCCCTCGAGACGCGGGGCGGCATCGTCCGGGCGCTTGCGCTCCTCACCCGCGGGGGCGAAGAGCGCTTCCTCGTCGCCGCGGGCGACATCGCGACCAACTACGACTTCGCGGGGCTGCGCGCCCGCGCTGAGGGGCTCTCCCACGCGGGCGGGCTCGCGCACCTCGTGCTCGTTCCCAACCCGTCCTTCCACGCCAAGGGCGACTTCGGCCTCGAGAACGGTCGGATCGTCCGCTCGGGCGCCGAGAAGTTCACCTTTTCGAGCCTCGCGGCCTACGACGCCGCGCTCTTCGAGGGGCTTGACGACGCGCGTGCGCCGCTCTTTCCCTGGATGTTCGGGGCGATCGACGCCGGGCGCGTCACGGGCGAAGTGTTCCGCGGCCGCTGGGCCAACGTCGGCACCCTCGAGGAGTTCGGGCGCGCCGAGGCGCTCTTCGGCGAGGGAGGCGCGTCATGAGGATCGGTCCGCACGAGCTCGCCTCGCCCGCCCTGATGCTCGCCCCGATGGCGGGCTTCACCGATCTGCCCTTCCGCTCGCTCTGCCGGCGCTTCGGCGCGGACTATGCGGTCGCCGAGATGACGGCGAGCCGGGAGGATCTGCGCGCGCGGCAGAAGAGCCGCACCCGCTGGGTCGAGCCCGGCGAACGGGGCCTCAAGGTCGTGCAGCTCCTCGGCGCGGACCCCGCCGTGATGGCCGAGGCCGCCCGGGCGGCCGAAGCCGACGGCGCGGACGTGGTCGACGTCAACATGGGGTGCCCGGCCAAGAAGGTGCTCTCGCGCGAATGCGGCAGCGCCCTCATGAAGGATCCCGCGCTCGCGCGCGAAATCCTCGAGGCGGTCGTGGGCGCCGTGAAGATTCCCGTCACGCTCAAGATGCGCACGGGCTGGGACCGGGAGCACCGCAACGCCGTGGAGTTCGCCCGCATGGCCGAGGCTGCGGGCGCGGCGATGATCGTGGTGCACGGACGCACGCGCGCGGACGGCTTCAGGGGGGAGGCGGAGTACGACACCATCGCCCGGGTGCGCCGCGCCGTCGCGCTCCCCGTCGTCGCCAACGGCGACGTGGATTCCGGCCCCAAGGCGCTCGCCGTCCTCGCGCACACGGGCGCCGCGGGCCTCATGATCGGCCGGGCCGCCATGGGACGCCCCTGGATCTTCGCCGAAATGCGCGCCGCGCTCGAGGGCCGCTCCTACACGCCGCCCGCGGCGAGCGCGGAGGGACTTCTCCGGGTGATTCTCGATCACAGGGCGGAGCATTTCGACTACTATGACGCCCGCCGGGCGATGCGCCTCTTCCGCAAGCATCTCGCCCACTATCTGAAGCCGCTCGCTTCCACGCCCGAGGCCGAGGCGCGCCTGTCGGCGCTCCTCGCCGAAGAGGACGCCCAAGCGCAGACGGACCGGGTGCGCGCCTTCCTCGAGGCCCATGGGGTCGGGACGGGCGCCGCCGCCGCAGAACCTCAACACTTCCCCGCGTCTTGACTCCGATGATCCTGAAGGAGCTTTCCGAAACCGCCGTCGAGAACCTCCACTTCGAGGAGGACCCGCTCGGACGCGCGGACGCGTCCGGGGACGACGAGCAAAACGGCCTTGAAGCGGCCGTCATCCGTCAGCTCGACCTCTATTTCGCGCGGCTCGAAGGCCGCGACCCGCATCCCCTTTACGAACTCGTCGTGCACGCCGTGGAGCGTCCGCTCATCGAATACGCCATGTCGATGTGCCACCACAACCAGTGCGCGGCGGCCCAGCTACTCGGCATTAACCGGAATACGCTGCGCAAGAAGCTCCAGGACCATGGAATGCTCCCGGCGCGGCGGACCTCCACAAAACTTAAGGAAAAGTAGACATGCGCAAGCAAGCACTTCTGAGCGTTTCGGACAAGACGGGCATCGTCGAGTTCGCCCGCGGCCTCGTCGCCGCAGGCTTCCACATCCTCTCGACCGGGGGCACCGCGAAGCTCCTCGCCAAGGAGGGCGTCGAAGTCCAGGAAGTGGCCGACTACACGGGCTTCCCCGAAATGCTCGACGGCCGCGTGAAGACGCTCAACCCGAAGGTCCACGCGGGCATCCTCGCGCGCCGCACGGTGCCCGAGCACATGGCCGCGCTCGCCGAGCACGGCATCGATCCGATCGACATCGTCTGCGTGAACCTCTATCCGTTCGAACAGACTGTCGCGCGCCCGGACTGCACGCTCGAGGACGCCATTGAGAACATCGACATCGGCGGCCCGACGATGATCCGCGCCGCGGCGAAGAACTGCGAGTCCGTCGCGGTCGTGGTGGACCCCGCCGACTACGAGACGGTCCTCGCCGAGCTCCGCGCCGAGGGTGAGGTCACGCCCGCCACGCGCTTCGCGCTCGCGAAGAAGGTCTTCGCCCACACCGCCCGCTACGACGGCATGATCACCAACTACCTCACGAGCCTCGACGCCGAGAACCGTCCGCAGAAGTTCCCCGCCGTCCTCACGCGCCAGTGGGAGAAGGTGCAGGATCTGCGCTACGGCGAAAATCCCCACCAGCAGGGGGCCTTCTACCGCGAGACCGTGGTCGCGCCGGGCCTGCTCGCCGGCTACGAGCAGCTCCAGGGCAAGGAGCTCTCCTACAACAACATCGCCGACAGCGACGCGGCCTGGGAGTGCGTGCGCTCCTTCACCGCTCCGGCCTGCGTGATCATCAAGCACGCCAACCCCTGCGGCGTCGCGGTCGCCGCGAACTGCGAGGAGGCCTATGCCAAGGCCTTCCAGACGGACAGCAAGTCCGCCTTCGGCGGCATCATCGCCTTCAACGGCCCGGTGACGCGCGAGTGCGCCGAGCGCGTTTCGCACCAGTTCGCCGAAGTGATCATCGCGCCGGAATTCGATGAGGGCGCGCTCGAGCTCTTCTCGGCCAAGAAGAACCTGCGCCTGCTGAAGATCGCCCTCGGCGGCGCGCACAACGACTTCGACTTCAAGCGCGTCGGCGGCGGCATCCTCGTGCAGACGCCCGACATCCAGCTCGCCACCGAGAAGGATCTGCGCTGCGTCACGAAGAAGGAGCCCACCGCGCAGCAGATCACCGATCTGCTCTTCGCCTGGAACTGCGCGCGCTTCGTGAAGTCCAACACCATCGTCTACGCCCGCGACGGCATGACGCTCGGCGTGGGCGCGGGCCAGATGAGCCGCGTCGACTCCGCGCGCATCGCCGCGATCAAGGCCGAGGAGGGCGGACTCTCGCTCGAAGGCAGCGTCGCCGCCTCGGACGCCTTCTTCCCGTTCCGCGATGGCCTCGACGTCGTGGTCGACGCCGGTGCGGTCGCCGTGATCCAGCCGGGCGGCTCGATCCGCGACCAGGAGGTGATCGACGCGGCGAATGAGCGCGGCATCGCCATGGTCTTCACCGGCGAGCGTCACTTCCGTCACTAATCGACTGTTGCACTTCGTTCGTGCGGTCCGCCCCGTCGCGGGCCGCGCGTTCGCGTATATTGGTTCGACGCGCCCGCGGCGCCCGGGGCTCCCCGACTGTGCTTCTCCCCCATGAAGCGCGGACGGCCGGAGCCCTTCGGCACATTGCGGGCTGCCGTTTCATTCTCCCAGGGAGAAATCCGTGAAAGACTTGAGCGAATCCATGCGCCTCACGCGCCGCGCGCTGCTCGGCGCCGGCATGGCCGCGGGCGTGTTCACCGCCTGTCCGGCGCTTGCGGATCTGCGCATTGAAATCACCGGCGTCGGCGCCAATCAGCTGCCGATCGTCATCCGTCCGTTCAAGGGCGCGGCCGCCGCGCCCGTTGATCCCGCGCAGGTGATCGGCGCCGACCTCGTGCGCTCCGGCGCCTTCCGTCTCGTCGATGCGCCGCCCGCTCAGGCCGATGAGAATCTCGAGAAGCCCGAAGGGCTCGCACAGGCCGCGCAGGCGGGCGCGACCATCTACGTGGTCGGCCAGGTGCAGAGCCTCGGGCAGTCGCGCTGGGACGTGCGCTGCCTCTTCTTCGACGCCGTTTCGGGCGAACTCCTCGACTCGGTGGGCTACAGCGCCGCGACGGACCTGCTGCGCATGGCGGCGCACCGGTGCGCCGACCGCATCTACACCAAGCTCACGGGCGAAGGCCCGATGTTCGCCTCGCAGCTCGCCTACGTCGCGCAGCTCGGCTCTCGCCGCTACGAGCTCGTGGTGGCCGACAGCGACGGCGGCGTGCCGAGAACGGCCCTGCAGTCGCCCGAACCGATCATCTCTCCGGCCTGGTCGCCCGACGGCCGGCGGCTCGCCTACGTGAGCTTCGAGCGTCGCAAGCCGATCGTCTACGTGCACGAGCTCGCCAGCGGCGTGCGCCGTGCGGTCGCGGCTTTCCGCGGCAACAACTCCGCTCCGGCCTGGTCGCCCGACGGGCGGCAGCTCGCCGTGGCGCTCTCCCGCGACGGCCTCACGCAGATCTACCTCGTCAACGCCGACGGGTCGGGCCTGCGCCGCTTCACGCAGAGCTACGGCATCGACACCGAGCCCGTCTTCACGAAGGACGGTGCGTGGATCTACTTCACGAGCGACCGCGGCGGCACGCCGCAGATCTACCGCCAGCCCGTCGCCGGCGGACACGCCGAGCGCGTCACCTTCGGCTCGAACTACGCGATCAGCCCGACGGTCTCCCCCGACGGCGCGCGCATGGCCTACATTTCGCGCATCGACTCGAGCTTCCGCGTGGCGGTGATGGATCTTGCCACCGGTCAGGACCTTCTCGTCACCAACACCGACCGCGACGAGTCGCCCTCGTTCGCGCCCAACGGCCGCTTCATCGTCTACGCGACGGAAGTGAGCGGCCGCGGCGTGCTCGGCACCTGCTCGGCGGACGCGCGCCTCACCACCCGGCTTTCGGGCGAAGGCGACATCCGCGAACCGGCTTGGGGTCCGATCCTGCAGTAATTCCTCATTCCCCGAATTCTTTGTTTTTCTTCTCTCAAGGAGCTTCATCATCATGACTTTCGGTTGGAAGGTCCTCGCCGCCGCTGCGGCCGCCGCCGCCCTGCTTTCAGGCTGCTCGTCCGTTTCGCTCGATGAGGGCGCCAAGGACGGCACGCTTGCGGGCGATCAGGTCAAGTCGACCGTTGCCCAGGATCCGTTCACGGATCCCTCGAACCCGCTTTCGCACCGTTCGGTCTACTTCGCCTTCGACTCCTATGAAGTCCAGCCCGAGTACGCCGCTGTGGTCGAGGCGCACGCGAAGTGGCTCGCCGAACATCCCGACGTGAAGATCACCGTCCAGGGCAACACCGACGAACGCGGCGGCCGCGAGTACAACCTCGCCCTTGGCCAGAAGCGCTCCGAGGCCGTGCGTCAGCGCATGCAGCTGCTCGGCGTCTCCGCCGACCGCGTCGAGGCGGTCTCCTTCGGCAAGGAGAAGCCCGTCGCGACCGGCCACACCGAAGAGGCGTGGGCTCAGAACCGCCGCGCCGACATCGTCTATCCCGAAGGCACCGCGTCGGCGAAGTAACGCCCGGTTCAGCGCCAACCGCCGGGGCGTCCCGGTCCTTCGGGCCCCGGGGGCGCCCTTCCGCCGCCGGCAGCCTCATTCGACGATGGGGTGCCGGCGATTTTGTTTCTGAGGTCCAGTCATGTCCCTTTCCCTCTCTCCCCTCGGCGCGCGCCTCGTGACGGCGGCCGCGGCGCTCTCGATCGCGGGCTCCGCCTTCGCCTTCGCCGACGACGATGCACGCCGCGCCATCCTCGAGCTGCGCGAAACCGTCAAGCAGCTGCAGAACGACGTGGACGTCGGCCGCAATACGCAGGTGCAGCTCGCCGATGAAATCAACGCCCTCAAGGAGCGCAACCGTCAGCTCACGGGCAAGGTCGAGGAGCTCTCCAACGCACTCGCCGTCGAGAAGCGCAGCGCCCGCACGCTCTACGAGTCGATCGACAAGCGCATCGGCGTCTTCGAGCCGCAGACGGTCGTGGTGGACGGCCAGTCCGTGCAGGTCGCGCCCGAGGAAAAGAAGGCCTTCGACGCGGCGGTCGCCCAACTCCAGGAAGGGAAGTTCCTCGCCGCCGAAAAGAGCTTCAAGGAATTCTGTGCCGGCTACCCCAAGTCGCCCTACCGCGCCGACGCGCTCTTCTGGTGGGGCACGAGCGCCTTCGGAGCCGAGCACTATAAGACGGCGATTGCATCTCAGAATCAGCTCCTCAAGGACTATCCGAAGTCTTCGCGCGCGCCCGACGCCATGATGCTCGTCGCCTCGTCGCAGGCCGCGAGCGGCAGCGTGACGGCCGCCCGAAACACCCTCAACAAAATTATCCGCACCTATCCGGAGAGCGAGGTAGCTAAGGACGCTAGGGCCAGGCTGAAAGTATTAACTCCAAATAAGTAAATGACCCCATCATTTAGTGCATTGCGTCAGGGATTCCCCTTCCGTCTGTGGAGTGGGTGATTCCCACCAATAGAGTGCCCCTAAGTAGAATGGAGCACATAGAGCGAGTCAAAGGGGAAGCAAAGGCCACGGCCTCGGAAATACTTTTTGACGAATGCGTTTTTGAAGCGGTCATTCATAATCAGATGACTGCGGATACTATAAGAGGCCGAGGTGCTTCCCTCCATCCGGGCGCCGAGGCTGATCAAACCACGAAGTTGATTCCGTCTGGACCAGTAGACGGGAATACTGGAGGTGTTCACAAATGACCCAATGCTGCAAGCATGTCGGCGCTGCCGCTTTCCACTGCCCGCTCACGAACAAGGGCGCGGCCTTCACGGAAACGGAGCGCGAGGAGCTCGGTCTGAGCGGTCTGCTTCCGACCGCCGTCTCCACCGACGACCAGCAGGTCGAGCGCATGCGCGAGATTCTCAACCGCTTTGAGAAGCCGATCGACAAGGCGCTCGTTCTCGACAGCCTCCGTGCGACCGACGAAGACCTCTACTTCCGTCTGCTCACGCGCTACATCGACGAATACATGCCGATCGTCTACACCCCGACCGTCGGCGAGTACTGCCAGCGCTTCAGCCACATCTTCCGCTATCCGCGCGGCCTTTTCATCTCCTACCAGCACGCCGGCCACGTCCGCGACGTGATTGAACGCGCCCCGAACAAGGAAGTGGACGTCATCGTCGTCACCGACGGTGAACGCATCCTCGGCCTCGGCGACCAGGGCATCAACGGCATGGGCATTCCTATCGGCAAGCTCGCGCTCTACACCGCCTGCGCCGGCATCAATCCCGCCAAGACCCTCCCGGTCGTCCTCGACGTCGGCACGAACCGCCAGGAATACCTTGACGATCCGCTCTACCTGGGTCTGCGCAAGCCCCGCACCCGCGGTCCCGAGTACGACGCCCTCGTCGCCGAGTTCATCACCGAGGCCCGCCGCCGCTGGCCGAACGTCCTGATCCAGTTCGAAGACTTCGGCAACCAGAACGCCTTCCGTCTGCTTGAGCACTATCAGGACAAGATCCTCTGCTTCAACGACGACATCCAGGGCACCGCCTCCGTGGCCGTGACCGGCATGTACAGCGCCATGCGCATCAAGAAGGAGTCGATCACCGATCAGCGCTTCCTCTTCTTCGGCGCCGGTGAAGCCGCCACCGGCATCGCCAACCTGCTCGTCGACGCCATCGTCTCCGAAGGCGTTGACCGCGAAGAAGCGATCAAGCACTGCGCCCTCTTCGACTCGAAGGGCCTCGTGACGAAGAACCGCTTCGAAGGCCTCGCCGCCCACAAGAAGCCCTACGCCCACGACATGGCCGACACGAACTGCTTCCTCGAAGCGATCAAGCAGTACAAGCCGACCGCGATCATCGGCGTGGCCGCCACCCCGAAGACCTTCACGAAGGAAGTCCTCGAGGAGATGGCCAAGCTCAACGAGCGTCCGATCATCTTCGCGCTCTCGAACCCGACGTCGCGTGCCGAGTGCACCGCCGAAGAGGCCTACACGATCACGAAGGGCAAGGCGCTCTTCGCCTCCGGCTCGCCGTTCGACCCGGTCGTCTACGAAGGCAAGACCTTCGTGCCGCGCCAGGGCAACAACAGCTACGTGTTCCCGGCCCTCGGCCTCGGCGCCGTCTTCGCCCGCGCAAAGTGGATGCCTGACGGCATGTTCCTCGTCGCCGCGAAGAAGCTCGCCGAGCTCGTGAGCGAAGAGGACCTCGCCCAGGGATCGCTCTATCCGCCCCTCTCCGACATCCTTCCGGTGTCCGTTAAGATCGGCGCTGCGGTCGCGGCCTACGCCTACGACCACAACCTCGCCGGCAACGAACGTCCGGCCGACCTTGAGAAGGCCGTTGAGGAGTTCATGTATCGTCCGTAATGCGCGGACCCGTCCGGCCGCTCTGATGCAGACGGCCGGATGATGAACCCCTGGGGGCCCCCGGCGGCGCGCGTTTCCCTTTCCACAGGGAGGCGCGCGGCGCCGGGGGCCCTTATTATTCCGGCCATGTCGAAAGAAGTGCCTTCAAATCCGGCGGCCGGCGCATCCGAAGCCGCGCGATCGAGCGCATCGGGCGAGTCCTCCGGGACCCCGAAGGCGCACGTCGTCGCACGCCTCTACGGCGAGCCCCTCACCGACATTCCCCCCGGGCTCTACATTCCACCCGACGCCCTCGAAGTGGTTCTCGAGCGCTTTGAAGGCCCGCTCGACCTGCTCCTCTGGCTCATCCGCAGCCAGAAGTTCGATGTGATGGACATCCCGATGGCGGTCCTCACCGAGCAATACATGGCCTACGTCGAGCTCATCCGGCGCACGAACCTCGAGCTCGCGAGCGCGTACCTCGTGATGGCCGCGACCCTCATGTCGATCAAGAGCCGGATGCTTCTCCCGAAGCGCCCCGACGCCTTGACGGGCGAGGAGGTCGAGGACCCGCGCGCCGAACTCATGCGGCGGCTGCAGGAGTACGAGCGCATGCGCGCCGCGGCAAAGACGCTCGACGCCTTGCCGCGGCTCGGGCGGGACTTTCTCACCGCGCGTCCCGTCCCGGAGGACGGGGAGGGAGAGCGCCTCCTTCCGATGATTACGGCCTCCGAGCTCGCGCTCGCCTGGGAGGCCGTCGAGGCGCTCCTCGCCTTTTCGGCCCATCACCGGGTGAGCCGCGAGGAGCTCTCCGTGCGCGAGCACATGACCGAAGTGCTCCGCGCGCTCCAGGGCAAGGACTTCATTCGTCTCACCGACCTCTACGAGCCCGGCGCCGACCGGCAGCAGATCGCGGTGTGGCTCCTCGCCGTCCTCGAGCTCGGCAAGCACTTCCTCGTGAACCTCACGCAGGCCGAACCCTACGGGGCGGTCTACATCCGCCCGGAGCACTCGGCGCTCTTTGCCGACGCGGGCGCAGGCGGCCAAGTGCGCGAACGCACGGTCGAGGAGATCGACGCCGAGTGGAGGGAATTCTTCGAAGGACGCGCGGTTCCGGGCTCCCAGGGGGAGCTCTTCTAGCGCCGCCACCCGGAATGAAGAAAAGGCCGCTCCGGAGCGATCCGGTACGGCCTTCTGCGGAGGACGGGCGCCCCGCGGGGGCGCCTTTCGAAGCCGCGGTTAGTCGGGCTTCTTCTCCTGCGTGAGGACGGGTGTCCCGTGAGCCTGCGCATCCTGAGCGGCGGGCGCGTCGGCGCCGGCCGTCTCGACCTTCTCCACGTCGGCGGCCGGGGCGGGCTCTTCGACCGGGGCGCCGGCCGTCCGGCGCTCCTCGAGCGCGAGCTCCTCAAGCACGAGGTCGGCGCGCGCCATGGCGAACTCCATGTCGGGCACGAGGTTGGGGCCGAGCGCCTGCGCGATGCCGGTGCGCTCGAGCTGGCGCAGCGGATGGCCCGCGGCGCCAGCAATGATGAGCTCGTGGTGGTGGCGGTGGAGCGCCCTCACGAAGACCTCGATCTGATCCATCGCCGAGTTGTCGATGTTGACGAGGTCGGAGAAGTCGAGGATCACGATCTTCGCGGAGTCGGCGGCCATCAGGCGGTGCGGGTCGGTGACGTGCTCGAGCTTCGAGATGGAGCCGAAGAAGAGCGCGCCGCGGATGTGCCACGCCTCGACCGTGTCGGGCATGTGGAACGGGAGCGTCGCGGGCTCGACCACCGTGATGTTGTTCATGCGGATCAGGAAGAAGATGCACGCGACGACGAGGCCGAACTCAACGGCGACCGTGAGGTCGAAGATGACCGTGAGGAAGAACGTGATGAGCAGTGTCGCCTTGTAGGAGAGCGACATGCGGCGCAGACGCACGAACTCGCGCCAGTTGCCCATGTTCCAGGCGACGAAGACGAGGATCGCGGCGAGCGCGGAGAGCGGGATGCTCGCGGCCAGAGGGGCGGCGACGAGGATCACGACGAGCAGCGTAACGGCGTGCACCATGCCGGCGACGGGCGAGAAGGCGCCCGACTTGATGTTCGTCACCGTACGGGCGATCGTGCCCGTGGCGGGAATGCCGCCGAAGAACGGAACGACGAAGTTGGCGATGCCCTGGCCCATCAGCTCCTGATTAGGGTCGTGGCGGTCGTCGGTCATCGTGTCCGCGACGCGCGCGCAGAGCAGCGACTCGATGGAGCCGAGGACGGCGAGCGTGAGCATCGCGCCGTAGAGCTGCTTGGCGGATTGCCAGTCGAAGTCCGGGAGTTGGAAGGTGGGCAGGCCCTGCGGGATGCCGCCGAACTTGGAGCCGACCGTCTCGACGGGGATGTTGAAGAGCGAGACGAAGACCGTCGAGAGCACGAGCACGACCACGGTGCCCGGCAGGTGCGCAAGCCAGCGCTTCCACTGCGGGCCGTTCATCGAGTAGCCCTTGGGCCAGAAGAAGATCAGCAGAAAGCTCGTGAGCGCGATGCCGAAGGCCCAGGGATTGAAGGTCGAGAAGTGCTCGATGATCGTGCGGATCATCGAGAAGAAGTCCGCCGGCATCTTCGCGATCGAGAGACCGAAGAAGTCCTTCACCTGCTGCAGGCCGATCATCACCGCGATGCCGTTCGTGAAGCCGATTACGATCGAAATCGGGATGAACTTGATGAAGCCGCCGAGTTTGAAGAGCCCCATGAAGAAGAGGATGACACCCGAGCCGATCGTCGCGAGCATCAGGTTGGAGATGCCGTACTGCGCGATGATGCCGTAGATGATGACGACGAAGGCGCCGGCCGGACCGCCGATCTGCACGCGGCAGCCGCCGAGGAGCGAGATCAGGAAGCCCGCGATGATCGCCGTGTAGAGGCCCGCTTCGGGCGGCACGCCCGAGGCGATGCCGAAGGCCATGGCGAGCGGAAGCGCGACCATGCCGACGGTGAGGCCCGCGGAGACGTCGCGGGTGAGCATGTGGCGGTTGTAGCCCTTCACCGCGTCAAGAAGCACCGGATTGAAGTGTGCAAGCGGCAGGTGATGCAGGATTTCTCCTGCCTGCTGGAAGAGACGCATTTTGAGAGAGAGACGGAGGGTGGAGAAAACGGAAAGGGCCGATAGTTTAAGGAAAAAGGCGCGGTCTTTCGACCGCGCCTCATTGCGCTGGCTCAAAGCGGCACCAATGTGGAAGCCGCGTAAGGGTTAATCCTTAATGGATGCGCATGCCCGGCTGGGCGCCCGAGTCGGGCGAGAGGAGGAAGAGCCCGAGGGACTTGTCCTCGGCGTCCGAAGCCGCGAGCACCATGCCCTCGGAGACGCCGAAGCGCATCTTGCGCGGCGCGAGGTTGGCGATCACCACCGTGAGGCGCCCCTCGAGGTCGGCGGGCTGGTAGGCGCCCTTGATGCCCGAGAAGACGTTGCGGGTGCGGCCTTCGCCGAGGTCGAGCGTGAGGCGCAGGAGCTTCGTGGAGCCTTCGACCTCCTCGCACTTGACGATCTTCGCGACGCGCAGGTCGATCTTCGAGAAGTCGTCGATCGTCACCTCGGGGGCGACGGGCTCGCCGCCCGGAACCTTGGGTTCGGGCTCGGGCGCGTGCTCGGGGATGAGGCGGTTGAGCTGCTTCTCCATGTCCACGCGCTGCATCAGGTGCTGGTAGGGCTTGATCGGGTTCGCGCTCGAGAGGTGTTCGGACGCGCTCGCCCAGACGAGCGGACGGATCGAGAGGAAGTTCTCGACGCGCTCGGCCGTGGCGGGCAGAACCGGCTTGAGGCAGAGCGTCAGGAGACGGAAGCACTCGAGGGCGACGGAGCTCACGCGGTGGAGCTCTTCGGCGCATTCGGGCTTCTTCGCGAGCTCCCAGGGCTTCTTCTCGTCGACGAATTCGTTGACGAGGTCGGCGAGCTCCATCACGAGGCGGGTGGCGCGGGCGAATTCGCGCGTTTCATAGAGGGCGCTCACCTCCGGCACGCGGCTCATGAGGGTCGCGACGAGCGGATCGGCCATTGCTGCGTCGAGCACGCGGCCCTCGAAGCGCTTGACGATGAAGCCCGCGGCGCGCGAGGCGATGTTGACGTACTTGCCGATCAGGTCGGAGTTGACGCGCTGCGCGAAGTCGAGCTTCGTGAAGTCCACGTCCTCGACGCGGGAGTTCATCTTCGCGGCGAGGTAGTAGCGCAGCCACTCGGCGTTCATGCCGAGCTCAAGGTACTCGAGGGGCGAGATGCCCGTGCCGCGGCTCTTGCTCATCTTCTCGCCGTTGACGGTCATGAAGCCGTGGGCGTTGATGTGGTCGGGCGTGCGGTAGGGCTTGCCCGAGAACTTCAGCATGGCCGGCCAGAAGAGCGTGTGGAAGTAGATGATGTCCTTGCCGATGAAGTGGATCTGCTCGGTCTCGGGATCCGAGAGGATGCCCTCGAAGTCGAAGCCCTTCTTTTCGGCGTAGGCCTTGAGCGCGGCGAGGTACCCGACCGGGGCGTCGAGCCACACGTAGAAGTACTTGCCCGGGGCGTCGGGGATGGCGATGCCGAAGTAGGGCGCGTCGCGCGAGATGTCCCAGTCCGTGAGGTGGCCGTCGGCGCCCAGCCACTCGTTGTCCTTCGCGAGGACCTCCTCCTGCACGGAGGGACGGCCGTCGCGGCCGTTGCCGCGCGTCCATTCACGCAGGAATTCGACGCACTGCGGGTCGGAGAGCTTGAAGAAGTAGTGGGTGGATGAGCGCAGCTCCGGGCGCGAGCCCGAGAGGGTCGAATAGGGATTGATCACCTCGGTGGGTGAGTAGACCGCGGAGCACTTCTCGCAGTTGTCGCCGTACTGGTCCGGGGCGCCGCAGCGCGGGCAGGTGCCCTTGATGAAGCGGTCCGCGAGGAACATGCCCTTCACGGTGTCGTAGAACTGTTCGACCTCCTTCGTGTAGATGAGGCCGGCGGCCTTGAGGCGGCGGTAGATGTCCTGCGAGAGCTCGTGGTTCTCCGGGGAGTCGGTCGAGCCCCAGTAGTCGTGGCTGATGTGGAAGCCGTCGAGGTACTGCTTGCGGCCCGCGGCGATCTCGGCGACGAAGGCCTGCGGGGTGAGGCCGCGCTTCTGGGCGGCAATCATGATCGGCGCGCCGTGCACGTCGTCGGCGCCGACGAAGTGCACGATGTTGCCGCACATCCGTTCATGACGAACCCAGATGTCGGCCTGGATGTATTCCATGATGTGACCCATGTGGAAGGCGCCGTTGGCATAGGGGAGCGCCGTGGTCACGAAGAGTTTGCGCTGAGTCATTGTTCTTTGTCGCGATAGGGGGATGGGCAGACGTGCGGACGTGCGGGCCGAATGAAAGCCCGCGGGCGGCCGGGACGCTGCGGCAGAAATGAATTGCGGGCGAGAATTTAACATTTTCCCGCCTCCGGCGCCCCGCCGGCAGGGCGTTTGTGCGGGGCTCGGCCCCCTTGCGGTCAGACCGCGCGGTCCGCCGCGAGCGCCCGCACGAGGCGCGCCCACTTGGGACGCTTGGCGGCGATGAAGCGCGCGAACTCCTCGGGCGTTTCGGGGCGCGGCTCCGCGCCCTTCTTCGCGAGCCCGAAGGTGCGCCCGTCGGGCACGGAATGGGCGGCGTGGCGCGCGCCGATCACGCCGCCCGCGTCCGGGCGGTTGTCGATCCAGAGCTTCACGCCGAGCTCCTCGCCGAAGGCCGCGGCCGCATCTCCGAAGAGGCACGCCCGGGGCCGACGAAAGGCGTAGGGCGGATGCGGGAGGGCGTCCTCTAGAATGTCGGCGGCATGGAGCGGTCCGCAGCCGGTCCGCTCTGAGAACCTCTACTTCACCACCAGACATCCAGATGACCATTTCCACTACTCAGGTTCAGGAGCGCCTCTCGCGCCTGATCGACCCGGTGGTCGGCGCCGACTACGTCTCCACCCGGATGCTCAAGGGCATTGAAACGAACGATGCGGGCGGCGTCGCCGTGCGCATCGAGCTCGGCTACCCGGCGCGCTTTGCAGCCGACTCCGTCCGCACGGCCGTCGAGAGCGCCGTGAAGGAGCTCGGCGTCGCCGACGTGACGGTGGACGTGAAGCAGAACATCATCGCCCACAAGGTGCAGGGCACGCAGCGCGTGATGCCCGGCGTGAAGAACATCATCGCGGTCTCCTCGGGCAAGGGCGGCGTGGGCAAGTCCACCGTCTCGGCGAACCTCGCCCTCGCGCTCGCCTACGAGGGCGCCCGCGTGGGCGTGCTCGACGCGGACGTCTACGGTCCCTCGCAGCCGACGATGCTCGGCGCCCACGGCCAGCCCATGACGGTGGACGGCAAGACCATGGAGCCGCTTGTTGCGCACGGGCTCGAGATCAACTCGATCGGCTTCATGGTGGACGAGGACGAGCCGATGATCTGGCGCGGGCCGATGGCCTCGGGCGCCCTCAACCAGCTCCTCACGCTCACCAACTGGCACGACCTCGACTATCTGATCGTCGACATGCCCCCGGGCACGGGCGACATCCAGCTGCAGCTCTCGCAGAGCGCCCCCCTCACGGGCGCCGTGGTTGTCACCACCCCGCAGGACATCGCCCTCATCGACGCCAAGAAGGGCCTGCGCATGTTCGAGAAGGTGAACGTGCCGATCCTCGGCATCGTCGAGAACATGTCGGTCTTCATCTGTCCGTGCTGCGGGAAGGTGGAGCACATCTTCGGCGAAGGCGGTGCGAAGCGCATGTGCGCGCAGTACGGCGTGCCGCTCTTGGGCGAGCTGCCGCTCTCGGCCGACATCCGGTCCGCGGCCGACGGCGGCTGCCCGACGGTTGCGGCGGACCCGGAGAGCCCCGCCGCGCTCATGTACCGCGCGATCGCCATGCAGGTGGCGGGCGCCGTCGCGAAGCTCGGCAAGGACTACTCGGCGCGCATACCCACCATCTCGGTGAAGAACGACTGACGCTCCCTTCCGGAGCTCATGAATGAAGAAACCCCCGGTCCTCAAGCGAGGATGCGGGGGTTTCGCGTCTCAGCGGCGGACGGGCGCGGGGCCCGTCCGGAGCCGTCAGTCGTCGAAGGTCGGCGTCTCGACGCCGAGCACCTTGTGCAGCTTCGGGCTCGTCGTCGTGTACTGCAGGAAGACGCGCTTCTCGGGGAAGACGTAGTCGCAGGCGGCGAAGGCTGCGAGGGCGCACTCGTGGAACCCGGAGAGGATGAGCTTCTTCTTGCCCGGATAGGTGTTGATGTCGCCCACGGCGAAGACGCCCGGTACGCTCGATTCGAAGCGCGCCGTATCGACCACGATCTGCTTGCGCTCGAGCTTGAGGCCCCAGTTCTCAATCGGCCCGAGCTTGGGCTGCAGGCCGAAGAAGACGAGCAGATGGTCGAGCGGAATGCGGCGCGTGACGCCGTCGGCGCCGGAGACGGCCACCTCGGTGAGGCGCCCGGCCTCTTCGCTGAAGCCCGTCACCTGACCCACCTCGAACTGCATCTCCCAGTTCTCGCAGAGCTCCTTCATCTTCGCGACGGAGGCGGCCTGCGCGCGGAACCCGTCGCGGCGGTGCACGAGCACCACGCTCTCGGCCTTGCCGACGAGGTTGAGCGTCCAGTCGAGGGCGGAGTCGCCGCCGCCGAGGATCACGACGTTCTTGCCTTCAAAGACCGAGGGATCCTTGCAGCTGTAGTGCAGCTGCGTGCCCTCGAACTTCTCGATGCCCTTGACGCGCAGCGGACGGGGCTGGAAGGAGCCCACGCCCGCGGCGATGATCACCACCTTGCAGTGAAAGCGCGTGCCGGCGCTCGTCGTCACGTGGAACGTGCCGTCCTCGAGCTTCTTCACGTCGGTCACTTCTTCGCCGAGGTGGAAGACCGGGCCGAAATGGTGGTTCTGCTTGAGGAGATTCTCCGTGAGCTCGTACGAGGAGCACACCGGAACGGCCGGGATGTCGTAGATCGGCTTGGTCGGGTAGAGCTCCATGCACTGGCCGCCGACGGTGCGCAGGGAGTCCACGACGTGGCACTTGATTTCAAGGAGGCCGAGCTCGAAAACCTGGAAGAGGCCGACGGGGCCGGCGCCGACCACGACGGCGTCGGTTTCGATCATTTCGTCGGTCGGTTCGGCAAGGGTGAGATAGTCTTCAATAGCCATGACTTGCGGGGGCGCGCGCCTGCGTAGGGCCGCAGAGGCGCGCCGGAACATGAAAAGCATGCGCGCCCGGAGGAGGTCCGGGCGCGGGAAAGTGCGGCTATTCTCGCATACCTGCGGGCGCGGCCGAAGGGGTGGAAAGCGTGATTTGCCTCCGCCTCAGCCGCGGTCCTTCTTCTCGTCGTCGAACTGCCGGCGCAGCTCGCGCAGCCGCGCGTCGATCTCGCTCATCGTGTAGAAGTCCCCGTCGTTCGCCTTCTGCGCGAGCGTCATCTGGTAGACGGCCGCCTCGGTCGCGCCGAGCCGGGCGTACATCTCGCCCGTGTGCATGTACTGGAGGCTGCGGCGCCCGAGCGCCTCGTAGGAGCGCGCGAGAAGCGCGTGGTAGTCCGACGAGGCCTCCGAGAGCGCCGTGCCGTTCCTCAGGAAGTTGATGAGCTCCTCGTGGCGCCCGAGCGCGTAGAGAAGGTCCACGTAGTTCTCGGTCATCATCGCCGAGAGCGGATAGCGTGATAGTGCGGCGCGTGCGGCGTCGAGCGCGGCGAGCTTCGCCTGCTGGGTCTTTGCGGCGTTGAAGGCCGTGCGGGTGAGGTTGCGCTCGAGCACGGCCGAACGGATGCCGCAGCGCATCGCGCGCTGCGCTGCGGCGTAGGCCGCGTCGGGGTTCTTCAACCGGTCTTCAGCCACCGAGACGCCGTAGTTGAGCGTGCAGGCGCGCACGCCCGAGGCGCCCGCGAGGCTGCGCTCGAAGTCCTTCTTCACCTTCGTCCACCCGTCCCAGGTGTTCTCCTGCAGCACCCGGGCGCGGACCTGGATGAGGCCGAAGTCGGCCGAGTCCGAGTGCATGCGGGTCGGAAGCTGCCGCGTGCGGTTCTCCATGTCCGCCATGCGCTCGACCGTGAGCGGGTGAGTCGAGAGGTACGCGGGGGCGGCCGAGCGGTAGTAGCGGTTGTTCGACTGCAGCCGCGCGAAGAAGTCCTCCATGCCGCGCGGGTCGAAGCCCGCGTCGTAGAGCGTGGCGATGCCCATGCGGTCCGCCTCGCGCTCGGCGTTCTGGGAGTAGTTGAGCTGCGACTGGATCATCGCGGCCTGCGAGCCCATGGCGACCGCAGCGGCGGCGTTGCCCCCGGAGCTGCCGCCCGCGCGGGCCGCGAGGATCGCGAGGAGGATCGAGCCGATCGTGATCGCGAGGTTGCCGCTCTGCCCCTCGATCATGCGCGCGATGTGACGTTGCGCGACGTGGCTCACTTCATGGGCCATCACGCCGGCGAGCTCGCTCTCGCTCTGCGCGGCGATGATCGTGCCGGTGTGCACGGCGATGAAGCCTCCGGGAAGCGCGAAGGCGTTGAGCGAGGCGTCGCGGATCGGGAAGAAAAAGAAGTTGTAGGTGTTCGTGTGCGCGTGGCTCACGAGCTGGTAGCCGAGCCGCCCGAGGTACTCCATGATCTCCGGATCATTGAGGTAGGTTGGGTCCGCGCGCACCTCGGCCATGATCTGCGTGCCGAGCCGGTACTCGTCCTGGGGCGAGAGCCCCGCATCTGCGCTCGAGCCGAGCGAGGGGAGGTTGAGGTCGAGCGCGCCGGCCGCGCCGGCAGGGACGGGCGCGGCGGCCGTGAGGAGCGCGGCGGCGAGCGCAATGGCGGTTTGAATGGGCTTCTGCATGAGCGCGCGGAGCGGAATGGTTTCTTGCGGGCCGCTCCGGATGCGCTAATCTGCCGGGCGGACTTCTCCGCCCCCGGCGGCAGGCCTTCCGGAAGGGACCGCGGGTTCTTCATTATGGCCCGCGGGCGGTGGAGTCCCGTGTGAGAGATTTATTTGCAAAGGTTTCCAAGCGATGAGCGGACAAGACGACTTCAACGGACTCACCCATTTCGATCACAAGGGCGACGCGCGCATGGTTGACGTCGGCGCCAAGGCCGAAACCGAGCGCCTCGCGCGCGCCCGCGGCGAAATCCGCATGGCCCCCTCGACCTTCGCCCTCGTGAAGGCGGGCGAGGCGAAGAAGGGCGACGTGATCGGCGTGGCGCGCATCGCCGCGATCATGGCGAGCAAGCGTACGGCCGAGCTCGTGCCGCTCTGCCATCCGATCGCGCTCACGCACGTCTCGGCTGAATTCGAGCTCGACGAGGCCGCTTCGAAGGTCGTGCTCACGGTCGAGTGCCGCTGCACCGGGCAGACGGGCGTCGAAATGGAGGCGCTCACCGCCGTCGAGATGGGGCTGCTCACCGTCTACGACATGCTCAAGGCCGTGGACCGCGGGATGGTGATCACGGACGTGTGCCTCCTTGAGAAGTCGGGCGGCAAGTCCGGCCGCTGGGTGCGCGCTGATGCAGAGAACCCGACGCCGTCCGAGCGGCAGCGGGTTCTTCAGAAACGGTTGGGAGCTGATTAGAGCAGCCGGTCGGGGAGGATCCCCATGCAGGAGGCCTCGTAGACCGCCTCGCCGCGCGAATGCACCTGGAGCTTGCGGTAGATCTTCTTGATGTGCGCCGTCACGGTGTGCGGCGAGATCGAGAGGATCTGCCCGATGTCGGCGAACGAGATGCCCTTGGCGAGCAGCGTGAGGATTTCCGTCTCGCGCTGCGAGAGCGGCAGGTTGTCGTTCGGATCGCGCTTCTTCTGCGGCACGGGCGGCGCGGAGAAGCCGCGCGAGTGGATGGCGCGCAGCACGCTTCTCGCCACCGTGGGCGAGACGGGCGAGCCGCCGCCGCGGATGAGCCGCACGCCGGTGATGAGGTCCTCCTGGTCGCCCTTGAGGATGTAGCCCGTGGCGCCCGCGAGAATCGAGCGGATCACGAGCGGGTCCTGCGAGCGGCTCGAGTAGATGAGGATGTCGATCGCGTCGTTCGCGCGCTTGATGCGCGTGAGCACCGGCGCCATGTCGGTCTGCCCGAGCATCACGTCGGTGACGAGCACGTCCACGGCGAGCCCCGAGGACAGAGCGTCTTCGAGCGCTTCGGCCGTGACGGCCGTACCGGTGATGCGGATGCCGTCCGCGCGCATGAGGCGCTGCGCGATGCGGTCGCACTCTTCAGAGGTCTCAGCGGCGATGTAGACGCGGATGGGTTCGCGCATCACCGAAACATTCTTGAAGGAATCGGTCATGAGGGCTGTGTGAATGGTGTACCGGAGGGGCCTGGGTCCGCGGCGCCCCGGCGGGCGCGGCTTTAAGGGAAATCCCGGGCGGGCCCGATATTAGCACGCGCCCTCCCGTGCGCATCGGGGCCGCGGCGCGCCGAAGAGGTTCGCGGCGGGAGCGCGGACGAAAACGGCCGGACGCCCCTTGCGGGAGGCCCGGCCGCAGATCATTGGGCCGCCGTCCGGGGGGGAAGTCCCCGGAACGGTGCCGGTGCGCCTCCCTTATGGGAGACGGATTACGAGGAGCGGCACGTCGCCCGAAGCGGCGATGCGGGTCGCGGTCGAGCCCATGATGGCGCTCTTGAAGCGGCCGTAGCCGTGCGAGCCCATGACGATGATGTCGAGCTTGCGCTTCTTGGCGAAGGCGGAGATCTCGTCGCCGGGGTTGCCGACGAGGCAGACTTCACGCGGCTTGATGGCGGCCTTCGAGAAGAAGGGACGCAGCGGATCGACGGCTTCGTTGAACTCCTCGCGCTGCAGGTCGAGCACCTCCTCTTCGGAGAGCGCCGGAAGGGCCATGCCGGCCATGTCGGGCATGACGGCACCGGCGTAGTCGCTCACCACGTTCACGAGGTAGAAGGTCGCGCCCGTGCCGAAGAGCGAGACGTGCTTGATCGCATAGCGCACGGCGGCGCGGCCGTACTTCGAGCCGTCAACCGCAATGCCCACACGCAGCGCGTCGTTCTCGGTCGGAACCTTGCCGCGGATCACGAGAAGCGGGCACTTCGTCTCGGCGAGCACGCCGTTCGAGACGGAGCCGAAGAAGAGGCCCTTGATGGCGCTCTGGCCGCGCGAGCCCATGACGATCAGGTCGGCGTTGATCTTTTCGGCGGCCTTTGCGATCGACGGAGCGGGTTCGCCCACGACGAAGGATTCGCTCGCGTGGACGCCCACCTTTTCGAGGACCTTGCGGGCGCGTTCGAAGACCTTCTCCGCCTCGTCCTCGTAGTAGCGCTGAATGGCGTCCTGGCCGACGAGCCGGCAGGCGCGAGTGGGGAGCGGCAGCTGCACGTTGAGCAACTCAATCTCGGGATTGCCGCCGAGAAGCGTCTGGCGCGAAGCGATGAAGGAAACCGCGTTCAGGGAGTTCGTGCTCCCGTCAACCGGAACAAGAATGCGCATGGATGCTCTCCTCATGGTAGTGGTCGAAGGGGAGACTTTTGAGTCCGCTGCGCTCCTCAGGGGCCGCGGCGTAGCTCTCCTTGAGATGTCTCCACATTATCACGACTCGAGACCGCCGCCCGTCCCTGCGAGAAGACTTTTTCGAAAATATGACGCAAGCTTGCTTTTTAGCAAGAGCATACCAAATCAAATTAGTTGCTTCGCGAACGGGTATTCCTGAATGGCGCGGATGTCGGGCCGGTTGGGCCGAATGAAGCACGTGCCGGCCGCGGGCGGGATGCAGGAGATCCCGGAGGGGGCGTGGGGGCGTCCGTCGCCGCCCGCGCACGGAGGGTCTGCGGGCGGCGACGCCCACCCGCCCCGGAGAGCGGACCGTAAAATAGCGCTACGGACGCCTTCGCCACCCGAGGAGACGATCCCGACCAACAACAAAGAGGAGAGGACAACATGTACAAGCGCATTCTCATTCCGACGGACGGCTCGGAGCGCTCGCTCAAGGCGGTCGAGGGCGCGGCGCGCTTCGCCAAGCCGCTCGGCGCGACGCTCGTGATCATGACCGTGGTTGAACCGTATTCCTACACGAACCTCGCCGAGTACCGACCCGAATCGATCGAACAGTACGACGAGCGCGTCACGGCCGAAGCCGAGGAGCGTCTCGCCGAGGCGAAGAAGATCGCCGACGCCGCGGGCGTCGAAGATAAGACCGTGATGGTGAAGAGTTTCTCGCCCGCCGAGGCGATCATCGAGCAGGCCGAGAAGAACGGCTGCGACATCATCTTCATGGCGAGCCACGGTCGCAAGGGCATCGCCGCGGTGCTGCTCGGCTCCGAGACCCAGAAGGTGCTTACGCACTCGCGCTTCCCCGTGATGGTTTACCGCTAAAATCCGTTTTCCCGCGGCGCCCGAGTGCGCCCGAGCGCGCCGCGGGAGATTCATTCTCCGGAAAAGCCTTTTCTGTTTGGAGCTCCAATGGCTGAAGAAACCCAGTCCGGCATGGACGACCTCGACGCCCAGATGGACGTCAAGAGCCTCGTGCGCGAGGAGATCATTTCCGACCGCCGCGTCGGCTCGCTGCGCATGCTCACGCCGATCCTTCCCGACGGCAGCCGCGACGAAAGCCGTGAGATCACGTTCCTCGGCGAAGCGCAGATCATGACGCAGGTCGGGCCGATCCCGATCAATTTCGAGATCCCCGCCAAGACGCTCGCCGAAGCCGTCGCCGGCTACGGCGCCGCGGCGAAGAAGGGCCTTGAGGACACGGTCGAGCGCCTGCGCGAGATGCGCCGCGAAGCCGCCAATCAAATCGTCACGCCGGGCATGCCCGGCTTCCAGGCGCCGCCCGCCCCCGGGGCCGGCAGCGGCCTCGTGATGCCCTGATTCCCAGTGCGCGGGTGCGGCGCCTTCGAGCGCCCCCGACCGAGGCGATGCGGCGTTCCTCCGGCCGGAAGAGCGCCGCGTTTTTTTAGCTCGACCGGGCACTCCCCCGCGCAATCGTGCGATGCAGCAAGCAGAGCATCCCCCTGCCGCGGTCTTCACGCGGCGTGAATTTGAAGCGTTGCCGCGCGACCTGCTCCGCGACGGCCGCTCGGCGAACGCCTGCGTCTGGCGCGTGCGCGCGTGCGGCCGCAGCTGGACGGTGAAGGACTTCTCCCGCCGATCCTGGTACGTGCGCACCTTCGTCGCGCCTCTCCTCATCAGGCGCGAACTCGCGACCCTCGTCCGCCTCAGGGGCGTGGACGGCGTCGCGCAGGCGGTATTCCGCCTCGACCGCTCTGCCATCGCGATGGAGTACGCCGAGGGGACGGCGATCTGCGACGTCGACCCCAAGCGCATCACGCCCGACTACCTGAGGCGCCTCGAGGCACTCATCGCCGCCATCCACCGGCGCGGCGTCGTGCACCTCGACCTGCGCGGAGGCGGCAACGTCATCGTGCGCCCCGACGGCACCCCCGCGCTCATCGACTTCCAGACCGCGCTCTTCACCGAAGGGCTTCCCGCGCGGCTCGTGCGCATGCTCGAGGCGCTCGA
Source organism: uncultured Sutterella sp. (assembly GCA_905198475.1). Taxonomy (GTDB): domain Bacteria; phylum Pseudomonadota; class Gammaproteobacteria; order Burkholderiales; family Burkholderiaceae_F; genus Sutterella. The sequence goes on along the minus strand of CAJKCQ010000020.1, from coordinate 4,781 downwards.
CTTCTCCGGCGCCTACAAGAAGTGGCTGCGCTATCAGCCCGCGGCGATGGGGCCCGCGCGCCGCACCGCCCTGAAGCGCATCAACCGCCTGCGCCGGCTCTGGTTCCTGCGCGGCTATCCCGGTACGGACCGCCGCGGCTGAAGACTGAGGGAAAACATTCCCTTAGCGCGCGGAACCCCCCGCGTCGATCAGGTATCATCCTGAGCCGTTCCGCAGGCGCCCGGCCAACCGGCCGGTCGCCCTCCCTCCGACTCCATTTTCTGCAGCCCTCCGAGCTCACCAATGGCACAGTACGTTTTCACAATGAACCGCGTGGGGAAGATCGTTCCCCCAAAGCGTCAGATCCTCAAGGACATCTCCCTTTCCTTCTTCCCGGGCGCCAAGATCGGCGTGCTCGGCCTCAACGGCGCGGGCAAGTCCACGCTCCTCAAGATCATGGCCGGGGTGGATCAGGATCACGAAGGCGAAGCCGTCCCGATGCCCGGCATCAAGATGGGCTACCTGCCGCAGGAGCCCAAGCTCGACCCTGAGAAGACCGTCCGCGAGACCGTCGAGGAGGGCATGGGCGAGGTGATGCAGGCCCAGGCGAAGCTCGACGCCGTCTACGCGGCCTATGCCGAACCCGACGCCGACTTCGACGCGCTCGCCGCCGAACAGGCCCGTCTCGAGGCGATCATCGCCGCGGCGGGCACCGACGCGGGCACGCAGATGGAGATCGCCGCCGACGCGCTGCGCCTCCCGCCCTGGGACGCCAAGATCGGCGTGCTCTCGGGCGGTGAGAAGCGCCGCGTGGCGCTCTGCCGGCTGCTGCTTTCGCGTCCGGACATGCTGCTGCTCGACGAGCCGACGAACCACCTCGACGCGGAGTCGGTCGAATGGCTCGAGCAGTTCCTGCACCGCTTCCCCGGCACCGTCGTCGCCGTCACCCACGACCGCTACTTCCTCGACAACGCCGCCGAGTGGATCCTTGAGCTCGACCGCGGCGAGGGCATTCCCTGGAAGGGCAACTACTCGTCCTGGCTCGATCAGAAGGAGAAGCGTCTCGAGATCGAGAAGCGCCAGGAGGACGCCCGCATGAAGGCGATCAAGCACGAGCTCGAGTGGGTGCGCCAGAACCCGAAGGGCCGCCAGGCGAAGAGCAAGGCGCGCCTCACGCGCTTCGAGGAGCTCTCGAGCGTCGAGTACCAGCAGCGCAACGAAACCAACGAGATATTCATTCCCGTCGCCGAGCGCCTCGGTAACAACGTGATCGAGTTCAGCCACGTGAGCAAGGGCTTCGGCGACCGGCTCCTCATCGACGACCTCTCGTTCGTGATCCCGCCCGGCGCCATCGTCGGCGTGATCGGTCCGAACGGCGCGGGCAAGTCCACGCTCTTCAAGATGATCGAGGGCCGCGAACAGCCCGATTCGGGCGAGATCAAGATCGGTCCGACGGTGAAGCTCGCCGCGGTGGACCAGATGCGCGATTCGCTGCCGAACGACAAGACCGCCTTCGAGGCGGTCGCCGAAGGTCAGGACGTGCTGCAGGTCGGCAAGTTCTCGATGCAGAGCCGCGCCTACCTCGGCCGCTTCAACTTCAAGGGCGCCGACCAGCAGAAGCTCGTCGGCAACCTCTCGGGCGGCGAGCGCGGACGTCTGCACCTCGCCAAGACGCTCCTCGCGGGCGGCAACGTGCTGCTCCTTGACGAACCCTCGAACGACCTCGACGTCGAGACGCTGCGTGCGCTCGAAGAGGCGCTCCTCGAGTTCGCCGGCTGCGCGCTCGTCACCTCGCACGACCGCTGGTTCCTCGACCGCATCGCGACGCACATCCTCGCCTTCGAGGGCGACTCGAAGGTGATCTTCTTCAACGGCAACTACAACGAGTACGAAGCCGACAAGCGCCGCCGTCTCGGCGAAGCGGGCGCGCAGCCCAAGCGTCTGCGCTTCAAGCCCCTGAAGCACTGACCGGCCGCAGGCTGAAGTGAAGAAAAGCCCCCGCACTCCCATTCAGAGGAGCCGGGGGCTTTGTTCATTCAGCGGGGGCGCTCACGCGGAGCGCCCGGGCCCGAGGCGGGTCATTCGCCCTTGCGGCCGCAGCACTGCTTGAACTTCTTCCCCGAGCCGCAGGGGCAGGGGTCGTTGCGGCCGATGCGCGGCGTCTCGCGGCGCAGGGGTTCGTTGGGCACGTTGAGGGTCTTGAAGGTGAAGACGCTCTCGACGATCTGGTAGAGCGCTTCGGCCAAGTCCTTCGCGGGCGGGCATTCGGCGCGCGCCGCGCAGAACACTTCCTGCGCCTGCGGGTCCTCGAGCTCGTCGCCTTCGCCCGCCATGCGCGCGGCGATCGGAATGAGGGCGCGCTGCGCTTCGTCGGACTCGGTCGCTTCATCGGGCCACTGCGCGGCACCCATCATGAAGCCCGCCGCCCAGGGAATCACGGCTTCGATGCCTTCGGCGCCCGTGATCTCGACGCCCGCTTCGTCCACGAGCGGGAAGATCACCGGGTCGAGGCCGCCGCCGGCGTTGAGGGCGGCGCGGATTTCGCGCATGCGCATGCGGATGAGCTCAAGGAGGCGCTCGTCGCCGGGCACCTTCTCGGGGTCGCCCGCATCGCTGAAGATGAATGGAATCACGTCCTCCTCGGCGGGAGCGGCCGGGTTGAGCGCGCAGGCGGTGAGATAGCCGTCGAGCACGCCAGCGTCCATCGCCTCCTCGTTCTCGAGCGCTTCGATGCGCTCTTGCAGCTCTTCGATTTCGGCGCTGTCAATGAGCTTGGTGTCTTCGGCCATGTCGGGTACCTCACAGGTTGGCGGTCGGGGACGATCGGAATGGACTCGGGGCGGCGGCCGGCCCCATTGGGCCGCCGGGAGCGACGTGATGATAGTCGAGTCTTTCGTTTCCGGCTGTTAATGAAAATCCCCCCTGTGACGGCGGTTTGACGCCGTTCACGGATAATGTCGCCTTTCACACCCCCGCTCATCCTCCAAACCAAGGGGCGTCCGAAGTGGACTGGCTTTATCTCCTGCAGGCCGCGGTGCTCGGCATCGTCGAGGGCCTCACCGAATTTCTCCCGATCAGCTCGACCGGGCACCTCATCATCGCCTCCGACGTTGTCGGCTTTGCGCAGACGCCCGGAGCGGACGAATTCGTGGTCGCCATCCAGTCGGGCGCGATCCTCGCGGTGTGCTGGTACTACCGAGCGCGCATCTGGCGCATCCTGCGGGGGCTCTTCTCCGAGCCCGCCGAGCAGCGGCTCGCCGTCAACACCGTCGTCGCCTTCCTGCCCGCCGCCGTGATCGGCGTGATGGTCGCGGGCCTCATCAAGCACTACCTCTTCAACCCGGTCGCGGTCGCCGTCGCCCTCATCGTGGGCGGCGTCGTCATCCTCTGGGTCGAGGGGCGTCAGGAGCGACTCGGCATCCGTCCGCGCGTCGCGACGATGGACGACATGACGTGGCGGGACGCACTGATGGTGGGCTTCATGCAGTGCCTGGCGATGATTCCCGGCACGAGCCGTTCGGGCGCGACCATCATCGGAGGGCTCGTGCTCGGGCTCTCGCGCCGCGCCGCGACCGAGTTCTCGTTCTTCCTCGCCATTCCGACGATCTTCGGCGCGACCGTCTACGACCTCTGGAAGTCGCGCGCGGACCTCGCGCTCGACAATCTCCCGGGGCTTCTCGTCGGCACGGCCGTCTCCTTCGTGAGCGCGCTCCTCGTGGTGCACTGGCTGCTGCGCTTCGTCTCCGGCCACAACTTCAAGGGGTTCGGCTGGTACCGCATCGGCTTCGGCATCCTGGTGCTCGCCGCGACGAGCCTCGGCTGGATCGAATGGCGCGCGGTCTGAGGCCGCTCCGCCCGGACGCCCGGACATGAAGAAGGGGAGCTTCCCGTGAGGAGGCTCCCCTTTTTTGCAGCGGTGCGCAGGCGCCGCGGCGGATCAGCGGCGGATGAAGACGAGGTCCCAGATGCCGTGGCCGAGGCGCTCGCCGCGGGCCTGGAACTTCGTCTGCGGGCGCTCGCAGAGCGGGTTCGCCATCACGGGGCTGAAGCCCTCGTGGAGGTTTGCGAGCTGCGGCTCGGCCGAGAGCACCTCCATCATCTGCTCGGAATAGTTCTCCCAGTCGGTCGCGCAGTGCAGGTACCCGCCCGGCGCGATGCGGTCGGCGAGCATGCCGATGAAGGGCTGCGCGACGAGGCGGCGCTTGTGGTGGCGCGCCTTGCGCCAGGGGTCGGGGAAGTAGATGTGCACGCCCGCGAGGAAGTTCTCCGGAATCATGTCGCGCACGACCTCGACGGCGTCGTGGCGCACGATGCGCACGTTCGTGAGGTTCATCTCCTCGAGGCGTTTGGCGAGCGCGCCCACGCCGGCGGCGAAGACCTCGCAGCCGAGGAAGTTGATCTCGGGGTGTGCGGCGGCGATCGCTGCGGTCGTTTCACCCATGCCGCAGCCGATTTCGAGCACCACGGGCGCCTCACGGCCGAACGTCGCAGTGAAGTCGAGGCGTTCGGGACGGTATTCGACCGCGTACTTCGGCAGCGTCTCGTCGAGCGCGCGCTTCTGGGCGTTCGAGATGTGGCCGCGGCGCATGACGAAGCTGCGGATGTGGCGGTTCTTGAGCTCCTCGAGCTCTTCGGGCGTGAGTTCTTTCTTTTCCATGGTCTTTTTCGGACGGTGAGGCCTCGGCTGCAAAGTGCGCGATTATCCCGCGCCGGCGCGAGGAGCGTCAACGCGCCGGCGCGCATGAACTGACTACTCCCGACGACTAAAGTCGCGGGGTTCCTGACCTGTCGCCTTGCGGCG
>CAJKCQ010000019.1 GCA_905198475.1 uncultured Sutterella sp. | reverse complement strand
AGGCTAGTCAATAAAGGCTCTTTCAAGCCTCTGCCTTTAGGCAGGGGTTATTGACCCGCTCCACTCCTTGCAACTAACATGATCCCGCCGTCAGAAAAGACGCCTCTCATCCGCCGGCTTTGGCTCGTCTTCGCCCAGTCCGTCACGGTCTTCTGCGCCGGGGCGCTGGTCTGGAAGCTCTTCGCTCCCGCCGAGTCGCCGCAGACGCCCGACCCACTCGCCGCCGAGCTCGCGATCCTCAACGCGCAGCACGACTTCAGTGGCGCCGTGGACCGCGCGGCCCCCTCGGTCGTCAACATCTTCACGCGCAAGCCCGTGCCCGGCCGCAAGGCGGGCGAGCTCGGCAACGACTGGAACGCCGACCCGGAGGTGCACCTCAAGGCCCTCGGTAGCGGCGTGATCGTCTCCTCCAACGGCGACATTCTGACAAATTTCCACGTCGTGGACGGCATCCGCAGCATCTTCGTAGCGCTCCAGGACGGCCGCACCTTCGAGGCGCGGCTGCGCGGCTCGGACGTCGAAACGGACCTCGCGCTCCTGCAGGTGAAGGCGACGGACCTTCCGGCGATCCGCCTCGGCGACTCCACGCAGCTGCGCGTCGGGCAGACCGTGCTCGCGATCGGCAACCCCTTCGACGTCGGGCAGACCGTGACCTCGGGCATCATCTCCGCGCTCGGGCGCCACGGCTTTGGCCTCAACAACTACGAGGACTTCATCCAGACGGACGCGGCGATCAACCAGGGCAACTCCGGCGGCGCGCTCGTCAATCTCGAGGGCGAGCTGATCGGCATCAACAGCGCGATCTTCTCGCCCGACCGCAGCGACGGATTCGTCGGCATCGGCTTCGCCATTCCGAGCTCCATCGTGCGCTCGGTGCTCCCCTCGCTCATCGCGGGCCGCACGATGATCGAGCGCGGCTACCTCGGCTTCGTGCCGCGCCAGCTCTCTCAGGAGCTCGCGCAGGACCTCTCGCTCAAGGTGAGTTCGGGCGTGATGGTCAAGCAGGTGATTACGAATTCACCCGCCGCGCAGGCCGACGTCCGCGCCTTCGACGTGATCCTCGAGGTGAACGGCGAGCGCATCGTCCGCGCCAACCGGCTACTGCAGGTGATCGCGCGCCTCAAGCCCGGCGCCGTCGTGGACGTGAAGGTGCTTCGCGGCAACCGCGTGCTCGTGAAGAAACTCACCGCCTCCGTGCGCCCGCGCGGCTCGCTCGAAAAGGAGGCGCTCATTCCGCCGCAGTGAGAGGCCGAGGAGTTCGGGCGCTGAAGGCCCGTCCGCCGCCCGGTCCGCAGACGAAGAAAAAGACGCGGGGCCGCGCACCTCCGAGAGGGCGCGGCCCCGCGTCTTTCAATGGGGATCCGTTCGCAAGAGGAGCGCTACTCCTCCTCCTTCTGCTTCTCCTCCTGCATCTCCTCGACCTCCTCGTCGGAGCGGCCCACGAGCTGCACGCACCAGATCCCCACCTGGTAGAGGATCACGAGCGGGAGCGCGAGCAGGATCTGTGAGAGCGCGTCGGGCGGCGTGAAGATGGCGGCGATCACGAAGGCGCCGACGATCACGTAGGGACGCGCCTTCTTGAGCTTCGAGCAGGTCGCGAAGCCCACGCGGTTGAGCACCACGACGAAGATGGGCACCTCAAACGTGAGGCCGAAGGCGAGGAACATCGTGAGCACGAAGCTGAAGTACGAGTCGATGTCCGGGGCGAAGTTCACCGAGTCGGGCGAGAAGCCGGCGATGAACTGGAAGACCATGCGGAAGACGATGAAGTAGCAGTACGCCATGCCGATCGCGAACATCACGATCGAGGAGATGAGCACCGGGAGCGCAAGCCGCTTCTCGCTGCGGTAGAGCGCCGGCGCGACGTACGCCCAAATCTGGTAGAGCACGATCGGCAGAGCGATCAGGAAGGAGACGAAGAGCGTCACCTTGAGCGGCACGAAGAAGGGCGCCACGACGCCCGTCGCGAGAAGCTTCGCGCCCTGCGGCAGCGCCACCATGAGCGGCTGCGACAGGTAGTCGAAGATCTGCTTCATGAAGGGCGAGAGGCAGGCGAACACCACGACGATCGCGATCACGGCCTTCATCAGACGGTTGCGCAGCTCGATGAGGTGCGCAACGAGCGGCTGCTCATTGGCGGGATCGTCGGGCGCTTCAAGCTCCGGCTTGGGATCAGTCATTTTTGCTCAATCCTCAACGGTAAATGCGGGTGCGCGCGGTCTTCGCGCGGGGCGCGAGCGCGCGGCGGCGGCCTGCGGCGCCGCCGAGATTCGCCTCGCGCATGCCGAGTTCGCGGCGCATGCGCTCGAGCTCCGCGGCGAGGTCGTCCACGGAGGGACCCGAGTGGTAGCGCTTGGCGAAGGTCTTCGGCTCGTTCCAGGCGTACTGCGGCGTCATGATCTCATCGTCCGTGTTGGCGTCGCCCCAACCGTAGACCTCGGAGATGTCCTCCGAGCTCGCCGTGACGGGACCCGTCGAAGCGGCGTCGGACGCGCCCGCGGCCTTCTTGGCGGACTCGAACCCCGCTTCGGCTTCGCGGCCCGCGGCCTCGACCTCACCCGCGGCGCTCTTCACGGAGGACTCGATGCTCGAGGCTTGTTTTTCAACGGAGCTCTTCACGTCCTGAGCGAGGTTCTTCGCCTCCTCCTGGATGCGCTTCAACTCCGAGAGCTCCGTCTCGCGGTCGATGTCGGACTTCACCTGCGCGACGAAGCGCTGGGCCTTGCCGATCCACTCGCCGCTCTTGCGCGCGACGACGGGAAGCCGTTCGGGGCCGAGCACGACGAGCGCGACGACGCCGACGATCACCATTTCGCTGAAACCGAAATCAAACATGACGTCTCTTCACTGCAAAAGGCCGCGGTCAGCCTCATGTCGGGCTGCCGCGGTCTATTTAAGCGACAGGCCGCCCGCAAGGCGGGGGCGCAGGGCGCCGTCGCCGGGGAGGGCGGCTGCGGGGAGGAGCCGGGTGGATGCGCCCGCGCTCCGCGCCCTCAAGGCGCATCAGGCCTTGGGCTTTTCCTTGGCTTCGACGTCGATCGTCTCGGACTGCTTGGTGGCGGTCTGCTGCGGCAGCTCCTTGGGATCGGCGGGTTTGTCCTCGGCATCCTTCATGCCTTCCTTGAAGCCCTTGATGGCGCCGCCGAGATCCTTGCCCATGTTCTTCAGCTTGCCCGTGCCGAACACGAGGACGACGATGGCGAGGACGATCAGCCAGTGCCAGACGGAGAGGGAACCCATTTTTGTACTCCTAGATCAGAATTCAGTGGTGCGCTTCCAGGGGCGGGGGCCGCCGAGGACGTGCACGTGCAGATGCGGAACTTCCTGACCGCCGTCGCGGCCGGTGTTGATCACGACGCGGAAGCCGTTTTCACAGCCCTGCTCCTTGGCAAGCCTGCGCGTGAGGCCGAGCATTTTACCCAAAAGCGGTTCGTCGCCCGCCTCGGCCGTGGCGAGAGAAGTGATGTGGCGCTTCGGCACGATCAGAAAGTGCACCGGAGCTTGGGGATGGATGTCCTTGAAGGCGACGACGTCGTCGTCCTCATAGATCTTGGTCGAGGGAATCTCGCCCGCGGCGATCTTGCAGAAGATGCAGTCAGACATGTTTTGCGTTTTCCTGACGGAGGGCGCGCCCTGGAAGAGAGCCGCCCGCCCGTAATTGAATCCTTTGAGGCGGAGCTCCGGACCGAGGGGCCGGAAGCTCCATTCGACATATTGGCTGATCGGGCGCCGCGCGGTCAACCTGACCGAAGGTCGAGGTTCACCCCGTCCTCAGCCGCGCACGCGCTCGACGTCGGCGCCGAGGACGCGCAGCTTCTCCTCCATGCGCTCGTAGCCGCGGTCGAGGTGGTAGAGCCGGTCCACCGTGCTCTCGCCCTGCGCGGCGAGCGCCGCAATGACGAGCGAGGCGGAGGCGCGCAGATCGGTCGCCATCACGTCGGCCCCTTCGAGCGTCTCGACGCCCGTGACCACGGCCGTATTGCCGTTGACGCGGATCTTTGCGCCCATGCGAGCGAGTTCGGGAACGTGCATGAAGCGGTTCTCGAAGATCGTCTCGGTGATCTCCGAGGCGCCGTCGGCCAGGGCCGCCACGGCCATGAACTGCGCCTGCATGTCGGTCGGGAACCCCGGGTGCGGTGTGGTGCGGATCTTCACCGGGTGCGGACGCCCCGACATCGAGAGGCGGATCCAGTCGCCGCCCTGTTCGAGTCCGGCGCCCATTTCGGCGAGCTTGGCCGTCACGGCCTCGAGGTCGTGCGGGACGCAGCCGCGCACGAGCACGTCGCCGCGGGTCGCCGCGGCCGCGCAGAGGTAGCTGCCCGCCTCGATGCGGTCGGCGATCACGCGGTGCTCCGCGCCGTGCAGCGTCTCAACGCCGTCGATCACGATCGTCGGGGTCCCGGCGCCCGAAATGCGCGCGCCCATGGCGTTGAGGCACTCGGCGAGGTCGGAGACCTCGGGTTCGCGCGCGGCGTTCTCGATGACGGTGCGGCCCTCGGCGAGCACCGCGGCCATCATCAGGTTCTCCGTGCCGGTGACGGTCACCATGTCGGTGACGATGCGCGCGCCCTTGAGGCGGGACGCCTGCGCGTCCACGTAGCCGTGGTCGATCTCGACCTTCGCGCCGAGGGCGCGCAGCCCCTTGATGTGCTGGTCCACCGGACGCGCACCGATGGCGCACCCTCCGGGCAGGCTCACGCGGGCCGAGCCGAAGCGCGCCGCGAGCGGGCAGAGCGTGAGGATCGAGGCGCGCATCGTCTTCACGAGCTCATAGGGCGCGACCGTGCTCGTGAGCGCCCCGGCGTTGAGCGTCACCTCGTGGCCGCGCCGCTCGACCTTGACGCCCATGCCTTCGAGGAGCCGGAGCATCGTGCGCACGTCGGCGAGGTCGGGGACGTTCGAGAGCTTCAGGTCCTGCGCCGTAAGGAGCGACGCGCAGAGAATGGGGAGCGCGGCGTTCTTCGCGCCGCTCACGTGGACTTCGCCGACGAGCCGGCGGCCGCCGCGGATCTTGAGTTTTTCCATTGGAGAAGGAACCGTGTTCGTATGTGATGTTGTCTCGCGCAGAACCCCGTCGGCCCGTCAGAGGCCGAGCAGCGGCTCGACGCCGTAGAGGCGCGCAAGCGTCCGGAGGTTTTCCGGGAGGCCGACGATGCGGCACTCGAGGCCGCGCGCGAGGGCGCGCCGCTCTGCGGCGAGCAGCACCGAGAGCGCGGCGCTGTCGGCGCTCTTCACGCCCGAGAGGTCCACGACCCCATCGCCCGCGTCGATCGCGGCGATGACGGCCGCCTTCACCCGGCGGGCGTTCTCAAAGTCGATGCGTTCCTCGGCGGGCTTCACTTCTGCGCCTCGTTCTTCGCCTTCACTTCGCGGGCGAGCTCCTCACCCTTTTCGTTGAAGAGGCGGATGAGCCCGTCGACGCCGTCCTGCGAGAGCACGGCGGCGAACTGCGAGCGGTAGTTCTCCACCATCCAGATGCCCTCGATGTTGACGTCCACCACCTTCCAGGCGCCCGCCTTGTTGCGGTAGATGCGATAGTCGAGCGCGATCGGGTTGGCCGAGGCCGAGGTGAGGAGCGTGCGGATCACCATTTCGTCGCGCACGGTCTTCACGCGCGTCGGGCGCAGCTCGCACTTCTGGTCCTTCACGGCCGAGAGGCCGCCCGCGTAGACGCGCATCAGCAGCAGCTCGAACCCGTCCTGCAGGGCGCGGCGCTGTTCGGGCATCGCCTGGCGCCACTTCGGACCCACCGTCATGCGGGTCATCATCGTGAAGTCCGTCGCGGGCATGATCACCGCGTCGACGAGCCGACGCAGGCTCTCGAGGTCGCCCGACTTGAGCGACTCGCTGCCGCGGATGCGCTCGAGTACGGCGTTGGAGAGGTCCACCACGAAGGCGAACGGATCGCCCTTGTCGTCGTAGGGGAGCGACTCGGCGAAGGCGGCGGCGGGAAGCGCCGCGCCGGCGGCGAGAAGAAGCGAGCCCGTCAGAAGCGTTCTGCGCTGCATGAATGTGTCTCCTTGAGGAAGTGTCCGGCCGCTCATTCGTCGTCGCCGAAGTCGAGCGGCGTGAGCGTCTTGAGTTCGGCTTCGGCGTCGGGCGCACGGCCGTCGAGGACGGCGCGTTCGCGCGCGCCGAGGTAGGCGTCGCGCACCGCGGCGTATTCATCCACGGTCGAGGCGCGCATCGCCTCGAGGGGCAGGAGCCGCGCGCGCGCGTCGATGCCGTCCACGAGCCAGAGCGACGCGCCCCAGTACCAGTCCTCATCCCAGAGGGCGTAGGTGGTCGGATTGGTCGCCCACCCGACGGGGTGGCGCAGCCAGTCGCGCGTCGACGAGGGGCCGAGGATCGGGAGCACCAGGTACGAGCCCTGGCCGACGCCCCAGACGCCGAGCGTCTGCCCGAAGTCCTCGGGCTTCTCCTCGAGTCCGATTTCGCCCGCGACGTCGAAGAGCCCCGCGACGCCGAAGGTGGAGTTGACGAGGAAGCGCAAGAAGCTGCCGATGCCGTCGTTCACCTTCCCCTGAAGGATGTTGTTGACGCCGTTGCCCGGGTCACCGAGGTTGTCCATGGCGTTCGAGACGCCCGTGCGGACGAGTTCGGGCGTCCACTCGACGTAGGCGCGCGCGACGGGCTTGGCGACCGCGCGGTCGAGCGCGTCGTTGAAGGCGTAGACGTTGCGGTTGAAGGCCTCGTAGGGGTCCGCGGGATTCTCGCCCGCATTGGGCGGCACCTCCGCGCAGCCCGCGAGCAGAAGGGCCGAGGCGGCCGCGCCGAGCATGAGGGAGCGTTTCATCATTACTTGCCTCCGTCCTCGGCCTTGGAGTAGAGGAACTGGCTGATCAGGTTTTCGAGCACGACGGCGCTCTGGGTGCGCTTGATGCGGGAGCCCTCCTTGAGGTTCTCCTCGTCCGCGCCCGCCTCGATGCCGACGTACTGCTCGCCCAAGAGCCCCGCCGTGAGGATCTTCGCGGAGCTGTCGTCCGGGAAGGGATAGCGCGCGTCCATGTCCATCGTGACGCGCGCCTGGAAGGTCTGGGGGTCGAAGGCGACCGAGCGCACGCGCCCGACCACCACGCCCGCGCTCTTCACGGCCGCGCGGGGCTTGAGGCCGCCGATGTTGTCGAAGTCCGCCGTGACCGCGTAGGTCTTGTTGCCGAAGGAGAAGCTCCCGAGGTTCGCGGCCTGAAGCGCCATGAAGAGCGCCGCGAGGAAGCCGAGCACCAGAAAGAGCCCGACCATGATTTCAAGTGAGCGATTGTTCTGCATGTCTGAAGCTCAAAATTTACGTGTGTCAAACCGAGGTGAACATCCAGGCCGTCATGATGAAGTCGAGCCCGAGGACGAGAAGGGAGGAGACGACCACCGTCGTGGTCGTGGCGCGCGCGACGCCGTCGGGGGTCGGACGCGAGGCGTAGCCCTGGTAGAGCGCGACGAGCGTCACGGCCACGCCGAAGACCACGCTCTTCACGAAACCGTTCATGACGTCGTGGAAGATGTCGACGGCCGCCTGCATCTGCGACCAGAACGCGCCCGCGTCGGTGCCGATGAGTCCGACGCCGACGATCCAGGCGCCGATGATGCCCACGGCCGAGAAGATGAGCGCGAGGACCGGCATGGCAATGAAGCCGCCGATGAAGCGCGGCGCGAGGACGCGGCGGAAGGGATCCACGCCCATCATCTCCATGGCCGCGAGCTGCTCGCCCGAGCGCATCAGGCCGATCTCGGCCGTGAGCGCCGTGCCGGCGCGTCCGGCGAAGAGGAGCGCCGTGACGACGGGGCCGAGCTCGCGCACGAGCGACATCGCGACCAGGACGCCCAGGGCCTCCTCGCTGCCGTAGCTCACGAGCACGTAGTAGCCCTGCAGCCCGAGCACGAACCCAACGAAGAGGCCTGAGACGCCGATGATGAGGAGCGAATAGTTGCCAATGAAGTGGATCTGCTGGCAGACGGTGCGCAGCCCCGCGCCCGGCAGGCGCGAGAGCACTTGGCCCGAGAAGATGCCGAAACGGCCGACCGAGGCGAAGAGCCCGAGCACGAAACCGCCGATTTTTGCAAGAAGGTTCGAGAGCATCACCTGTCTCCCTGCCGCGCGCCGAAGCCGAGGTCCTTCGCGTAGTCGGGCGCCGGGTACTGGAAGCGCACCGGCCCGTCGGGGAGCCCCCCGACGAACTGGCGCACAAAGGGATCGTCCGAGGCGCGCATCTGCGCGGGCGTGCCTTCGGCCGCGACGCGCGCGTCCGAGATCATGTAGACGTAGTCGGCGATGTCGAAGGTCTCCGCGACGTCGTGCGTGACGATGAGCGACGTGGCGCCGAGCGCCTTGCTCAGGCTGCGGATGAGCCGCGCCGTAACGCCCATGGAGATGGGGTCGAGCCCGGCGAAGGGCTCGTCGTAGAGGATGAGCGCGGGGTCGAGCGCGATCGTGCGCGCGAGCGCCACGCGCCGCGCCATGCCGCCGGAAATCTCCGAGGGCATGAGGTTCGCCGCGCCGCGCAGCCCCACCGCATTGAGCTTCATGAGCACGAGGTCGCGCACCGTCTCCTCGTCGAGGTCGGTCTGCTCGCGGATGGGAAAGGCCACGTTGTCGAAGACCGAGAGGTCGGTGAAGAGCGCGCCGAACTGAAAGAGCATCCCCATGCGGCGGCGGATGCGGTAGAGCCCCCGGCGGTCCGACGGGTCGAGCTTCTCGCCGCCGACGCGGATCTCGCCCGCGTCGGGCGTGAGGAGCCCGCCGATGAGCTTGAGAAGCGTCGTCTTGCCCATTCCGGAGCCGCCCATGATCGCGACGACCTTGCCCGCGCCGAAGCTCATCGAGACGTCGTGCAGGATGCGGCGCTGGCCGTAGCCGAAGGTGAGCCCCTTGATCGAAAGATATTCCTGCATCGCCTTATTCCTCTCTCTTGAGGAGCGCCGCGCCGGGCGAGAAGCGCACGGGGCGCCCCGCGCCGAGACGCTTGAGCTCCGGGTCCGCGGGAGCGACGAGCACGGCGAGGACCTCCTCGCTCGGGTGGATGAGGGTCGGGCGTCCCGTGGCGCGGTCGAGGTAGACCCACTCGGTCGCGCCGACGGCGACGGGGAGCCCGCCGCGCACGACGGCGTAGCGGCGCAGGCTCGTCGGGCCGTAGATGCTCTGGATCCACGTGTAGACGTCGAGTTGGTCGCCCGCAAAGCAGGGCTTCAGGTATTCGATCCAGTGCTCGCGCGCCACCCAGGCGCGCCCCTGCTCGACGAGGCTCGACACGCCCCAGCCGAGCTTCTCGGCGTGGTTGATCGCGGCGAGCTCCATCCAGCGCAGGTACTCACGGTTGTTGACGTGCTCCTGGATGTCGATCGATTCCGGACCGACGCGGACGACTTCGTGATGGATGCGTTCTAAGGGCATGGCGGTTTGAACGAACGTTCACTGCGCGCGGCGGAAAAAGCCCGGGACGGGCTCCTGAAGAAGGGCTCGAGTCTTCCGGGCGCAGGGAATGAAAGGGCTTCACATTCTACGTCACCCGCCCCGGCGGGCGCCGCGGCGTGCACGCGGATCCCTGCGGAGAAGCCTGGAAAAACTGCAAGGGCTTGTTGCGGGGCGCGCCCGCCGGCCCCGCCCCGGCGGGCGCCCGCCGGGCCGGCTTTTTATAATGCCGCCGTTTCTCCTTCTTCAGGCCGCGCGACCCGTGTCCGCCGCCCAACATGAGGTCTCCTCGTGCCGACTCCCCGCAACAACAAGAAGTCCGCCGGCGCCCCGAAGCGCTCCACCTTCTGGAGCATCCTGCGCTGGACCGTCGGCGCGTGCGCCGCGGGCGCCGCCTCCGGCGTACTTCTGTGCGTCTTCGTCTTCGCCTACATCTATCAGCAGCTCCCGCCGATCGACGCCCTCACGGACTACCGTCCGAAGGTGCCGCTGCGCGTCTGGAGCGCCGACGGAAAGCTCATCGGCGAATTCGGCGAGGAGCGGCGCGACTTCGTGAAGATCGCCGACGTGCCGCAGCACGTGAAGGACGCGATCCTCTCGGCCGAGGACGACGGGTTCTACGAGCACCCGGGCATCGAAGTGACGGGCATCCTGCGCGCGGCCGTGATCAACGTCCTCACGGGCCGCCGCGGCCAGGGCGGCTCGACCATCACGATGCAGGTGGCGAGGAACTTCTTCCTCACGACGCAGCGCACTTACACGCGCAAGCTCTATGAGATCGCCATGTCCTTCAAGATCGAGCACGAGCTCACGAAGGACCAGATCCTCGAGATCTACATGAACCAGATCTACCTCGGGCAGCGCGCCTACGGCTTCGCCTCCGCGGCGCGGACGTACTTCGGCCGGCCGCTCGACCAGATCTCCGTGGGCGAGGCGGCGACGATCGCCGGCCTGCCCGTGGCGCCCTCGGCCTACAACCCGATCGTCAACCCAACGCGCGCGACGATGCGCCGCAACTACGTGCTGCGCCGCATGTACGACCTCGGGCGCATCGACGAGCTCACCTACCAGACGGAGAAGTCGCTCCCGATGCAAGTGCGCAAGGCCGTGGAGCCCGACGCGCCGGTGAACACCAACGCCTCGGCCGACACCGTCACGGCGCACTACGCCGCCGAACTCGCGCGCATGCTGATGTACGACATCTTCGGCAGCGAAACCTATACGCGCGGCCTGAACGTCTACACGACGATCCGCACCGAAGAGCAGCGCGCCGCGGTCGAGTCCGTGCGCCGCCATCTGATCGCCTACGACCACCGCTACGGCTACCGCGGCCCCGAGGGCCGCGTCGATCTCGGCGCCGCGGCGGACCGTCCGAAGGTGATCCGCGCCGCGCTCGAGCACCGGACCTCCTCGCCCTTCATGCTCCCAGCGGTGGTGCTCGAAGCCTCGCCCAAGAAGATCGTCGCGGCGATCTCGCCCACGGAAACCGTGGAGCTCGATGAGGAGAGCCTGCGCTTCGCGCGGCGCCACCTCGCCGCGAAGCCCGCCCGCGGAATCGAGCCGATCGTGCCGGGCTCGATCATCCGCGTGATGCATCCGCTCAGCGGCAAGAACGTCGACAAGATCTGGACGCTCGGACAGGTGCCGCGCGTCGAGACGGCCTTCGTCGCGGCGGACTTCAACACGGGCGCCGTGCATGCACTCGTGGGCGGGTTCGACTTCAACCTCAACATGTTCAACCACGTCACGCAGGCGTGGCGGCAGCCGGGCAGCTCCTTCAAACCCTTCATCTACTCGGCCGCGCTCGAGCGCGGCTTCACGCCCGCGACGGTGATCAACGACGCGCCGATCTCGATCGACCCGAAGCTCACCGGCGGCAAGCTTTGGGAGCCGAAGAACTACGAGGGGCGCTTCGACGGCCCGATGCCGCTCTACCGCGCGCTCGAGCTCTCGAAGAACCTCGTCTCGATCCGCATCATGCAGGCGATCACGCCCGCCTATGCGCAGCAGTACATCGAGCGCTTCGGGTTCGCCGCGAAGAACCACCCGGCCAACCTCCCGATGGCGCTCGGCGCGGGCAGCGTCACGCCCTGGCAGATGTTGGGCGGCTACATGGTCTTCGCCAACGGCGGCTACCGCGTGCAACCCTACCTCATCGACCGCGTCACCGACGCGACGGGCGCGACCCTGATGCAGGCGACGAACCGCCAGGCGGGCGACCCCTCGATCCGCGCCGTGGACGAGCGCAACGCCTTCGTGATGAACTCGCTCCTGCACCGCGTCGCGGTGAACGGCACCGCGCGGCGCGCCACCGCACTCCTCAAGCGCGACGACATCGCCGGCAAGACGGGCACCTCGAACGACAGTCAGGACGCCTGGTTCTGCGGCTACGCGGGCAACACGGTCGCCGTGGGCTGGATGGGCTACGACCAGCCCAAGCCCCTCGGCAGCCGCGAGACGGGCGGCGGCCTCGTGCTGCCGATCTGGGTGGACTACATGCGCACCGCGCTCAAGGACGTTCCCGAAACCACCCGCGTGCAGCCCGAAAGCGTGGTCGAGCGCGACGGGCTCTACTTCTATCGCGATCCGGTGGGCGGAGTGGACGACGCCTCGGCGCTCTCCGTCGACCAGGCGGCGCGCGACCTCGTGCGCGACCAGATCTTCTGACGCGGCTCAGAACGCCTCGGCAGAACCCCCCGCGAAAAGAAGGCCCGCCGGTCCGGCCGCGGAGCGGCCGGCTTCGGCGGGCCCGATAAAATGTGGAGCGCGTGCGTGCGCGGCGCCTCAGTGGCCGCGGGCGATGAGCGCGTCCAGGGCCTCGAAGAGCACCGTGCGGATGTTCCGTCCATCGCGCGACGAGATCCAGTCGCCCGCCCGGGGGGCGAAGTGATAGCCCCCGAGATGCGAGGCGAGCCAGATCTCCTGCATGGGCGCCTGGATGTTCACCACGACCTCGGCGCCGTCCTCGAGCTCGATGGTGAGGACGTTGCCGCTGCGCGTGCAGTCCGCATCGTCGTACTTCGCCTCGACCTCGTCCTGCAGGCGGTTCATCTCCGCCTCGGCGAGTTCGAGAAATTCCGTTTCCGTCATTGCGTTTCCCTCAATGAAAAAAACCTTCGCCGCCGGCATCGCCGGCATCACTCTGCTCCTCACGCTCGCCCTTTCGGGGTGCGGACTGAAGGGGCCGCTCTACATGCCCGACGAACCGCCCGCCGCAACCGGCGCCGCTGGAGACTGAACCATGGCTGAGAATCTTAACCGTCCCGACTCCCTTTCGACGGGCGTGGGCTTCTGGCGCACGCCCGAGGGCGAGCTCTTCTGCGAGGACGTTGCGCTCGCGGACGTCGCCCGGCGCTACGGCACGCCCGTCTACGTCTATTCCCGCGCGGCCGTCGCCGAACGCGTGCGCGCCTACGAGGCGGCCTTCGGCGACGCGCCCCACCAGGTCTGCTACGCCGTCAAGGCCGCGAGCACGCGCGGCATCCTCGAGCTCGTCGCCTCGCTCGGCGCGGGCTTCGACTGCGTGAGCGGCGGAGAGATCCTGCGCGCCCTCGAGGCGGGCGGCGATCCGAAGAAGATCGTCTACTCGGGCGTGGGCAAGGGCGAGGCGGACATCGCCTTCGCGCTCGAGGCGGGCATCCGGTGCTTCAACATCGAGAGCCCCGCGGAGCTCGACCGCATCCACGACGTCGCCCTCGCGCTTGGGCGCACCGCGCACGTCTCGGTGCGCGTCAACCCCAACATCGACGCGCACGTGGACGCGCACGTCGCGACGGGACTCGGCGACTCGAAGTTCGGCGTGAAGCTCACCGAGGTGATCCCGCTCTACGAGAAGGCCGCGAAGCTCCCGAACATCCACATCGAGGGCATCTCCTGCCACATCGGCAGCCTCGTCGAATCCGTCGCCCCGTATCTGCAGATGGTCGAGGTGCTCGCGAAGTTCGTCAACGAGCTTCAGAAGCGCGGCATCACGCTCTCGCACATCGACCTCGGCGGCGGTGCGGGCGTCGCCTACCACCCCGAGGAGAAGGCCCTTGAGCCCTCCGTGCTCATCCCCGCCCTCGTCGAAGCGGTGCGGCGCGAAGTGCACATTCCCGACATCGAGATCTTCGTCGAGCCCGGCCGCTCGATCATCGCGCAGGCGGCGGTGCTCCTCACGACCGTGCAGTACCTGAAGTCGGGGCTCTTCGAGCGGCAGTTCTGCATCGTGGACGCCTCGATGACCGAGCTCATCCGTCCGGCGATCTACGGCAGCTACCACGCGATCGAGCCCGTGCGCCCCAATCCGAAGGCGAAGCGCCAGATCCTCAACGTGGTCGGCCCCGTGTGCGAGTCCACCGACTTCCTCGGCAACGACCGCGACCTCGCCGTCGAGGCGGGCGACCTGCTCGCCGTGCGCACCGCGGGCGCCTACGGCATGTCGATGGCCTCGACCTACAACTCCCGGCCGCTGCCGATGGAGGTGATGGTCGACGGCGGCCGGGTGCTGCCGCTGCGCCGCCCGCAGACGGTGCTCGACCTCTCGGCAGGCGAGGCGCGGCTCGGCTTCGCCTCCCCGGCCGTCGACCCCGCGCACGCCGACCGGCTCTTCGAGGAGGCCCTCGGCTTCTCGCAGCGCCGCCGAGTCGCCGACTGACGGCGGCCGCAGGCGAAAATTCTGTAGAATCAATCAACGCCGGATTCCGGGAGCTCCCCGGAATGCGGCGTTTTTTGTGTCCGCACTCCGCCGCGCGGACTGCTCCGAACACTCCGCGTGCGGGCCCGAAGGGGGCCGTGCGCCCAGGCCCCTTGAGGAGGCACCGATCCATGCACATCGAAAACACCGTCCGTCTCGACTTCAAGGACGTCCTCATCCGCCCGAAGCGCTCCACCCTCACGAGCCGCAGCGAGGTGGACATCACGCGCGAGTTCAAGTTCCGCCACTCCCCCGAGGCGTACCACGCCATCCCGATCATCGCGGCGAACATGGACACGACGGGCACCTTCGAGATGGCCCGTGCGCTCGGCCGTCACGGCATGTCCACGGCGCTGTGCAAGCACTATTCGGTCGAGGAGTACGTCGCGTTCTTCTCCGAGCTTGAGGCGAAGCACACGGCCTTCTACTCGCTCGGCATCTCGGACTCGGACTGGGAGAAGTTCCTCGCCGTGCGCGCCAAGGCTCCGCAGGGCGCGGTGAAGTACCTCTGCATCGACGTCGCCAACGGCTACACCGAAGCCTTCGTCGCCTTCGTGAAGAAGGTCCGCGAGGCCTGCCCGGAATGCGTCGTGATGGCGGGCAACGTCGTCACGGGCGACATGACCGAAGAGCTCCTCCTCGCGGGCGCCGACATCGTCAAGGTCGGCATCGGGCCGGGCTCGGTCTGCACGACCCGCAAGATGACGGGCGTCGGGTACCCGCAGCTCTCCGCGATCATCGAGTGCGCCGACGCCGCGCACGGCCTCGGCGGGCGCATCTGCGCCGACGGCGGCTGCACGGTACCGGGCGACATCGCCAAGGCCTTCGGCGGCGGCGCCGACTTCGTGATGCTCGGCGGCATGCTCGCCGGCCACGACGAGGCCGCGGGCGACACGGTCAAGCTCGAGGGCAAGCTCTACAAGCGCTTCTACGGCATGAGCAGCAAGGACGCGATGGACAAGTACGCGGGCGGCGTCGCCAAGTACCGCGCCGCCGAAGGGAAGTCCGTGCTGATCCCGGCGCGCGGTCCCGTTGAGGACACCGTGCAGGGGATCCTCGGCGGCGTGCGCTCGGCGTGCACCTACGTGGGCGCGCGGCGGCTCAAGGAGCTCACGATGCGCACGACCTTCATCCGCACCACGATGCAGACGAACGACGTCTTCGGCCGGAGCCTCTGACGACGGCACGCGGGGGCGGCGTCCGCCGCCTCCGGCCAAAGCGCTTTAACCCGCGGGTAAGATCGGATTTCTACGATAATGAGGCTTTTTCCCGGTGATGTCCGGGGCGTTCCGGGGCCGCAGCGCCTCGCCCTGCGCACCGTCCTTTTTTCGGATTCCGTTTCTCCGTGAGCCTCTTCGATTCCGCCCGCTTCCAAATTTCCGCCGCCAAGCTCTCCGGCCTGCCGACGGACCTTGAGCCCGAAATCGCCTTCGCCGGCCGTTCCAACGCCGGCAAGTCGACCACGATCAACGTGCTCACGCGCAAGACGCGCCTCGCCTTCGCCTCGAAGACGCCCGGGCGCACGCAGCTCATCAACTTCTTCGAACTCTCGCGCAAGACGCCCGACGGGCGCGCGCGCGAAACGGTCGGCCGCCTCGTGGACCTGCCGGGCTACGGCTTCGCCAAGGCAAACGAGTCCGTGCGCGGCTCCTGGTCCGACCTCGTGGGCGGCTACATCGCCAAGCGCGAGCAGCTCGCGGGCCTTGTGATCGTGATGGACGCGCGCCGTCCCTTCATGCCGACCGACGAGTGGCTCATCGAGTTCATGCGCGGCCGCCCCGAAGTGAAGATGCTCTGGCTACTCAACAAGTGCGACCAGATCAAGAACATGGAGCGCCGCGCCACCCTGAAGGCGGCCGAAGCCCGCGCCGCGGCCTTCGGTCCCCAGGTGAGCGTGCAGTTCTTCTCCGGTCTGAAGCGCGAGGGCGTCGAAGAGCTCGCCCGCACGCTCGAATCCTGGCTGCCGGCGCCCGCCGCCCCCGCCGCCGCGGCTCCCGTTTCCACCCGAAGCGAAGGCTCCGGGTCCACTCAGAGGTAATTTCCAAATGCAGACTCTTGGTGCCTATCCGATGGTGCGCATGCGCCGCATGCGTCATGACGACTTCTCCCGCCGCCTCATGCGCGAGAACGTGGTCACGCCGAACGACCTCATCCTTCCGGTCTTCGTGATGGAGGGGGCCGCCCGACGCGAGCCCGTGCCGAGCATGCCCGGCGTGGACCGCCTCACGATCGACGAGCTTCTGAAGGTCGCCGGCGAATGCGTCGAGCTCGGCATCCCGATGATCGCGCTCTTCCCGCACATCGAGGACGACCTCAAGACCCCGGACGGCCGCGAGGCGGCCAATCCCGACGGCCTCATTCCGCGCGCCGTCAAGGCCCTGAAGGCCGCCTACCCGCAGCTGGGCGTGATGTGCGACGTCGCGCTCGACCCGTACACGACCCACGGCCAGGACGGCCTCATCGACGAGACGGGCTACATCCTCAACGACGAGACGATCGAGATGCTCGTGCGCCAGGTGATGGCCCAGGCGAAGGCGGGTGCGGACGTGGTCGCCCCGTCCGACATGATGGACGGCCGCATCGGCGTGATCCGCAAGGCGCTCGAAGCCGAAGGCCTCATCAACACGCGCATCATGGCCTACTCGGCCAAGTACGCCTCGAGCTACTACGGCCCGTTCCGCGACGCCGTCGGTTCCTCCTCGAACCTCGGCAAGTCGAACAAGGCCGTCTACCAGCAGGACCCGGCCAACGGCAACGAGGCGCTCTGGGAGGTGGGGCTCGACCTCGCCGAAGGCGCCGACATGGTGATGGTCAAGCCGGGCGTGCCCTACCTCGACGTTCTCTGGCGCGTGAAGCAGGAGTTCGGCGCGCCGACCTTCGCCTATCACGTGTCGGGTGAATACGCGATGATCAAGTTCGCCGCCGCCGCGGGCGCAATCGACGAGAAGAAGATCACCTTCGAGACGATGGTGTGCTTCAAGCGTGCGGGCGCCGACGGCATCCTCACGTACTGCGCGCTCGACGTCGCGCGCTGGATCAAGGAAGGCTACAGCTACTAAGGCGACCCGCCTGAAGCCGAGGCCATCTGAAGAAGAACGGCCCGCCGCTCCCTCCTGAGGGGACGGCGGGCCGTTCTTCATTCTGCTGAAGGTCCGGGCGGTCAGAAGCTTTCCTTGAAGCGGCGCAGCTCCCGCCCCTCGCGCTTCGTCGGACGCCCCTGCCGGATCGTGGTCGAGGGTTCGAACGCGAGCTTCATGGCGGCCTTCTTCGTCTCGCGGGCGACGCGGCTCTCCTCGGTCTCGCGGTAGAGCTGCTGCGCTGCGGCGGCGGGACCGCGGACGTTGGAGAGCCCCTCGACGTAGACGGTGAAGGTCTCCTCGCCGCGGTGGATCTCCAGCCGGTCGCCGACGCGCACGTCGCGCGAGGGCTTGGCGCGCTGCCCGCCCACGAGGACACGCCCGAGCCCCACCTCGTCCTGTGCGAGCGAGCGGGTCTTGAAGAAGCGGGCGGCCCAGAGCCATTTGTCGATGCGCATGCTGTCCATGAGGTCTCTCTCCTGCGGATATGCAAAAGCCCGCGCCTCCACGATGGGAGAGAGCGGGCTCTCGACGGGTTCGGATCCGGCGCACCTCACGAGGGGCGCGCCGCGGACCGATTACTCAGCCTTGACGTCCTCGGCGGGAGCGGCGGCGGCGGCGGGAGCCGGCGCGGCGACTTCCTCAACGGCGGCGGCGCGCTCGGTGAGTTCCATGTAGGCCATCGGGGCGTTGTCGCCGTTGCGGAAGCCCATCTTCAGGATGCGGGTGTAGCCGCCCTGACGGTTGGCGAAGCGCGGAGCGACTTCGTTGAAGAGCTTGACGACGACGTCGCGGTCGCGCAGGCGGTTGAAGGCGAGGCGCTTGTTGGCGACGGTGGGCTCCTTGGCGAGCGTGATCAGGGGTTCGACGACGCGGCGCAGCTCCTTGGCCTTCGGCAGCGTGGTGCGAATCGCTTCATGCGTGATGAGCGAGCAGGCCATGTTGCGGAGCATGGAGAGGCGGTGCGAGGAGGTGCGGTTGAGCTTGCGGTAGCCGTTGCGGTGACGCATTTTTTTGCTTCCTTGAATCTAAAAAATCCGGCCGGCGCGGATGCGCCGGCTTGGGAGCGCCCTCCCCGTCATCTTCTATCCTCACTTCGGAAGTGAAGCGGTCGGGTGGGGACGCGGTACAAACGAAAGGCGCGATTTTAGCGGACCGCGCCCTTCGTCTTCAAGTCTGAGAGCTGAAAAAGACTCAGCGCTCGAGACCGTTCATGCCGTTGTTGCCGGCGGGCGGCCAGTTCTCGAGCTTGGAGCCGAGCGTGAGGCCGTGGGCGGCGAGCGTTTCCTTGATCTCGTTGAGCGACTTGCGGCCGAGGTTCGGAGTCTTGAGGAGCTCGTTCTCGGTGCGCTGGATGAGGTCGCCGATGAAGTAGATGCTCTCGGCCTTGAGGCAGTTGGCCGAACGGACCGTGAGTTCGAGGTCGTCGACCGGGCGCAGCAGGATCGGGTCGAGCGGCGGCGGATTGTTCGCGGCGGTGTCGGCCTTCTGGCCTTCGAGGCCCTGTTCCGGATGGATCGAACCGAAGACGGCGAGCTGGTCCTGGAGGATGCGCACGGACTCGCGCAGGGCCTCTTCGGGGCCGATGGCGCCGTTCGTCTCAATCGTGATCTCGAGCTTGTCGAGGTCGGTGCGCTGAGCGACGCGGGCGGCCATCACCTGGTAGGCGACGCGGCGGATCGGCGAGAAGGACGCATCCATGATGATGCGGCCGATGGAGCTCTTCGAGTAGTCGTCGCGGAAGCCGCGGACGTCGCCGGGCTGATAGCCTCGGCCCTTCTCAATCTTCACCTGCATCTCGAGGCGGCCGCCGGAGAGGTGGGCGATCACGTGCTCGGGGTTGAGGACCGTGACGTCGTGCGGAAGATCGAAGTCGGCGGCCGTGACCGTGCCTTCACCGTCCTTGCGCAGCATCACCGTGACTTCATCGCGCTTCTCGAGCTTGAAGACCACGCCCTTGAGGTTGAGCAGGATGTCGACCACGTCCTCGAGGACGCCGTCGATCTGGGAGTACTCGTGCACGATGCCGGTGATCTGCGCTTCCGTGGGGGCAAAGCCGACCATGGAGGAGAGCAGGATGCGGCGCAGGGCGTTGCCGAGCGTGTGACCGTACCCGCGCTCGAACGGTTCGAGCGTGATGACGGCCTTGTTGGGGTTCTGCGGATCAACGTCGACGTCGACGCTGGTGGGCTTGAGGAGAGCAGTGTTCGCCATCTCTTCAGTGTTCCTTCTGGTTCAATACCCTCGGCTCGTTACACCGATAAGGCTGAAAGGAAGATCATGGCCGCGGACGCAAGGAAGGCGCGACTGCGGCGGCCAGACCCTAAACAGATGCATTTTAGATGCATCGGCAAACCGGCGTCGCTCTTGAAGGGACTCCGGCTTGCCGATGAATCTCCGCCGGACGGTGAGCGGCCGGTGAAGAAGAAAACGCAGCCCGACAAAAGAGGGGCTGCGTTTTCGCCGTGTGTGCATCGATCTTTCGACCCGGAGAGCGCCGGGGTGAGCCGGCGCCCAGGGGATCCTCCCAGATCAGCGGGAGTAGCGTTCGATGATGAGCGCTTCGTTGATTTCCGGGGCGACTTCGTCGCGGGCCGGAAGGTTCTTGAAGGTGCCGGTGAACTTCTTGGCATCCACTTCAACCCAGGCCGGGAAGCCGTTCTGCTGCGCGAGGTCGAGAGCCTCGGCGATGCGGACCTGCTTCTGAGCCTTCTCGCGGACGGAGACGACGTCGCCGGCGCGGACGGAGTAGGAGGGGATGTTCACCTTGCGGCCGTTCACCACGATGGCGCCGTGGCTGACGAGCTGGCGGGCTTCCGCGCGCGTCGAGCCGAAGCCCATGCGGTAGACGACGTTGTCAAGGCGGCTCTCAAGGAGCTGAAGGAGCTTTTCGCCGGTGTTGCCGCGCAGGCGGGCAGCCTCAGCGAAGTAGCGGCGGAACTGCCGCTCGAGAACGCCGTACATGCGCTTGGCCTTCTGCGTTTCACGCATCTGGTTGCCATAGTCGGACATGCGGGCTCCGGAAATCTTGCCGTGCTGGCCCGGCTTGGAGCCGACGTCCTTGACTTTGGACTCAAACGAACGACGGGCGCTCTTCAGATTCAGGTCAATGCCTTCGCGACGCGAAAGCTTGAGCTTGGGACCGAGATATCGTGCCATTTAAAAATGCCTCTCTTATCCTGTAGGACTCCCTACATTCAGTCCGTTCCGCCTCAGCATGCGGATCCGGACGCGGGATTCAACAGAATGGAAAATTCTGGAGTGTTAGACGCGGCGACGCTTGGAGGGACGAACGCCGTTGTGCGGGATCGGGGTCACGTCCTGGATGGAGGTGACGCGGATGCCGAGCGCATTGAGCGCACGCACGGAAGACTCGCGGCCGGGACCAGGGCCCCAGATGCGGACTTCGATGTTCTTCAGGCCGTGCTCGAGAGCGATCTTGCCGGCGTGGTCCGCGGCCACCTGGGCGGCGAACGGCGTGGACTTGCGCGAGCCCTTGAAGCCCTGCGCACCCGACGACGAGGCAGCGATGGCGTTGCCCTGACGGTCGGTGATCGTCACGATCGTGTTGTTGAACGAGGCGTGAATATGAGCGATGCCTTCCGTAACGACCTTGCGGACCTTCTTGCGGGCGCGGGCGTTGGCGGAGGACTTGGTGTTGTTGCCAGCCATAACTTACCTTTAATTACTTCTTAAGCGTGACGCCAACCTTGCGCGGGCCCTTGCGGGTGCGGGCGTTGGTGCGGGTACGCTGACCACGGACCGGGAGGCCGCGGCGATGACGCATGCCGCGATAGGTGCCGAGGTCGATGAGGCGCTTGATCGAAAGCTGAATTTCACGACGGAGGTCGCCTTCGACGGTGAACTTCGAGACGGCATCGCGGATGCGTTCGAGTTCGGCGTCGGTGAGGTCCTGGACCTTCTTCGTGCAGGGGATGCCGCAGGTGTTCAGGATCAGGCGGGCGCGGGGACGGCCGATGCCATAGATGGCGGTCAGACCGATCTCAGCGTGCTGCTGCGGCGGAATATTGATACCGGCGATACGAGCCATTGTGTTACCTCTTTAGCCTTGACGCTGCTTGTGACGCGGGTCAGTGCAGATCACTCGAACAACGCCCTTGCGCTTGATGATCTTGCAGTTGCGGCACATTTTCTTAATTGAAGCTCTAACCTTCATTTAATAGTCTCCACAAGCTGATGAGCTTGGAATTTCGATGCCCACACGGCAGAAACGTCGAATAATAATCGACAATGAACGTTCGTGCAACCGAAGTGAGGCCCGGGCTTCAAGTTTTGCCTCCCAGAGGGGCTGCACGAGGTCGGAGGGCTTGAGCGGTCCCGTCGGAGTGGAGCTCCGCGGCGGCCGAGCGCCTCCAAGGTAGCCCAAAGGGCGGCCATCTGGCCGCCCTCGGGACATTTGATCTACTTCCGCAGGAAGTGGGGATCGGAGTGGACCCGTCTTTGAGGGGCGGGCCCGTCCTTTCATTACTTCCGGGACAGACCGCGGAAGTTGGTCTTCCGCAGCAGGTTTTCGTACTGGTGCGTCATCATGTACGCCTGGACCTGGCTCATGAAGTCCATCGTCACGACCACCACGATCAGCAACGAGGTGCCGCCGAAGTAGAAGGGGACGTTGAACTTGAGGTTCAGGAATTCAGGCACGAGGCACACGAAAACCAGATAGGCCGCACCGCCGAGCGTCAGACGCAGCAGCACGCGGTCGATGTAGCGGGCCGTCTGGTCGCCCGGACGGATGCCGGGGATGAACGCGCCGCTCTTCTTCAGGTTCTCGGCGGTCTCCTTCGGGTTGAAGACCAACGCCGTGTAGAAGAACGCGAAGAACACGATGAGCGCTGCGTAGAGCAGCGTGTAGAGCGGCTGCCCGGGCGAGAGCGCGGCCGCGAGATCGCGGATCCAACGCGTGGAGTCGCCCGAGGTGAACCAGCCGGCGAGCGTCGCCGGGAACAGGATCAGAGACGAAGCGAAGATCGGGGGAATGACGCCCGACATGTTCATCTTGAGGGGCAGATACGAGCTCTGCCCGCCGTAGATCTTGTTGCCGATCTGGCGCTTGGCGTAGTTGACCGTGATGCGGCGCTGACCGCGTTCGACGAAGACCACGAAGGCGGTGACGGCGAGGACGATCGCGATCACGAAGATCGCGGCGAGCGGGCTGATGGCACCCGTGGAGACGAGCTGGAACAAGCCGCTCGTACCCGTCGGGAGCCCGGCCACGATGCCGGCGAAGATGATGATCGAAATGCCGTTGCCGAGACCGCGCTCGGTGATCTGCTCGCCGAGCCACATGAGGAACATGGTGCCCGTGAGCAGCGAAACGGTCGTCGTAATGCGGAAGAGGAAGCCGGGATCGACGACGAGCCCGGGTTGCGTTTCGAGCGCAACGGCGATGCCGAAGCCTTGGAAGAGACCCAGCAGCAACGTCCCGTAGCGGGTGTACTGCGTGATCTTTCTACGGCCCTGCTCGCCCTCTTTGCGGATCGCCTCAAGCGACGGCAGCACGTACGACAGCATCTGGAAAATAATAGACGCCGAGATGTACGGCATGATGCCGAGCGCGAAGACGGAGAAGCGCGAGAGGGCGCCGCCGGAGAACATGTTGAACAGCCCGAGAATGCCGCCCTGCTGCTGATTGAACAGCTGCTGGAGCATATCGGGATCAATACCGGGAACCGGCACGTGAGCGCCGATACGGTATACAACGAGTGCAAGCGCCAGGAAGATCAGGCGACCCTTGAGGTCGCCGTACTTGCTGAGGCCAGACTGCTGTTTTGAGCTGGGGCTGGTCGCCACGTCCTATCCTCTTTGCAGGTTGATCTCTTTACTCAGCGATGGAGCCGCCGGCCGCCTCGATGGCAGCGCGGGCACCCTTCGTGACGCCGAGACCGCGCACCGTCACCTTGCGGGTGATGGCACCCGACAGGATCACGCGGGCGTTCTGAGCGAGCGAGGAAACGACGCCGGCCTCCTTGAGGACGAGCAGATCGACTTCTTCAACGCCGAGACGTTCGAGATCGGAGAGGCGAACCACTTCGACGAACTTGCGGGAGAGGGACGTGAAGCCGCGCTTCGGGAGGCGGCGATACATCGGCATCTGACCGCCTTCGAAACCGACCTTGTGGAAGCCGCCGGCACGCGACTTCTGGCCCTTGTGACCGCGACCCGCGGTCTTGCCCCAGCCGCTGCCCACGCCGCGGCCGACGCGGTGGTGAGCGTGCTTCGAGCCCTCAGCGGGGCTGATGGTATTCAAACGCATTTTGGGTCATCCTTCGGATCATTCGACGCGCACGAGGTACGCGACCTTGGTGATCATGCCACGGACGGCGGGCGTGTCTTCGAGCTCGCGCGTCTGGTGGATCTTCTTCAGGCCGAGACCGAGAACGGTGGCGCGGTGATCCGCATTCGTACCGATCGGGCTCTTCACCAGAGTGACCTTGATGGTCTTCTTTTCGGACATGTCTTGGTCTCCGGATTAGCCGAGGAGCTCTTCGACCGTCTTGCCGCGCTTCGCAGCGATCTCAGCGGGGCTGCGGAGGTTGGAGAGGGCGTTGAGCGTCGCACGGACGAGGTTGTACGGATTGGTCGAGCCGTAGGCCTTCGCAACGACGTTGCGGATGCCAACGGCTTCGCAGACGGCGCGCATCGGGCCGCCGGCGATCACGCCGGAGCCTTCCGGAGCCGGCATCATGATCACGCGGGAGGCGCCGTGACGGCCCTCGACGGCGTGATGCAGCGTGCCGCTCTTGAGCGGGACGCGCTTCATCGAGTGACGGGCGCGTTCCATGGCCTTCGAGACGGACTGCGGCACTTCGCGGGACTTGCCCGTGCCCATGCCGATGGAGCCGTCGCCGTCGCCCACAACGGTGAGCGCCGCGAAGGCGAGGATGCGGCCGCCCTTGACCGTCTTGGAGACGCGGTTGACCGCGATCATCTTTTCACGCAGGCCGTCGTCCTGTTCCTCGACCGCGTTTTTACCTTGAACCTTAGCCATTGCCAGCACCTCGGTTAGAACTTGAGGCCGGCTTCGCGCGCAGCTTCAGCAAGCGCGGCGACACGGCCGTGGTAACGGTAGCCAGAGCGGTCGAAGGCGCAGGTTTCGATACCGGCGGCCTTCGCCTTCTCGGCGATGCGAGCGCCAACGAGCTTGGCGGCGGCAACGTTGCCGCCACGGCCCGTCTGGTTGGCGAGCTGAGCGCGCACTTCCGGCTCGATCGTCGAGGCGGAGCAGAGCGTGCGGCCGTTGTCGGCCGAAATGATGCTGGCGTAGATGTGCAGATTGGTGCGATGGACCGTCAGGCGATCGACCTTCTGCAGCAGAATGCGGGCGCGCGTGGCGCGGGCACGACGCAGGCGGCTTTGTTTCTTGTTGATCATCTTCTAACGTCCGAATTACTTCTTCTTGGTTTCCTTGATCACAACGTGCTCGTTCGCATAGCGGACGCCCTTGCCCTTGTAGGGTTCGGGAGCACGGTAGGCGCGGATTTCCGCGGCCGTCTGACCAACCTTCTGCTTGTCGGCGCCCTTGATGACGATTTCCGTCGGGGTGGGCGTCTCGACCTTGATGCCGGCGGGCATCTGGTGCACGACCGGGTGCGAGAAGCCGAGCGACAGGTTGAGCTTGTCGCCCTGGGCCTGAGCGCGGTAGCCGACGCCGACGAGGGCGAGGCGCTTCTCAAAGCCGTGGGCGCAACCCTTGACCATGTCGTTCACGAGGGCACGCATCGTGCCGACGTTCGCGTTGGAATCGCGGGAGTCATCGAGCTGCTCGAAGTGCAGGTGGCCTTCGGCCTCCGTGACCTTGACCAGAGGAAGAACGTGCATCTTCACCTCGCCGACCGGACCCTTGACGGTCACATAGTCGGGCGTGAGGGTAACCGTCACGCCCTTGGCGAGGGCGACGGGGATCTTAGCGATACGACTCATTTCTCACTCCTCGGGTTAGGCGACGTAGCAGAGAACTTCGCCGCCGACGCCGGCCGCGCGGGCGGCGCGGTCCGTCATCACGCCCTTCGGGGTCGAAACGATCGCGATGCCGAGACCGTTCATCACCTGGGGGATGCTGTCGTGGTTCTTGTAGATGCGCAGGCCCGGACGGGACACGCGCTCGAGGCGTTCGATAACCGGGCGGCCGGCATAGTACTTGAGCGTCACGTTGAGCTCAGCCTTGCCGTTGTTGGCCGCGACTTCGTAGTTCTCGATGTAGCCTTCGTCCTTGAGGACCTTGGCGATGGCAACCTTCAGCTTCGAGGAAGGCATAACCACCGCAGCCTTGTCGACCATCTGACCGTTGCGGATGCGGGTCAGCATGTCGGCGATCGGATCACTCATACTCATTTCGCAATCTCCTCGCTTACCAGCTGGCCTTCTGGAGGCCGGGGATGTCACCGCGCATGGCGGCGTCACGGATCATTTCACGGCAAAGACCGAACTTACGGAAATTGCCACGGGGACGGCCGGTGATCGCGCAGCGGTTGCGCAGGCGGACCGGCGACGCATTGCGCGGCAGCTTTTCGAGCTGGGCGCGGGCGTCGAGACGTTCATCCATCGTGCGGGTAGCGTCGTTGATGATGGCCTTGAGGGCGGCGCGCTTGGCCGCGAACTTGGCGACCGTCGCGCGGCGCTTGGCTTCGCGGTTAATGAGAGCAAGTTTTGCCATTTTGCGTCAACCTCAGTTGCGGAACGGGAAGCTGAAACCGGAGAGGAGCGCCTTGGCTTCCTCGTCGGTCTTCGCCGTCGTGGTAATCGAAATGTTCATCCCTCGGATCGCGTCGATCTTGTCGTACTCGATTTCCGGGAAGATGATCTGTTCCTTCAGACCGATGTTGTAGTTGCCACGGCCGTCGAAAGCACGACCAGACACGCCGCGGAAGTCGCGCACGCGCGGGAAGGCAATCGTCACGAGGCGGTCGAGGAAGTCGTACATGCGCTCGCCGCGCAGCGTGACCATGCAGCCGATCGGCATGTTTTCGCGGATCTTGAAGTTCGCGATGGCCTTGCGGGTGCGGGTGACGAGCGGCTTCTGACCGGCGATCTTGGTCATGTCGCCGACGGCGTTCTCGATGTGCTTCTTGTCGTTCACGGCCTCACCGACGCCCATGTTGAGCGTGATCTTGGTGATGCGGGGAACCTGCATGACCGTCTTGTAGCCGAACTTCTTCATCAGTTCGGGAACAATGGTGTCGTGGTAAAGGGAGTTGAAACGCGACATGGTCACCCTCATTCGGCCTTGGCACCGACGACGGCGCCATTGGACTTGAACACGCGAACCTTCTTGCCATCAACTTCCTTGAAGCCGATGCGTTCGCCCTTGCCCGTTTCCGGGTTGACCAGCATGACGTTGGACTGATCGATCGGGAGGGTCTTGTCGACGATGCCGCCCTCAATGCCGGCGGCGGGGTTCGGACGAACGGCCTTCTTCACGACGTTGACGCCTTCCACGATGACGTGGCGCTCATCAACGCGGGCGATAACCGTGCCCTTGGTGCCGCGGTCGCGGCCGGCGATGACCACAACCTGGTCGCCCTTACGAATGCGCTGCATGTTCTCTCCTCGATTAGATCACTTCAGGAGCGAGGGACACGATCTTCATGAACTGCTCAGTGCGCAGTTCGCGCGTCACCGGCCCGAAGATGCGGGTGCCGATCGGCTCCAGCTTGTTGTTGAGGAGGACGGCGGCATTGCCGTCGAAGGCGATCTTCGAACCGTCGGGACGACGAACGCCGTGAGCGGTGCGGACCACAACAGCGTTGTAGACCTCGCCCTTCTTCACGCGGCCGCGCGGGGCCGCTTCCTTGACCGTCACCTTGATGACGTCGCCGATGTTGGCGTAACGGCGCTTCGAGCCGCCCAACACCTTGATACACATCACTGAACGGGCGCCCGTGTTATCGGCGACGTCCAGTCGGCTTTGCATCTGAATCATTAGTGAAAATTTCCCAACTTATTCCGCATACGCGGACAGTATTGGCCCCGTATTGCGGGGATGAGGCCCCGTGCCAGCGGTACGCGCAGCTCGTTTCGTGCACGTGCGGACACCGGACTAAGAAATGCATCGCCCGGAATCCCACCGAAAGTGGCATCCGGGCGACGGGGTGCAAATATAGCTGAGTGCTCAGCTGCTTTGCAAGCGGTTCGGGGTGTTTTTTTCACCCCTTGCGCGATTTTTTTAGAGGACTTCGGCCTTCTCGAGGATCTTCGTCACCGTCCAGGAGACCGTCTTCGCGATCGGAGAGGTTTCCTGAATTTCGACGCGATCACCCTCGCCGCAGCCGAGCTCGTCGTGCGCGTGGTACTTCTTGCTCTTGACGACGTACTTGCCGTAGAGCGGGTGCTTGACCTTGCGCTCGACAAGAACGGTGACCGTCTTGTCCATCTTGTTGCTCGTCACCACGCCCTCGAGGGTGCGGGTGAGCGATTCCTTCGTCTGTTCGGTCATTTCGTGGTCGCCTTCTGGGTGAGGATGGTGCGAACGCGCGCGATGTCGCGACGCGTCTGACGCAGCGAAGCCGTGTTCGCCAACTGCTGGGTGGCCTTCTGCATGCGCAGCTTGAAGTGCGTCTTCAGAAGATCCTGCAGTTCCTGCTTGAGCTCGGTCTCACTCTTGGCACGCAGTTCATTAGCGTTCATGTCCGTGTCTCCTTGTAAATTACATGCCGACCTGGCGGACAACGAACGTCGTCTTCACGGGCAGCTTGGCGGCTGCGAGCGCGAAGGCTTCGCGGGCGAGCGACTCTTCCACGCCGTCCATTTCGTAGAGCACGCGGCCCGGCTGGACCAGCGCGACCCAGAATTCAGGATTGCCCTTACCGTTACCCATACGGACTTCGGCGGGCTTCTTCGAAATGGGCTTGTCCGGGAAGATGCGGATCCAGACGCGGCCGCCGCGCTTGATGTGGCGCGTAATGGCACGGCGCGCGGCCTCGATCTGGCGGGCCGTGATGCGGCCGCGCTCGAGCGTCTTCAGACCAAACTCACCGAAGGAAACGTTCGCACCGCGGGTGGCGAGGCCGTAGTTGCGGCCCTTCTGATCCTTGCGGTACTTGCGACGATTAGGCTGCAGCATCGTTATTCTCCGTCCTTAGCAGCCGGCTTGCGGGGAGCGCGGTCCTGCTTCATATCGTTGCGGCGGCCGTTGTTGCGGCGCGCACCGGGCTTGCCGGCACGATCACCACGGCGACCGCGGCGGTCATCGCGGGGAGCCTGAACGTCGGCGGGTTCTTCCGCGCCGAAGTTGTCTCCCTTGTAGACCCACACCTTGACGCCGACAACACCGTACGTCGTGTGAGCTTCGCTCGTGGCGTAGTCGATGTTGGCGCGCAGGGTCTGCAGGGGCACGCGGCCTTCACGGTACCACTCGTCGCGGGCAATGTCCGCGCCGTTGAGACGGCCGGAGGACTGCACCTTGATGCCGAGGGCGCCGAGGCGCATGGCGTTCTGCATGGCGCGCTTCATGGCGCGGCGGAACATCACGCGCTTTTCGAGCTGCTGCGTGATGCCGTCGGCGATGAGCTTGGCGTCAAGCTCGGGACGGCGGACTTCTTCGATGTTGACGTGCACGGGCACGCCCATCATCTTCTGAACTTCAGCCTTCAGAGCTTCGATGTCGGCGCCCTGCTTGCCGATCACGATGCCCGGACGGGCCGTGAAGATCGTGATGCGCGCGTTGTTGGCCGGACGCTCGATGAGCACGCGGGAGACGGACGCATTGCGGAGCTTCTTCAGGAGGAAGGCGCGGACCTTCAGGTCCTCCTGCAGCGTGCTCGGGTAGTCGCGGCCGTTCGCGTACCAGCGCGACGTCCAGTTGCGCGTAACCGGGAGGCGGAAGCCGGTGGGATTAATTTTCTGACCCATGGTAATTCACCTGTTTCTTAGCTTTCGCCGTCGCCGACGGTGATGTAGATGTGGCTCGTCTGCTTGTTGATGCGCGTGCCGCGGCCCTTGGCGCGGGCCCCGAAACGGCGCAGCGTGGCGGCCTTCTCAACATGGATCTTCGTCACGACGAGCTCGTCGATGTCGGCGCCGAAGTTGTGCTCGGCGTTGGCGATCGCGCTCTCAAGCGCCTTGCGGACGATGCCGGCGGCGCGCTTCTGGGTGAACTCCAGAATGTTCAGCGCCTGGTCAACGGTCTTGCCGCGGATGAGATCGGCAACGAGGCGACCTTTCTGGGCGGAAAGGCGAACGCCGCGAACTTTAGCTGTCGTTTCCATTTACTTACCCACCTTCTTGTCGCCGGCAGCGTGACCCTTGAACGTGCGGGTGAGCGCAAATTCGCCGAGCTTGTGGCCGACCATGTTTTCGTTGATGTAGACCGGCACGTGCTGACGGCCGTTGTGAACGGCGATGGTCAGACCGATGAATTCCGGAACGATCGTCGAACGACGCGACCAGGTCTTGAGCGGACGCTTGTCGCGGCTCGCCTGGGCGGCTTCAACCTTCTTCATGAGGTGCCCGTCAACGAACGGGCCTTTTTTCAAAGAGCGAGACATTCTAGGGCTCCCTTACTTGCTGTAACGGCGCTGGATGATCATGGAATCCGTGCGCTTGCTGTTGCGGGTGCGGTAGCCCTTCGTGAGCTGACCCCAAGGCGTGACAGGAGCGCGGCCAGTGCCGGTCTTGCCTTCGCCGCCGCCGTGCGGATGATCCACCGGGTTCATGGCAACGCCGCGAACCGTCGGACGGATGCCGCGCCAGCGCTTCGCACCGGCCTTGCCGAGTTCGCGCAGGCTGTTCTCTTCGTTGCCGACGGTGCCGATGGTGGCGCGGCATTCGATGAGGACGCGGCGAACTTCACCGGAGCGCAGACGGACCTGAGCGTACTCGCCTTCACGGGCGATCAGCTGGCCGAAGGCACCGGCGGCGCGCACGAGCTGGGCGCCCTTGCCCGGGAGGAGCTCGATGCAGTGAATCGTCGAGCCGACCGGGATGTTGCGCAGCGGGAGCGTGTTGCCGACCTTGATCGGCGACTCGGGACCGTTGAAGATCTCCTGACCGACGGTCAGGCCCTTCGGAGCGATGATGTAGCGGCGCTCACCGTCGGCGTACAGCACGAGGGCGATGTTCGCGGAACGGTTCGGATCGTATTCAATGCGCTCGACGCGGGCGGGGATGCCGTCCTTCATGCGCTTGAAGTCGATGATGCGGTACGCACGCTTGGCACCACCACCGCGCTGACGGCAGGTGATGTGGCCGTTGTTGTTGCGGCCGTTCGTACGATTCTTCTTCTCAACGAGAGCGGCCCAGGGCTTGCCCTTGTGGAGCTCCTTGTTGACAACCTTGACCGCGTGACGGCGGCCGGGAGACGTCGGCTTGAGTTTGACGAGAGCCATTACATCACCTCTTGCTCGAACTTGATTTCCTGCCCAGCGGCGAGCGTGACGTACGCCTTGCGAACGTCGTTGCGCTTGCCCATGTAGCGGCCGAAGCGCTTCTGCTTGCCCTTCTGGTTAAGAATCTGAACAGCGCTGACCTGCACCTTGAAGAGCAGCTCAACAGCGGACTTAACTTCGGACTTCGTCGCGTCCGGGACGACGACGAAAGAGACCTGATTGTGCTTCTCACCGATCATCGTGCTCTTTTCGGAGACGATGGGGCCGACGAGCACCTTCATCAGACGTTCCTGATTCATGCCAACATCTCCTCGATCTGAGCAACAGCCGCCTTGGTGGCCACGACCTTGTCAAAGTAGAGAAGGCACAGCGGATCCGCATAGCGGGGCGTAACGACGAGCACATCCTTCAGGTTGCGCGAGGCGAGGATGATGTTGTCGTCAAGTTCTTCCTCACCAATGATGACGAGGGTGCGCGTGGTGAAGCCGAGCGTCTTGAGCTGAGCGGCGAAGTCCTTGGTCTTCGGCGTTTCAGCCTTGATCGTTTCGACGACGACGAAGCGTTCGTCCGCGACGAGCTTCGAGAAGATCGAAGCCATACCGGCACGGTACATCTTCTTGTTGACCTTCTGCGAGAAGTTTTCGTCGGGGGTGTTCGGGAAGGTGCGGCCACCACCACGCCACAGCGGCGAGGAGGTCATGCCCGAACGGGCGCGGCCGGTGCCCTTCTGGCGCCAGGGCTTCTTCGTCGAGTGGTGCACGTCGCGGCGGTTGAGCTGCGCGCGGGTGCCAAGACGAGCGTTGGCCTGGAAGGCGACCACGATCTGGTGCACCAGGGCTTCGTTGTATTCGCGACCGAACACGGCGTCGGCAGCTTCAACCTTGCCCTGTTCGTTCAGGATATTGAGTTCCATTGTTTCGCTCCTTACGCCTTAACAGCAGGACGGACGATCACTTCACCGCCCTTGGCGCCCGGAACGGCACCGCGAACCAGAAGAAGCTGACGTTCCACGTCGACACGGGCAACCACGAGGTTCTGGGTCGTGCGGCGGACGTCGCCGAGGTGGCCGGCCATGCGCTTGCCGGGGAACACGCGGCCCGGGTCCTGACGGTTACCGATGGAGCCGGGAGCATTCGTCGTCACGGAGTTGCCGTGCGAAGCGCGGTTGGACGAGAAGTGGTGGCGCTTGATGGCGCCGGCAAAACCCTTACCGATGGTCGTACCCGTCACGTCGACCTTCTGGCCTTCCGTGAAGATTTCGACAGAGAGGGTCTGGCCGGGCTTGAATTCGGCGACCTTCTCCGCATCGATGCGGAACTCTTTAAGGGTGCAGGCAGCTTCGACGCCAGCCTTGGCAAACTGGCCGGCGAGCGGCTTGTTGACGCGCGAGGGCTTCTTCGTGCCGTACGCGACCTGAACGGCGGTGTAGCCGTCAGTTTCCTGCGTCTTGACCATGGTGACGCGGTTGTTCGACACGTCGAGCACGGTCACGGGAACGGAAGCGCCGTCATCCGTGAAGATACGCGTCATGCCGATCTTGCGACCGACGAGGCCGAGCTTTTCACTCATTGTTTTCTCCACCCCGGCTGCGATTGGCCGGGACCGATTTCATCAAAAATGTCCCTGACTTCTCTTCACACAGAGACGAAGGAAGTCTTCCCAAGGGGACAAGAAAGGCGCGATTCTAGCTGTACACCGGACTCCGTGCAATCGAAAGTCCGATTTTTTACAGCAAAATCTTCAAAGGTTACTGAACCTTGATCTTGACGTCCACGCCGGCCGGAAGATCGAGCTTCATGAGGGCGTCGACGGTCTTGTCGGTCGGATCGACGATGTCCATGAGGCGCTGGTGCGTACGGATCTCGAGCTGATCACGGCTCGTCTTGTTGACGTGCGGCGAGCGGAGGATGTCGAAGCGCTGGATGCGCGTGGGAAGGGGAACAGGGCCACGAACCACGGCGCCGGTGCGCTTGGCGGTGTCGACGATCTCGAGGGCGGACTGGTCGATGAGCTTGTAGTCGTAGGCCTTGAGGCGGATGCGAATGCGCTGAGACTGCATTTCGTTTTCCTAGAAAAAAGAACAGTAAAAGAACAGAGGGAGCGGAGTATACCTCCGCTCCCTCTGCCGATCAAGTCGGATGCGGGAGTTTTTCTCCCCGCGTGCACGGGGAGAAAAGCAACCGTTATTTACTCGATGATCGTGGCGACGACGCCGGCGCCGACGGTGTGGCCGCCTTCACGG
>CAJKCQ010000018.1 GCA_905198475.1 uncultured Sutterella sp. | reverse complement strand
GCTGAGCGTTGGTCAAGTGGAGAATCCCCGTCCTTCAGGGCGGGGAGTGCGTCAAGGCGAGGCCGTCGGACCAGGAGGCGAGGACCACCACGTCGGCGACCGGGTTCGCCTTCTCGGCTTCGAGGCGCGCGAGGATCTTGCCCGTCGTGCCTTCGAAGAGCTTCACCTTGATGCCGGTCTCCTTCTCGAAGGCGGCGACGTACTTGGCGTTGAGGCCCTTGGGCGAAGGCATGTAGACCGTCACCGAATTCTCGGCGGCGGAGACGACGGCCGCACCGGAGAAGAGCACCGCGGCGGCGACGCCGGCGGCAAGCATGTTCTTGAGCATTTCTCGATGATCCTCCCTGAGGTTGAAGATGAATGGGTTGGAGCCGGAGGCGGTTCAGGCGCCCACCTGCACGATGTCGGCGGGGTGGACGGCCACGCGCAGCGACGTACCGACGGGAAGCGGCCGGCGGGCTTCAAGCCGCCAGCGGCGGCCTGCGGCGTTCGCTTCGACGAGCCAGCGGTTTCCGAGGTATTCGACCCGCTCGACTGAGGCGCGGAAGATTTCGCAGACGGGGTCGGGAGCGGGGGCGTCCCCGAGGAGCAGGCCGGCGGATTCGGGGCGGAAGAGGTGCGTCGCGTCGATGAAGTTCGACTTTCCGACGAAGTCGGCGGTGAAGCGGGTTGCCGGGTGCCGGTAGATCTCTTCGGGCGTCCCCGTCTGTTCGACGGCGCCCTTCAGCATCACGACGATCCGGTCGCTCATGCTCATCGCCTCCATCTGGTCGTGCGTGACGAAGATGGAGGTCATGCCGAGGCGCCGCGTGATCGCGGTGATCTCAAAGCGCATGGTTTCGCGCAGCAGGGCGTCGAGCGCCGAGAGCGGCTCGTCGAAGAGGATGATCTTCGGGCGCGGGACGATCGCGCGGGCGAATCCGACGCGCTGCTGCTGGCCGCCCGAGAGCTCGGAAACCCGCCGTTTGGCGAAGTCCGCGAGCCCAACGAGCGAGAGGGCTTCGGCGACGCGCGCCCTCAGGTCCGTGAGGTCGCCGCGCGCACGGAGCGCAAAGGCGACGTTCTCAAAGACGGAGAGGTGCGGCCAGAGCGCGAAGTCCTGAAAGACGAAGCCGATGCCGCGGTCTTCGGGCGGCAGGTTCACGCCCTGCGCGCCGCTCCAGACGGGCTTCCCGTCGAAGTGGATTTCACCCGCGTCGGGGGTTTCTAGCCCCGCGATCATCCTCAGCAGCGTCGTCTTCCCGCAGCCCGAAGGCCCGAGGAGCGTCGTGAACGCTCCCGTCGCGAATTCAAGATTGAGCGGCGGGATCACCGTGACGCCGCCAAACGACTTCGTCACGCCCGCAAGGGTGATGCTCATGATTGTCTGACCGCGCGGGTCCTCCTGCTCGGGGGGACGGGCGCCTGGGGTCCAAAGGCAGTGCGGCCGGAGGGATTCCGGCCTCGAACGGGATTCGAGTCTATGAACGCCCCGTCTCGGTCGCATGAACCTTTGATGACGATTTGGTGACGGCCTGCCGGTGCTGGGTGCAGCGCCGCAACGGCGTTCCGTCCGATCTTCGGGCAGGCTGCTTTTGTCCGAGTGCGTCACGCTATGACGCAAGAGAGGCGCATAATGGTGTTGTCTCTTCAAAAAAATAGGACGAAGGAAAAATGAAGATGAAGAAGCACCTCCGCAGCTTCCGGCCCGCCGCCGACGACGAGCGCCTTCTGACGTGCGGCAGGCGTGAGGTCTCCCGCACGCTCGGCGCCGTGACCGACCGGTGGATCGCGAACCTCCTCGCGGGGTCGGACGCTTGGAGGCTCGTTGAGCTCCGAAACGACTACGGGCGGCGAAGCTGCCTTTCGGCCGGCAATCCGGCGTACCGCGCGTTGATGCGGGAAGTCGACGCCCTTGACCTCGCGCTCGAGTGGGCCGAAGACGTCGAGGACGCGCCTCTTGATGAGAACCTTGACGGGCGCGGAGGGGCCGCGGGCGCAAGGGCCCCTGAAGATCCCGCGCAGTCCGGCAGCCGGGCGGCGGAGCTTCTGGCGCGCGCCCGCAGGGAGGCGCGTGCATCGCCGAGGGTCTGGGTGCCGCAGAGAAGCTTTGAGGAGACGTGCGACAGCGCCTTCGCATGGATGAACGCCGCCCGCGCGGCGCTCGGCCTCGGAGCCCTCGAGGAGCCGCCCGAGGAGCTCACCGCGTTGAGGGCGGCGTTGGCGGCGGACCGCCGGCCCTTCCTCGAACGGGTCGAGGGGCCGTTCGGGCGCAATCTCGCGGCGGTCGCCCGGGCGTTCGCGCTCGGTGAAGACGAAGTGGAGACGCTCGCCTTTTTGATCTGCGTCGAGCGCGACGCCGATCTGCGCGCGGTGGCGAATCTATTCGACTATGGGAAGTGCGGCGGCGCATTGATCCGCGAAGTGCTCTCGACCGCCTTCGGGCGGGAGGTGCCCGAGGACGTGGCGGACGTCTCCGGGCGGCTCTGCCGGATCGGCCTCCTCATGCCGGCGCAGTTTTCCGCAGACCCGCCCGATGACCTCGAGGACTGGTTCAGGCCTTTCGACGCAGAGGTGGACATGCGCGCCTTCTTCGAGCGGGAGCTGACGGTGGGCGAAATCTTTTCGAAAACCTTCTCCATCTGCGGCCCGGGAACGCTCGGGCTCGGGGACTTCGCGCATCTCTCTCAATCCGTGGAGATGCTCGTGCAATATCTGCGCGCCGTGCTCGCTCGCCCCCGGCCCGGCGTCAACGTGCTCCTCTACGGGCCGCCCGGCACGGGGAAGACCGAGCTCACCCGCGCGGCCGCCGCCGCCGTGGGCGCAACGCTCCACGAGGTGAGTCCGGGAAACCGCCACGGCGAAGGCGACACGACGCCGCGGCTCGCGCGCTGGGCGCTCGCAGGCGAGCTCCTCTCCAAAACGCCGGGCGCGCTTCTCGTTCTCGACGAAGCCGAAGACGTCTTCCGCGCCGGACTCGAGGTGCGGCGCGGGGGATTCCTGGACCGCGGCAGCGAACGGCGTCAGAACAAGGCCGCGCTCAACACGATGCTCGAGGCGTCGCCCGTGCCGACCTTCTGGATCACGAACTCGCTCGCCGGCCTCGACCCGGCCTACGCCCGCCGCTTCGATATGGTGCTCGAGATCCCGGTGCCGCCGCCCGACGTCCGCCGCCGCATCGCCGCGCGGGCGCTCGAAGGCCTCGTGAGCGGGGAGCTCCTCGACCGGATCGCCGCGGCCGAAGGTGCGGCGCCCGCGGTCGTGACCCGTGCGGCCGAGGCGCTCCGGCGGCTCGAACTCCAGACCGAAAAGGCGCGCGACGACGCGGCAGCGTCCCTCATCAACGGGACGCTGCGCGTGCAGGGACTTCGAGGGCTCCCGAAGTCCGCAGCGACGCTGCCCGCGGTATATGACGCGGCGTTCGTGAACGCCGATGCGGACCTGGGGACGGTCCGCGACGGGCTCGCCCGGGCGGGCCGCGGGCGGCTCTGCCTCTACGGACCGCCCGGGACGGGAAAGTCGGCCTGCGTCCGGTGGCTCGCCCGCGAACTCGGGCGACCGCTCGTTCTGAAGCGCGCGAGCGACCTCCTCGACCGCTACGTCGGCGGGACCGAAGAAAACATCGCCGGCGCCTTCTGCGAGGCCGAGGAGGCGGGTGCGGTGCTTCTCATCGACGAGGCCGATTCGTTCCTCCTCGACCGCTCCGGGAACAGTCACTCCTGGGAGACCACCGCGGTGAACGAGATGCTTACGCAGATCGAGGCCTTTGACGGGATCTTCTGCGCGACGACCAACTTGGTTGAGACGCTCGACCGCGCCGCGCTCCGCCGCTTCGACCTCAAGGTGAAGTTCGACTACCTTGCGCCCGCGCAGGCGCAGGCGCTCGCCCGCCGGCACCTCGAGGCCCTTGGTCTTCCCGCACCGAGCGACCCCGACGGGTTCGCGCGGCGGATCGGCCGGCTCGAGCGCCTCACGCCGGGCGACTTCGACGCCGTCCTCCGGTGCTCCCTGATGAAGCCCGTACGCACGGCCGAAGAGCTGATCAGTCGCCTCGAGGAGGAGTGCGCCCTGAAGACCGCCGGACGGAGCGCGAGGCGGATCGGGTTCTGACGGAGCGGGAGCGGTGCGCGGAAAGCGTGATGAGGCGCTCT
Source organism: uncultured Sutterella sp. (assembly GCA_905198475.1). Lineage (GTDB taxonomy): Bacteria > Pseudomonadota > Gammaproteobacteria > Burkholderiales > Burkholderiaceae_F > Sutterella. The sequence goes on along the minus strand of CAJKCQ010000018.1, from coordinate 29,081 downwards.
TTCATGGAACGGCTTGAGCGGCGTCTAGGTGTTTCTACCTAACCTTCTTTTGTCGTAGCGGCCCTGAGGAGGTGTTGGCTAAAATTTCCAACAGGAACAGGCGCTTATCATAAAGCGCGGCGTCGACCGCGCAGGGCTTCTTCCCGCGCGCCCGCTCCCGACCCACAAGTCCTCCGCCTTGAAGAGAGGACGCATCTAGAGAGCGGCCGCCCCAAGCCATCCATCTCAAAGGACCCCAACATGCTGGATGCAAACATCACCCGGCGGGACTTCATGCGCACCGCGGTTGCGCTCGCCGGTCTCGCCATGACGCCTCTCGCCCGCGCCGTCGCTGCAGCCGTGGAGGACATCGAATCCGTCTCCTGGTGCGCCTGTGTCATCAACTGCGGCCAGCGCTGCCCCGTGCGGTGCTTCACGAAGCAGGGCCGCGTGATCCGCATTGAAACCGACAACACGCTCCCCGACGACGTGGACGCGCCGCGTCAGATCCGCGCCTGCCAGCGCGGCCGCTCGATGCGCGAGCGCATTTATTCGCCCGACCGTTTGAAGTACCCGATGAAGCGCGTCGGCAAGCGCGGCGAAGGAAAGTTCGAGCGCATCACGTGGGACGAAGCCGTCCGTACGATCGCCTCCGAATGGAAGCGCATCAAGGAAGCGTACGGCAACGAAGCCATCTATTGGCAGTACTGCTCCGGGCAGCAGTCGCTTGTGAGCTCGCGCCGCGCCTGGCAGCGCCTGATGAACCTCATGGGCGGGTTTCTCAAGTACTACGGCAGCTACTCGAACGCCCAGGGCGCTGCGGCCTTCCCGCTCACCTACGGCGGGCGCCCCTCGTCGCTCCCGTCGGTCATCGCCGACGCCGAGCTCTACGTGCTCTTCGGCAACAACCCGTCCGTGACGCGCCCCTCGGGCGGCGGCAAGGGCTACCAGATCGACCTCGCGCTTTCGAAGAAGCGTCCGAAGATCATCGTGATCGACCCGTGCTTCACCGATACGGCGAGCACGCGCGCCGACGAGTGGGTGCCGATCCGTCCGGGCACGGACGCGGCGCTGATCGCCGCGCTCGCCTTCGAGTGGATCACGAAGAATCAAGTGGACCAGGCGTTCCTTGACCGCTACTGCGTGGGCTACGACGAGAAAACGCTTCCCGCCTCGGCACCCAAGAACGGCGACTACAAGAGCTACATCCTCGGCCGCGGTCCCGACGGGATCGCCAAGACGCCGGAATGGGCCGCGCCCATCACCGGCATTCCGGCCGACCGCATCCGTGCGCTCGCCGATGAAATGGCCCGCACGAAGTCGCTCTTCGTCTCGCAGGGCTGGGGCCCGCAGCGTCAGGCGAACGGCGAGGACACGTGCCGCGCGATCGCCATGGTGCCGATTCTCCTCGGCCAGGTCGGTCTCCCGGGCACCAACACCGGCGCCCACGAGGGCAACACGGCGTTCCCGGCCGTCTACCTCCCCGTCGGGAAGAATCCCGTCAAGGCTACGATTCCGTGCTACCTCTGGACCGACGCGATTCTGCGCGGCAAGGAGATGACGCGCCGCACCGATGGGTTGAAGGGCGCTGAAGCGCTCACGCAGAACATCAAGATGATCATCAACAGCGGCGGCAACACGATGATCAACCAGCACGGCGACTGCAACTGGACGCACGACGTGCTCCAGGACGAGTCGAAGCTCGAGTTCCTCGTGGTCTGCGACAACATGATGACGCCGTCGTGCCGCTACGCCGACATTCTGCTTCCCGATACGCTCGGGCCGGAGACCACCGACGCGGCCTGCCAGGGCGGCAGCCACGGCGACGTCGCCGAAATGCTCGCCATTCAGAAGGCGTGCGAGCCCGAATTTGAGCAGAAGCCCTCCTGGGAGATCTGCCGCATGATCGCGCGCGAACTCGGACTCGAGGCGGAGTTCACCGAAGGCCGCACGCAGGAGGAGTGGGTGCGCTGGTGCTACGAGGAGACCCGCAAGAAGGTTCCGGAGCTCCCCGACTTTGAAACCTTCTGGAAGAACGGCCTCGCGAAGGTCTGGCACTACCGCAAGGACCCGCTCGCGCTCGAAGGCTTCCGAAAGGACCCTGAGAAGCATCCGCTCAAGACTCCGTCGGGCAGGATCGAAATCTATTCCGAGCGCCTCGCCAAGGAAACGGCCGACTGGGTGCTCGCCGAGGGCGACCAGATCACGCCGCTGCCGCAGTACTGGCGCACCTGGGACATGCCGGGCGACCCGGCTGCGGCGAAGAAGTACCCGCTGCAGTGTTTCGGCTTCCACGGTCACGGCCGCATCCACTCCACCTTCCACAACCTCCCGCGCCTGAGAAGCCTCCATCCTGACGCCGTCTACTTGAACCCGGTGGACGCCGCCCCGCGCGGCATCGCCGACGGCGACCTCGTAGAGGTCTTCAACGACCGCGGCGTCGTGCAGCTTCCCTGCCGCGTCACGCCCCGCATCATGCCGGGCGTCGTGACGATTCCGCAGGGCGCCTGGTACAAGCCCGAGATGATCGGGGGCGTCCGCGTCGACGTGGGCGGGTGCATCAACACCCTCACGAACCACCGCCCGAGTCCCTACGCCAAGGGCAACGCCCAGCACAACATCCTCGTCGATGTGCGCCGGGCGCCGCAGGCGAAGACGGAAGCGAACGCGTAAGGGAGGTAGTGGAAAATGGCACAGAAAGGTTTCTTCATCGACGTCTCGCGCTGCACCGGCTGCCGGACGTGCTCGGTTGCTTGCGCGGACAAGAACAATCCCCCCGCAGGCGTCAACTTCCGCCGCGTCGTGGAGTACGAAGGCGGCGAGTGGAAGCAGGACAAGAACGGCTGTTGGCGCGCCGACGTCTTCGCGTACTACGTCTCGATCGGCTGCAACGAATGCGCGGATCCCGCCTGCGTGAAGGTCTGCCCGACCAAAGCGCACTACAAGCGCGATGAGGACGGCATCGTCCTCATCGACACGGCGAAGTGCATCGGCTGCGGCATGTGCGCGCGCGCCTGTCCCTATGGTGCGCCGCAGCTCGATCGCCAGCGCCGCAAGATGACGAAGTGCGACGCCTGCATCGAGCGCACATCGGCGGGCGGCATGCCCGTCTGCGTCGAAAGCTGCCCCGAGCGCGCGATCGAGTTCGGCGACATCGAGGAGCTTCGGCGCCGCCACGGCTCAGTCTCCGGCATCGCGCCCCTGGCGGACCCGGCGAAGACGAAGCCCTCGCTCGTCGTCAAGCCTTCGAAGAACGCCAAACCCGTGGGCTTCACGGGTGGGAAGGTGCACGCCTTCTGAAGAGGGCTCCTCGCCGCCTCGGGCACCGTGAGGCGTCGGGCGGCATGGGGCAATGCGCGGGGGCACTCCGGATCGGGGCGCCCCCGCGCCGTCCGCCCAGGCGACGAGGATCTTCATGTGTTCGAGGAACGACCGCCCGAGCGCCGTGAGCTCAGCGCCCGAATCGTGAGGAGCGCCGCCGACGGCGACCTCGTCTGGCTGCACGTTCATTCGACGAACGGCCCGAAGGACCGCGGACAGGCCGTGCTCGACGGCTTTCGCCTCAAAGGCGGCCACATCGTCGAGCACTGGAACGTCACGCAGGACGTCCCGGCCGAAGCCGCCAACCAGAACACGATGTTCTGAACGTTCAGACCCTCTTCAAAGATCCGTTGAATCTTCCCTACCCGAGGGCACGAGAAGACGAAAGCCCGCGGACGATGCAGCATCGCCGCGGGCTTTTGCGTCTGAGGAGAGCGTCTTCGGAGCCGCTCCCCCCGGAGTGGGAAAGCGGGAGGCGGAGCGCTACTGCATCAGCGTGATCGCCGTGGACATCGTCGCGATTGCGACCGCCACGGAGAGGGAGTTGAGGTTGGCGGCGCGTCCGAGGTCGCCCTTCAGTTGGCTCGTGTAGATGAGGTTCATCGCCGGCACGGGGGCGAGTGCGACGATCACGAGCGCGCGTCGCGCCTCGATGTCGAAGGGGAGGAGGTAGTAGAAGACGAGCGCGAGCGTCACCTGGCAGACGAAGCGCAGCACGAGGATCTTCATAATGTCGATGAATTCGCGCATGTTGAGCGAGAGGTTCATCGACTCACCGATCATGATCATGCAGAGAAAGGTGTTGGCGGCCGCGCCGATTTTCGCGGCGTTCACGACTCCCGCGGGGAGCGTGACGTGCATGAGGCAGAGCACCATCATCACGAAGAAGGCGATCACGGGGCCCGAAGTGGCGAGCTTCTTGGCGATCACCTTCACCATGCGCACGGGCGAGGTCTTCTCGCGGAAGCCGGAGATCACCGCATAGTTGCCGCCCGCGGCCATCACGGCGTTGCCGAGGTCGAAGACGAGCGCGGTGAGAAGCCCCGCGGGCGGGAGAAACGCCTGCACGTAGGGAATCACGAAGGGACCGACGGAGAAGCCCGAGATGTTGAGGCGCCGGAAGTCGCGCAGATCCGGGTCGGCCGTGCGCATCGTTACGGCGAAGCCGATGAGGAGCAGGATCACGTTCGCGACGAGGCCGATGAGCGCGATGTCTGCGAGCTGCGCACCGATCTCAATGCCGTTGAGGCCCGTGACGGTGACGCAGGGGAGCGTGACGCACATCACGAGCGCGCTGATCGCGTGGAAGGCTTCGGGCTTCAGGATGTTGAAGCGGCGCAGGAACCAACCGAGAACGATGAAGAAGACGAAGGCGAGGACTTTGGAGAGGCTTTCTTCCATTTTTTCGCGGCGCCCCGCTTCTGGGGTGCGCGGGGCGGGGGAGGTGTTTTTCAAGAAGACGGTATTTTCCTCGTCTTCGGGAATACCCGCCTCCTCCCGCGGGTGGGGGATGACTGACCTGCATCAGAAAACCCTGCATCCGCCCATGAAAAAAACCGTCCGATGCAGTCTTCTTGTCCAAGAGGGCGAGGAAGGCCGCACGAGCGGACGGTCTTTGAGGCCCCCTCAACCCGCACCGGTGCGGCCGGCTGCGGGTGAAGGGAGCGGATTGGAGCGGCCTCAGCCGAGGAGCAGAGCGTTCAGGCGCTTGAGGAACCCGGCGGGATCCTTGATCGAGCCCTGTTCGGAGAGAAGCGCCTGGTCGAGAATCACCCCGGCCCATTCATTGAACTTCTCGGGGTTCGCTTCCGCGAGCGCCTTCTTCACGAGCGGGCTCTCGAGGTTGAGTTCAAGCGTGTACTTCTCTTCGGGGAGCTTCTGACCGGCGGCTTCGAGCATGCGGCGCATCTGCTCGGTGAGCATCTGGTCGTGGGCGCCGACCACGCAGGCGGCGGAGTCCACGAGGCGCTTGGAGACCTTGACGTCCACGACCTGGTCGCCCAACGCGGCCTTGAAGCGGGCGACGGCGCGGTCGTCGTCCTCCTTTGAGGTTTCGCTCGGCTTCTCGGCCGCTTCGCTCTCGGGCGACTTGACGCCGTCGAGCTCGAGGTCGCCCGCGGTGGCGGAGACGAACTTGTGCCCGTCAAACTCGGTGAGGGCGCCCATCATCCACTCGTCGATGCGCTCCCAGAGGAGAAGGACTTCAACGCCCTTCTTCTTGAGACCCTCGAGGTAGGGCGAGCCTTCGGCCGCCTCACGGCTGTTGGCGATGAGGTAGTAGATGTTCTTCTGGCCTTCGGGCATGCGCGCGAGGTAGTCGGAGAGGGAGACCGTTACGGCCCCTTCAGACTTCGTGCTCGCGAAGCGCAGGAGCTTCAGAACCGCATCGCGGTTGTCCGGATCCTCGACGACGCCCTCCTTGATCACGCGGCCGAACTGCGTCCAGAAGACCTTGAACTTTTCGGCGTCGAGCTTCGCGAACATGTCGAGGGCGCGCTTCGTAAGGGCCTTCTTGAGTTTCGAGGCGACGCGGGACTCCTGCAGGAGTTCACGCGAGACGTTGAGCGGCAGGTCGTTCGTGTCGACGAGGCCCTTGATGAAGCGGAGGTAGTTCGGGAGGAACGCCTCGGCGCGGTCCATGATGAAGACGCGCTCGACGAAGAGCTTCAGACCCTTCTGCACGTCGCGGTTGTAGAGGTCGTACGGGGCCTGCGAGGGGCAGTAGAGGAGCGAGGTGTACTCAAGGTCGCCCTCGACGCGGTTGTGCGCCCAGCAGAGCGGATCCTCCCAGTCGTGGGTGAGGTGCTTGTAGAACTCCTTGTACTGCTCTTCGGTGACGTCCTTCGGGGGGAGCGTCCAGAGCGCCTTGGCGTCGTTCACCTGCACCCACTCGTGGGTCGGCTCCTTCCCTTCCTCGGCGGGCTTCGTCTCCCAGAGGTAGACGGGGGTCGAGATGTGGTCGGAATACTTGGTGATCGTCCCGCGCAGGGTCCACGGATCGAGGAAGTCCGCCTCGTCCTTCTTCATGTGCAGGATCACGTCCGTGCCGCGGCACGTGCGGGTCGTGAGTTCGGAGGTGAAGGTGCCCGAACCGTCCGACTCCCACTTCACGGCCTCGTTCTCGGCGGCGCCCGCGGCGCGGGAGACCACGGTCACGCGGTCGGCGACGATGAAGGCCGAGTAGAAGCCCACGCCGAACTGGCCGATCTGCTGCGCGTCCTTCGCCTGTTCGGCCGAGAGGTGCTCGAGGAAGTCTTCGGTGCCCGACTGCGCGATGGTGCCCAGGTGTTGGTTCGCCTCGGCCTGCGTCATGCCGATGCCGTTGTCCGAAATGGTGAGCGTGCCCGCCTCGCGGTCGGCGCGGATGCGGATCGAGAAGACGGGGTCGTCCTTCACGAGTTCCGGGCGGGAGATCGCGGCGAAGCGCAGCTTGTCGATCGCGTCGGAGGCGTTCGAGACGAGCTCACGGAGAAACACCTCCTTGTTTGAATAGAGCGAGTTGGCGAGAAGCTTGAGGAGCTTGCTCACCTTGGTCTGAAAGGCATGAACTTCAGCAGCCATTTTTTCTGGGTCTCCAAACAAAATTGCGTTCTACGAGGACGGACGGCGGCCCGTCCTCACGTGTTGGAGTCCATATGGGGATGCCGGGGCGGTTTTTCAAGGTCCGCCCGCGGGCGACGGGTTCAGCTCCCGGCGAGCGACGCGAGCTCGTCGAGGTCGTAGGGCGTCGCCTGATAGACGTAGTAGTTGAGCCAGTTCTGGTAGAGGAGATGCGCGTGGCTGCGCCAGGAGAAGACGGGGCGCGCGGCCGGGTCGTCGCCGGGGTAGTAGTTCTCGGGCACCGCGATCGGGAGCCCGCGCTCGACGTCGCGCCGGTACTCGGCGTCAAGCGTGAGGAGGTCGTACTCGGGGTGCCCCGTGATGATCATGCCGTCGAAGCGCTCGTCCTTCACCTCGTTGAAGGTCTTGTAGAAGAGGTCGAGGTGGTCGCTCGAGACGTGAGTGCCGCGGTGGGTCGCGATCTGCGTCTCCGTCGTGATCTTCGTAGGCATCAGGTTGAGGACGAGGATCTTGAGCGGACGGATGACCTGCGTGCGCACCCGGTCGGGCGACATCACAAAGACGTTTTCGTCGGCGAGGCGTGTGTAGGCCGGAAGGTCGTTGTGCAAGATGACGGGCAAGGCGGACGCGGGGCTCCTCGGAGGCGCAGAGCGGTGCAGGGAGCGACGAAAAACGGCCGGCTCCCGCGAAGGAGGTCCGGCCGTTCCTGCAACTTCCCGGGCGGCGGCTCGACCGCTCTTTCCCCGGTGCGGCTGCGTGGGGGAAATCACCCCGCGGCGACGATGCCCATGGCGATCAAGGTCGCTTCAGTGCGGGAGACGGGCTCGACCGTTGCAACGAGCGATTTGTACGCGGCGGCGCGGGCCTTCTTGGCGGCGGCTTCGGCGCTCTGCTTGGACTGGGAGACGCAACCCTTTTCAAGGGAAGCGGCGGAAAGTTTCTTCATGGCTGTTCTCCGATTAAACAAGCTTTCAGTTTCAAAGGACGCGGCGTTCCGTCGCCGCGCGGCGTGCGTTTTCTTGTGAGAGGCGCGTTCGTGCGCGTCTCTCTGAGGATCACAATAGTCCTCCACGAGTCGTTGAGCGCCCGACGCTCCCCGCTTTCTTCGCGCTATTGAGGGTTCTTGTGCCGGGACGCATGCGGGCTAGAGACGAGTCCTGAGAGCCTTGGGGTAATGTCGTATCACCATTTGGTTAGGTTGGGAGATCCAGCCCTCCGCCGACGTCGTCTGAAGGTTGAGGGTGGCTTGCCGAGATCTTCGCCGGGAGCGGACGCCGGCAAGGTAGCCGCGGAAGAGATTCGAGCGTCCTACGCCAGAAGCGCGGCCCGCCGGCGATAATTCCTCCTTCCGCCCTCTGCGGCGGAGGACACAGACAACTCAAAAGGCCCGAAAGGGGCCGTTAAGGCTCGAAAAGGCTCGAAGGAGGCGGCGATGCCGTTCACGAAGGAAGAGACGGAGGCGCTCACGCGCCTGCAGGACGATGAGGAAGGACTCGACATCGGGGCGATCCTCGCACTCGTCGATTCCATCGTCTCCGAAGGCGTCGCCTCAGGGCGCTTCGCCTCGAAAGCGGCCGCCGCGGCCGACCTCGACGTCGCGCTCTGGCGCGCCTACGCGTACCTGAATCAGGAGACCTACGCCGCGGCCCTCGAGACGCTTCGGATCCTCGAGCCCGCCCGGGAGGCGGGAGCGCATTCGGGCGTCTGGCACTACCGGTACGCAACGGCGCTTCTCTGCACGGGGCGGCTCGTCGAAGCGTTCGACGCGGCGCAGGCGGGCATCGCCACCCAACCCGACTATCCCTGGTGCCGGCTCCCGGCGGCGAAGCTCGCCGCGCACTTCGGCGACAAGACGCTTGCACTGCGCTACGTGGACGAAGGTGAGGCGCTCGTTCCGGGGCACCACCAGTTCCAGGTCCTGCGCGAAGAGATCGAAGCCGGTAAGTCCCTCGAAGTGATGGAGTACCACACGATCGACGCCGATGCGGATGCGCTGCTCCTGAAGGGGCTCCTCCCCGTCGACGAGATGCTCGTCAAATGTCGGGCGGTGAACTGCATGGTGGTGCTCGAAGACGGCCTCCGGGAGAACCAACGCCTAATGAAGGCCGAAAACTTCCGTGATGATTCGCCGGACGGGCACTTCGTCGTCTTCGACGCAGCGCTCGAACCCGGGTTGGTCGTGCCGATGGGCTTTCGCATGAACGCCGCGGGCTTCTCGCACATGAACCCCTCGTGGCTCGCGCGCCTCGCGGCGGCGATTCCCCACATGATCCGCCGCGACGTGACGGACCCGGCGAACCTGGAGCGCATCTGGGTCCGTCAGGACCGCTCAATCTTCTGCGTGCTCTCGGACCCCGATGCCCCGGACCGCGTGCGCGCAGTCAAATACAAGGACATCCCGGTGGAATTCATCGACCTTGAGCGCGTCTCCGTCGACGAAGCGCAGGCCCCCGACGCGGACCTTTCGCCCGCCGACCAGGCCGCTTGGTGGCGCTCCAAGGGTGAGCCCGAGCGCGCCATTGCGGTGATTGACGCCGTGCCCGAAGGCGAGCGCAACCCGCGGCAGATGCTCGAACTCGCCTGCGCGAAGCTCCTCAAGGCCGCGGGCGGCCCGCGTGTGGACGAGCGCGGCGTCTGGGAGGCGATTGAGCTTCTCAGCGAATTCGCCGCCGACGGTCGCGGCAACCCCGAGTGGTGGCGGCAGTACGCCGCGGCCTTCATGCTGGTGGACATGCAGCCGCAGGCCGCGGCCATGTGCCGCGAGCTTCTCTCGCGCAAACCCGGCGACGAGGAGGCGCTCCTCACGCTCCGAAACTGCGAGGACATGCTCACGGCCCCCGTCTTCCGGCTTCCTTTCCGCCGCCGCGTCGAGGCGGCCTGGAACGCTTTCGCCGCGCGGGAGGCGGAGCTCTGGGAGAAGCTCAAGAGAGCCGGGCGCCTCGCCTTCTCCCCGCAGCAGCTTTTCGGTCGTCCCTTCCTCTGGGATTCGGACGTGCGCTTCGAGACCACGCCCGAGGGCGTGGAGCGCGGCGTGATCACGCTCTCCACCATGGGCGAGATCGTGGAGATCCTTCCGATCCTGGAATTCACCCGCAGGATGCCCGAGTCGCTCAAGTCCCGCTGGCGCGTCGCCGCCGGCCGCGAGCCCTTGGGGGGCGCCCTGAAGCTCGTCACGAACGAACGGACGCTTGACGCCGCCAACATCTTCTTCACGCCCGAGAGGAGTGCCCTCGCGCTAAAGATCACGCTCTGGTCCAGGGAGTTCGCCGGCATGACCGAGGCCGAAGCCGTGGGCGAGGGGAGGGGCTCGGTGATGCTGATGCTCGCGGCGCTCATCGGCGAGGCGGCGTCGCTCCGGTGGATCTCGGGCGTCACGCTCTCGATGAAGAAGCCCGAGGGGGTGCTCATGCCCCTCACGGAACTCCCCGACTATCTCCACGAAACGAATCCCGAGAGCGCCGACGAGACGTTCGAGACCCTCTCGCGCCGGCGGCTGGAGTACTGGCTCAAGCCCGAGGACGTGGACGTCCCCGGGCTCGACGTCGTGCACGGCGAGACGGCGGCGGTGGTCCTCGTGAACGAATTCCGCGCGAACGCGCCCGATGCGGTCGATCGCCTTCACGCCGAAGGCATCGCGGCGGGGTTCCTCTTCTTCTCCCTGAAGGGCTTCGAGAACCCCGAGTCCCGCGCGGCCCGCATGGACGCCGTCACGGCGGCGCTTCAGGCACGGCTCTCTGAAGTTTGTCCTCCGGAAGTCTGCTTCCTCTGCGGCACGGCGTCGGGCACCCGCTGGAGCTACGTTGAGCTCTACGCCTGGGATCTGCCGCCAGTGCTCGACGCCGCGCGGGCGTTCTTCATGGAAGAGCCCGACGTGCTGCGCGCGGGCTTCCACAGCTTCCGGCGCACGGCCGGGATCCTCGCCCTCAAGGACGGCGAGGAGGAGCCCGCTGCCGTCGAACAGCCGGAGGGCGAAACCGTCGTGCCAGACGTCCCCGTGATGTCGGCGCTCGCGTGAGGCGCCGCGTCGGTGCTTTCGGTCCAGAACTTTTGAACCGCAAGAGAGAAACCGCACGCTCAAGGACGATCTCGGCGGCAACGACACGACGAACTTCTACGTCGACCTCGAGCGCACCTCGGGCGGCGAAGTCGAGGAGAACTGGCGCTGGACCGTGGGCGAGCGCAAGGTCTTCTGACCGGAGTGACGCTGGGGGAGGCGTCGATCCCGCACTGAGAACTCCAGAAGCTGCGGCCCGCCGTTCCGTTGAGGAGCGGCGGGCCGCAGTCATTTCGGCTCAGGTGAAACAGGCCGTTTTAGAAGGCGTACTTCACGCCGATCCGGCCGCCGTAGTTCTTGGTGCCGTGCTCACCGAGACCGCCCGTGAGGTCGGCCGAGAGCGTAAAGGCGCCCGTGCGGGCCGAGAGACCGACGGTGGCCTGGACGGGCGAGGCGTCGATCACGTCGACTTCGTCGCCCATGGCTTCGATCTCCTTGTCGCCGAAGGTCGGAACGTAGGCCGCCTTGAAGGACGGCGCGACGCTCCAGGCGCCGACCGTCGTTTCGGCCGCGGTGACGGAGAGGGCGATCGGAACCTGAACGATCGTCTGGGTCTGCTCCTCAACCGTGAAGGTGCCGAACGGCATCGCGTCGGTCTTGATGCGGGAGACCCGGACGCCCACCGACGGGGTCACCGTCACGGCGCCCGTCTTGAAGGCATGTTCGCCCCGCACGCCCACGGACCAAACATCGGCGTCAACCGTCTGGTTGAGGAGCGACTGGGAGGACGAGAGTTCGTTCTCGGTCTTGAGGTAGGAGACGTCCGCGACGACCCGGCCCGCACCGACGTTGGCCGCGCCGTAGAGCGCGAAGCCGTAGGAGGTGACGTCGTTCTTGATAGAAGCGACGGAGCTGTCGAGGGAGCCCGAGCCGTACTGGAAGGCCGCGCCGACCGTGTATCCCTGGGCGGGCGCAGCCTCGAAGCCGAAGGCGCCGTAGCCCATGTCGGCGTCGAAGTCGGCGCCGTGGGCGAAGTCGTCAGCCTCATAGTGTTCGCCCGAAACCTGCGCCCAGAGCGCGGCGCCCCGAGAGACGGCGGCAGTGCCGGCGGCGTGGTCTGCGATGGTGTCGGCGAAGGTCTGGTCCGCGCGGCGGGCCATGGCCTGGATGCCGGTCGAGGCGATGGCGCGCAGACCCGAAACGGAGTCGAAACCGGTCGTAACGACGCCGTCCTTCACGGAGCCCGTGATGAAGGGGTTGTCGGTGAGGACGCCGGCGCCCTTGTCGGTGGTCGAGTCGGCGAGGCGCCACTCGCCCGGAGCCGCGTTGACGATGCCGAGCGTGGAGTCCTTCTCGAAGAGGACCTTCCCCTTGATGAATGCGCCCTCCGCCTTTTGAGCGGCGGCCTGGTCAACGACGAGGAGGCCCTGCCGGGCGACGTAGACCGTCGCCTTGTCGCCGACGTTGGTATTGTTGGCGAGCGCACCGTTCACGACGATGGAGCCGCCCCGCGACAAATCTAGCTGATCGGCGACCACGAAGGCCGCGGTGACGCCCTGGGGACCCCAGGAGAGCGTCTTGAAGCGCTCGATCAACCCGTCGGCGGCGTCATTCGACGCGCCGTACGAGACCACCGAGTTGCGCGCGGCGACGATCGAGCCGGCGAGGAGATCCGCCTTGGCCACGGAGACGTGCGAGGCATTCCGCACCACGTCCTTCGCCGGATCATTCGTCCATTCGGGATCGACGAAGATCGTGGAGCCCGAGGCGAGGGAGAGGTTTTCGATCGTGAGCGAGCCGCGGTTGGCACCCGTGCCGACGTTGATCAAGGAGGTTCCTTGAGCTTCGAGATTGGCGATCGTCGCGTCGATGTTGGCGACGCTCACGGTCGAACCGGACTGGGCTGTGACGTGGTTGAGGCTGCCCGCGGTTTCGGCGTCGAGCTTCGTGGAGCCGAGCTTCAGTTCGGCCTTGTCCGCAACGATCACCTTGAGGGCGTCGCCCTTCTTGTTGACGACGAGCTGCTGCGGCGCGGCGGTGCCGGTGAGCGTGAGGGACTCGGCCGCGGACGTGACATTGAGGACGGTGACGTCGGCGCCGTCCGTCGGGACAACCTTCAGGGTGGCGGCGCCGGAATTCTTCGTCGCAACCGAGGCCTCGCCGTTGGCGGGGATGGCCGTGAGCTGAGCTTCGCCCGTGGCGATCACGAGGCCGTCGGTGAGTTCGGGCAGCTTGCCATCCGTCGCCTTGAATTCGGCGTTGACGAACGTGACCGACTTCACGTCGGCGGCGTCCACGAAGGTCTTCTTGAGGCTCTCAAGAATCGCGGCGTCGTAGGTGCCTTCGTCGGTGACGGCGACTTCACCGCTCGTGAGCGTGATGCCGTCGCGCAGCTTGAACGTCTCGGAATCGAGGGTCGCGGCCTTGTCGCCTTCGGTGTAGAGCTGGCCGACGGCGGTCTTGATCGTGCCGCCCTCGAGCGAGAGCGAGCCCTTCGCCGCCGTCTTGAGCGTTGCGACCTCGAGGAGCCCCTTGACGGTGACCGTGCCCTTTGTGGCGTCGAGCGAATCAATCACCGCGGTGCCGCCTGCGTTCACGACGAGCGATCCCTTGTCAGGGGTGACGTCGATGTCTTCGGTCTTGTTGCCGCCGCCCTTCCAACCGGCTTGGCCGTTGTAGCCCGAAGCCGTCTTGACATCGGTGAAGGAGAGGTCCTTCACCTTGAGCGTGCCGCCGTCGTTGACCGTGACCGTGTTGGCCGCGGCCCAGTCGGAGGTGACGGCGAGCGTGCCCGCGTTGACGTTGACGGTGCCGTAGTAGTCGTTGAGGCTGCCGTGCATCAGGAGCGTGCCGCCGCCTGTCTTGTTGATGACGACGCCCTCATGGTTCACATTGTCGAGGTACACCGAGCTCGCGATGCTGTCCATGTTCTTGTCGTTCTTCCACGCGCCTTCGGTGCCGATCGTGTAGGTGACGCCGTCGGCGATTTGGAAGTTCGTCGTGACGTCGCGGTCCATGAAGAGGAAGCCGCCGGCGGTCGGAATCTTCGTGGTGTAGCCGTCGGTGAAGGGCTTCTCGAGGCCGCTCTTCACGGTGTTGCCCGAGTTCACGAGGCCGTCCTCGGTGACCTCGAAGTTGACGGTCGCCTTGTAGTTGTGCGTGTTGCGCGTCGAGTCCACGAAGACCGCGCCGCCCGCCGCGGAGCCGCCGCCGGCGGCCTTCTTGTCGGAGTCGTTCGCATCCGTGCCTGCAGCGGTGGCCATGTTGCCGGTGAAGACCGTGTTTTTGAAGGTTGTCTCGCCGCCCTTGATCATGAGGGCGCCACCGTAGGCTGCGGGTCAGGTTGCCCTGATTCGACTCCGTGAGGACGGCGTTGTTCTTGAAGACGACGTTGTCGAACGTGTAGCGCGTGTTCTCATGCTTGGCTGTCGTGCCGGAGGAGTAGAGGTACATGACGCCGCCCTGGGCATCGGCGGCGTTGCCGGAGCCGAGCTTCTTCTCAAGCGCGAGCAGCTGATTGCCGGAGAATTCGATGCCCTTGGCGACGACGTGCTGGTCGCCGTAGCTGTGATTACCGCCGAAGTAGTCTTGATTCTTGTTGGTGACTTCGTACTTGACGTTCGACCAACTATCAAGCGTCTTCGTGTTGAGCGTGACGTCATCCGCCGCGGCCGAGCCGGCGGCCAGCACGGCGAGAGCCGCCGCAACCACCGTCTTCGTCCCCTTGGCTTGAACGAGTGAAGTGCATTCATTCACGGCCATCAGCGCGCCGCGGGCCTTGTTGAAGACCACCTTGAAGTTTCGGTTCATTTACAACTCCTTGTTGCTAGCGGCGCATCGGGAAGCGTCGCCGGAACCTCCATCCTAGGAAATAGATTGCGGGGGGGGGGGATTACCCTAATATCTCTCAAAAAAACGTTGTATACAAGGAGGTTCCGAGCAGCGATTTCCACTGCTGTTGGCAGCGCAATACGGTCTCCGACCAGGCGGCATCATGGCCGATCTGAATGCAAAAAAACCGGAAGTTCCGCGAGGAACTTCCGGTGAGGAGATGTTTGAGCGCTGCGGCGGGCGAAAGGAGATAAAACCCGCCGCAGCGCCCGGACCAGATTGACGGAGAGGGATCCGGGGAATCAGGCCTCCTTGTAGCCGGTGACGTACTTGCCGGCCATGAAGCCCGAGGTGTGGGCGAAGCCGCAGGCGTTGCCGCCGCAGTAGAAGGCGCCGTGGACGCCGGCGACCGTTTCACCGGCCGCGTAGAAGCCCTTCACGGGCTTCATGTCCCAGCCGAGGACCTGGAACTCCTCGGTGACGCGCACGCCGCCGCAGGAGAGGTTGTTCCACGGGAACATGCGGATCATGCGCCACGGACCCTTTTCGAGCTTCCACTGCTGATCCGTGCGGCCGAACTGGTTGTCCACCTTCGTCTCGACGGCCTTGTTCCAGACGGCAAGCTGGTCCTTGAGGCCCTCGTAGTTGACGCCCGACTCCTTGCAGAGCTCCTCGATCGTGTCGGCCTTCCAGAGGTTCTCCTTCTTGTCGAACTCGGCGAGGATGCGCTCTTCGGTCCAGGAGGGCAGGCCCACCAGGGCGGAGAGCTTGATCTTCTTGAGCGTGCGCTGCCAGGTCGCCTCGTCCGCAAGGATGTAGTGGCAGCCGTCCGGGTTCGAAGCGAGCTTCGGCGTGACGTGGCAGATGCCTTCCTTCTCGGTGATGAAGCGACGGCCGTTCTTGTTGATCAGGATGCCGCCCTGACCGGAGATAAACCACCAGCGGCAGTAGGGGCCGTTGCGGCCGTGCGTGACGATGCCGCAGGGGTAGGAGGCGATGTACTGCATGTGCGAGAGCGGGGTGCCCACGTCGCGCACGGCGATGCGCATCGCCTCACCGGTGTTCGAGGGACCGCCGATCACGACGCCCTTGCCGGCGACCGCCGGGACCCATGCGTCGAGCGATTCCGCAGAACCCGTGATGCCGCCCGTCGCCATGATGACGCCCATGCGGGCGCGGCAGGTAACCTTGTTGTCGCCCGTGCCGCACTCGACGCCCACCACGCGGTTCTCCTTCTCGTCGAAGAAGAACTTCGAGAGGCCGCAGCCGTGGTGGATCTTGAGGTTGCGCGCTGCGATCTCCTTCACGAGAACGTCGATGTAGTCGCGGCCCTTGAAGGAGTCCTGACGGTGGGCGCGCACGTTGGTGTGGCCCGCGTAGGGTTCGAGGTGGTGCGCGGCGAGGCCGTGGTCTTCGAGCCAGTCGAAGGCTTCGCCCGAATGCTTCGTGAAGCCGTAGACGGGCTCCTTAAGGGACTGGTGTTCGCCGTAGGCGATGATGTCGTCGGCGAAGGCCTTCCAGGAGTCCTTGATCTTCGGGTCGGACTTCTGCAGGCGCGAGCCGCAGGCGGTGAAGAGGCCGCCGCAGAGGTTCGTGGCGGTGTGGTAGGGCGAGAGGCCCTTGTCGAAGATCTCGACCTTGGCGCCGCGGTCGAAGGCCTGGCAGGCGGCCATCAGGCCCGCGCCGCCGCAGCCGAGGACCACCACGTCCGTTTCAATGTCCCACTTCGCGGGGATCCCATTGTCGCGGCTCGCGGCGTGAGCGGCCGGGGCGACGGCGGCAGCTGCCGAAGCGGCGGCGGCGCCGAGGAAGGAGCGGCGGGAAAGAAGTTCCTTGGTCATTTTCTTACTCCCCCTTCATGCGGATCGTGAAGTTGTGGCAGTCGTTGCACTCGAAGCGCGGCTTGGCGTGCATGCTGTGGCAGTTCGTGCAGTCCTGCTCGCCGCGGTGGTTCATGTGCGGGTTCGGCGTGAGCTTGGCGGTGCGCTCGGCGAGCTTCGCGTAGGAGCCGTGGCACTGGAAGCAGGTTTCCTTCGCGGGTGCGGTCATGCCGTTCGTGTGGCAGGTCGTGCAGGGGAGTTTCGCGTGCGGTCCGTTGATTTGGGTGGGCATCGCGGCCGTGGCGGGCACGGCCGTCACGATCGCGAGCGCGCAGGCGACGGCGACGCCGAAGAGTCCGGTGGTCAGGGTCATGGTGAGTCTCTTTTGAAGGTTCTTTGCCGACGCCGTCCGAGGCGGGTGCCTTGGGCGTTGTTGCGGAGCGGCCTTCTTGGGTTCGGATGATCTGGCGTTCTTGTGACGCGCTTCATCCTTAAGAGAAGCTTAGAGATCAGTCTTTCGGCGCAATACCTCCCGTGGGAGGTAGCCGGAACATGTGGGAAAGACCCGGAGAAGGAAATAGCCGGCCGTCGTCCGGTCGGCGAACTTAGGGCTATCCCTTGGTGGTAGCGGACGCAGCGGCTGCTGCAGCGCCCG
Organism: uncultured Sutterella sp.; assembly: GCA_905198475.1. Lineage (GTDB taxonomy): Bacteria > Pseudomonadota > Gammaproteobacteria > Burkholderiales > Burkholderiaceae_F > Sutterella. The sequence goes on along the minus strand of CAJKCQ010000018.1, from coordinate 11,920 downwards.
CGGCTTCTCGTCCGGCGACGTCGCCCATCACCAATGCGTCGGTGAGGCCGAGGCCTCCGACGCGCAACGCGCCGTGCACGCCTCCGGTGGTCTCGCCCGCGGCGTAGAGCCCTGGGATCACGCGGCCCGCGGCGTCCTTCACCTCGGCCTGAGGCGTAATCGCGATCCCGCCGGCGGTGTAGTGGATCGACAAGGTCTCGAGTCCATAGTAGAAGGGCGGGGTCGCGACGGGAAGTCCCCGCATTGAAATCCCGAAGTCTTCGTCCCAGCCGTTCACGACCGACCGGTTGTAGCGCTCGAGCGTTTCGCGAAGCACCGTCTCGCTGCAGCCGATGCCGCGGGCGAGCGCGGCGAGGTCGGGCGCCTCCTTCACTGCCCCGTTCATGAGCTTCATGGGAAGCGTCGCCCCCTTGGGCGCGAGCGCGTCGGAAACCGCCCACATGCGCGCGCCGGGCTCCTTCAGCACGCGGCCGCACAGCTCCGCAAATCCTGCGCCCTCGGAAATGAAGCGGCGCCCTTGGGCGTTCACCCAGACTTCGCCGCCCACGTAGTCCACGAGCCGACCGCCCGCGAAGGGAAGCATGATCACGGCGTCCATGTCGCGGAGCGCCGCGCCGGCTTCAACCGCCATCAAAATTCCGTCCCCCGTGGAGCCGTCGAGGTATTCGCCCATGGGGTTGCCGGTGGTCTCCATGCCGCGCGGAATGTCCGGGCGAGAGCGGCGGATCATTGCGGCGTTCCCGGTAAAACCGCCGGTGGCGAGAACGACGGCGCCCGCCTCGACGAGGAGTCTGCGCCCGTCGGAGCGCTCCGCCGTGAGGCCCGTGACGCGCCGCACGCCCTGACGGTCCTCAACCAGAAGCGCCGTCGCGGGCATGGAGAAGCGGACTTCGATCCCGGCGCGGCGCACCGCGCGCATCAGCGCCTGCACGTAGTCGTATCCCGACTGCGCTGTGCCGGTGTTCCAACTTCGCGCCGAAGGCGCCCCCACCGCACGGAAGGGAGCTTCGGACCAGGCGACGCCGAGGCGCGCGAGCCGCTCCTTCGCGGCCCACGACCCCTCGCAGACCACCCGCACGAGCGCCGGATCGGCGCGGCCGCCCCCGGCGTCGAGCATTTCATTCATGAGCCCCACCACCTCTTCGGGCGTGCGGGCGACGGAGACCGAGCCCGATGAGATCAGGGTGTGGCCGCCTGCGAGCGGAAGCTTTTCAATGACGAGCACGCGCTCCGCGCCCGCCTCCCGGGCGGCGAGCGCTGCGCAAAGACCCGCCGCGCCGGTGCCCGCGATCACGACGTCCACGCGGACGCGTTCGTCGGCGAGCCGCAGTGCGGAAGAGAAGCCCCCCTCGGCGCAGACCGCAGTCCCGGGCAATCCCCCGAGCGAACTGAGGGCGCTCAAGGACCCTGCCGCTTGAAGGATCAGACGCCGCTTCATGTTGCCTCTCCGTCTCTCGCGAATTTCGTGCCGCCCTCCATTCTCAATGAGGGCGGTTCGGTTCGGGCGCGCGGTTCGTGAACCCGCAGTCGCTCGCCAACTGCCAGAGCTCGCCGCTCGAGTGAACGCCGAGTTTGGCGAAGGCGTTGGCGCGGTGCATCTTGACGGTGGAGACCTCGAGCCCGAGGAAGCGGGCGATCTCCTTGTTGGCGGCGTTTGTGAGCACCCGGTCGATCACCTCCCGCTCGCGGGGCGTGAGGGACTCGAAGCGCGCGCGCTGGTCCGCGAGAATTTTCTCCTCGGCCTCCTTGGCGGAGGATTGTGCGGCGCACTGCGCCACGCGGGCGATCAAGGCCATCGGATCCACGGGCTTCTCGAGAAAGTCCACAGCGCCGCGCCGCATCGCCCGGACGGCGAGCGGGATGCTCCCGTGGGCGGTGAGGAAGAGCACGGGAACCGTGGAGCCGAGTTCGAGGAGCTTCTCGTGGACGGCGAGGCCGTCGAGCCGAGGCATCTGCACGTCGAGGATGATGCAGCCCGGGCGCGAGAAGTCGCCCCGGGCGAGGAAGTCTTCGCCCGAGGAGTAGGCCGCGGTCTCCCAACCCATGGATTCAAGGAGAAGCGCACTCGAAGCGGCAAGCGCCTCGTCGTCGTCAACGATGCGGATGAGCGGACGCTCGGTCATTGCGTGGTCTCCTTTGAGGGGGCATTCTGGGTCTGGGGGCGCACGTCGGTGCGGTTCTCCGCCGCGGCGTCTAATCTTCTATCGACGGCCTTTGGGCGTGGGCCGTGGTCATACGGCGCTTCATTATGGCCTCCCGCCGGTGCCTCGGGCGCCCTGGGATCTTCATCCGGGCGCGCGAGGTCGAAGCGCACCTCAATCGAAAGCCCGTGTGGAGATCGTCGCGAGATTTCCATGCGCCCGCCGTTCTCTTCGACGAGATTGCGCACGATCCCGAGGCCGAGCCCGAGACCCTCGGGCTTCACGGAAGCCGAAACGCGCGAAAGCCGGGCGAAGGCCTCGTCCGAGAGCGCCGGACCGTTGTCCTCCACCGTGACCAGAACGGCCGGTCCCGTGGTGGTCGCGACCTTCACCCACACGCGGCCGCCGGATTGGCTCTGAACCGCCTCGAGGGCGTTCTTCATGAGGTTGTGGAAGATGAGCTCGAGCTCCAAGGGGTCCCCGAGGACCAAAGGCTTCACGCCTGCAGGGCGCGGCGCGAGGTGGATGGGGGCGGCGCCCGAAGCTGCGAGCCCGGCCTTTGCGGATGCGGCGACGGCATAGAGGTCGGTTTCGACCGGTGCGGGGCGCTCCCGTCGCGCATAGCCGCGAACGCGGTCCACGATCGCGCAGATGCGGTGGATCTGGCCGTCCGCGCCTTCAATGGCACGGGCGAGAAGAGGGTCCGCCGGCGCGGGAGCGGGGAGTCCGGGGAGCGCGGGACCGAGTCCCGTCTTCATCTTCGCGACGGCGAGGTAGTTGATGACGGCGCCGACGGGCTGCTTGAGTTCATGTGCGACCAACGCGCAGAGCTGACTCACCGCGCCCATGCGCTCGAGGCGAGAAAGCCGCTCCCGGGTCTTCGCCTCGGATTCGGTGAGACGGGCCTGCTCGGTGAGGGCAGCCGAGAGCTCGGCCGTACGCTTCACGACAAGCCGCCGCAGCCGGATCTCGGAGGCGATGAGAAGAAGGAGAAGCCCCAGACCCGAGAGAATCCAGAGTCGAGCGCGGCGCCAGATCCCGGCCGGGGTCATGTCCTCAAGATAAGCCCAGGGGCCGACGTGGAGAGACTCCTCGAGCTGCCGCACGGCGTGGAAGTTCGAGACCGGGTACCAGCCGAACTCCGCGTCCGGCGGGTCGGTGGAGAGAAGCGCCGCCACCGCCCGCCGCACAATCTCTGGGTCGGCCGTGGGAAGCGCAGAGATCACAAGATCCGGGTAGAGCTCGCTCGAGGTGCGGCAGGCTGAGGCGGGTTCGTTTCGCGCTGCCGCAACCTTGAGGACTCCTCGCTCGACGAGTCCCTCGGTTTCAATCCGCTCCAAGGTGCAGACGGGGACGACCCCAACGTCGTAGGCGCCCGAGAGCACTGCCTCGACCACGTTGGGCATGCCGACGCCGAGGAACTTCACTTCGCGAAAGAACCCCTCCGAGCGGAACCCCGCGTCAAGAAGCGTCTTTCTGAGTCCGAGCCACCCGTCGATCGAGGTGGGGAGTGTTGCGGCGACCCGCATGCCGCGCAGCGTCGCCAAGCTCGTGATGTCCGAGCGCGTCGCGAGCGTGATCACCGCCGCTCCGGCGGAGCGCGAAGGGTCCTTCGCCCAGTGCGTGCGGCGCACCGCGATCGGGTGCGCGCCCATAGCGTCGGCGATCCGCAGGAAGTCTGCCGCCGGCGAAATCACGAAGTCGGGCCGGAGCCTGGCGACGGAGGATTCGAGCGTGGCGGAACTCACCGAAAGGCGCAGGACGGTCGCCTCAGGGAGCGCCGCTTCAAGCGTGCGCTTCAGCGGAATGACCGTGGACTGCGCAAAACCCGGCTCCGTCATCTCCACGACCGCGAGCGACACGTTGGTGCGGTGAAATTCCGCCTGCAGAGGAGGGACCTCGTCCGCGGCGCAGTTACCCGTCCCGAGGGCGAATAGAAGCGCCGGCAGGAGAAGACGTGCAGTGCGAAGGCCTGGGACGGAGGGCATCTGGGACGTGCGGATGGGAGGAAGACTGGAGAATCCAGGCGGATTCGGAGTGGCGGGCGTGAGCTCCCGTGAGAAAATGCCCGCCATGACCGAATTAAAGCACCTACGGGCCGAAGACGCCCACACCGACAGCTCCACCGCGGCCGCTCGTTTCTCGCCCGCGCCCGAAATCCGCGACTTCATGCCGGCGGACATGGAGGCCTTCGTCACCGCCTACGACGAAGTCTGGGGCTGGGAGATTCACGCCGATCCGGCGAGCATGGAGCGCAGCACGATGGCCCTCGCCTATACGCTCACGAACCTGCTGCGCGCCGACGCCGCCCGCACGGCGCTTCTCCCCGACGGCCGCCCCGGGGCGCTCGCCTGCATGCGTTGGGACGCTTCCAACCCTCAGACGCACGGCGTCGAGCCCGCTCACCGGGACCTCGCGCGGATCCGCATGAAGACCCTCTACGAGCGCTGCGTTTCACGCCTTGCCGCCACGAATCTCGGGCGCGACTGCCTCGAGTTCGAGGACGACCTCATGGCCGTCAACCATGAGCTGATGGGCCGGCTCCCGCCCGTACCCGAGGGCGGGCGAGCAGAGCTCATCTACCTCATCACCGTCCGGGAAGCACGCGGCCTTGGGCTCGGCAAAGCGTTGATGGATGATTTTGAAGCCGCCTGCCGCACCCGCGGTATCGGCGACGCCTTCCTCTACACCGACAATCACTGCCACTGGAAGATCTACTTGAAGCGCGGGTGGTCGATCGCCGCGAAGAAGCGTTGGCGCGCTCCGATCGAGGACGACGCGATCGAAAGCATGCTGATGCGCAAAGCCATGCAGCCCTGAGGCCTGGAGCGGGTCCATCCGGCATGGCGTCGGCCGGTGTGGGGGGAGACCTCTTTGTGGTCTGCGGCGTCGTCGAGCATCCGGGCACCGTTGAGGTTGGGTCGAAGGCGATCAAGTTTGCTCGGCTTGAACCGAGCAAACATCGCTCGGATTAAGCCGAGCGAAAGTCGCTCTGTTCAAACCGAGCTAAAATCACTCTGATCAAACAGAGCAACCATTCACGGACCCATCCACCCCAAGGATGCACAGTCATGTCGTTTTTTGGCAGAACCTTTGAACTATCCCTTCTTGATGAGTACTACGACGACGGAAACGCCAACCTGGCGGTGGTGTACGGTCGTCGGCGCGTGGGAAAAAGTGAGTTGATTCTTCAGTCGCTCAGACGCTGCTCCGTTCCCTTCATCTACATGGAATGCAAGGCCACGTCGGAGGATGAAAACGTCCAACGATTGATGGAGATGATTCCGGAACGTCTCGGATTTACACCTGCAAAATGTGAATCCTTCGAGCAGGTTTTGGTGATGCTCTTTGAGCTCTTCAAAGACCGGCCCATGATTTTGGTGCTTGACGAATATCCGTATCTCCGAGAAACTAAGAAAGGATTTGATTCCGTCATTCAATCTCTGCTCGATAGATATAAGAAATCATCCCGGCTGAAGCTCGTCATATGTGGCTCCTACTTGGAAATCATGCGGGGCATGTTGGAGTACAAGAGTCCTCTTTATGGGCGTGCCGGAATGGTCATCGACTTGAAGCCATTGGATTACTACGACTGTCAAGGGTTTTACGACGGATTTTCAAAGGAGGATCGGGTTCGTCTCTATGCCGTTTTCGGCGGGATTCCCTACTACAACACGCTGCTGAATCCTGACAGGACTGTAAAAGAAAACATCATCAAATTGTTGGTCAGGAGGGATGCGCGTCTCGAGGCGGAGGTCGAATTGTTCATAAACGCAGAGGCCTCGAAGATCAGCGACGCCAACCAGGTGATCATGGCTATGGCGGCCGGGCAACGGAAGTTTTCGGACATTCTCGGGCAGACGGACTTCAAGAACAGCTCCAAACTTGCCGATATTCTCAGCAAGCTGCGGAGCATCGGCCTTGTGGGAAAAACAGCTCCGATAAATGAGCCCGACAACCCGAGAAGAACAAGTTGGCGCATCTGCGACAACCTCACAAATTTCTATTACCGATACATCTACAGAAGAGCGTCGCAGCGTCTGTTGATGAATCCTGAGGAATATTTCAGGATATATATTTCCGAAGACTTTGAGACGAAGTATGTTCCATCGCAATTCGAAGGAATCTGCACTGAATTCCTCATTCGCCGAAATCTGGCGGGCCTAAATGACAGGCCTTTCTTCAATATCGGCCGATATTACTACGACGATCCGGTCAAAAAGAAGAATGGAGAATTTGACATCGTCACGGAGGATGAGGCCGGCTACGTCTTTTATGAGGCGAAGTTCAGGGCAAAACCTCTGAGTCCTCAAACAATTCAGAAGGAGCTTGATCAGGTTGACGAATCGCCGCTCAAGCCCTACAGATGCGGCTTTATATCCCGCTCCGAGTATGACGGGGTTGCCGCATCCGAAGGTTTGATGCTTTTCACGCTTGACGATCTGTATGCTCCGGATCTTTCCGGCCGACTCAATGGTGAAGATTGAATCTGTAGCTACAGAAGAGTGACAAAACACCATCTACGAAGTCGCCGAGAGCCGTCAATGGACGTCGAAGCGTGTCGAAGCTCTATGAGCTGGTGAGGTGATTCGATCTGGCGACGCCCCTTGAATAGAGAATGGAGACCGCGACCCGCAAGAACCCGGCTTCGCAGCGCTTTGCTCGCGGTCCACGGGTCAGGCGCATGCGCCCGGCCACGACAAAAGAAAGCCGACGGTTGAGCTTCCCGCTCGCCGTCGGCTTTGTTGACCAAAAAAACCGGCCTCGCGCAACCCCCGTCCTTCAGGGCGGGGAGTGTGTCAAGTGCCTACTTCGTAGTGAAGTCGCGACCGAGGAACTGCTCGGAGAGCTTCTCGAGCGTACCGTCGGCGCGCAGCGCCTCGATCGCTTGGTCGATCGCGGTCCTGAGCGACGTACTTCCCTTCGGAATCAGCACGCACATCTCCTCGGCCTTCTCGTAGCGCGCGACCACCTGCACGGGGGCGTCGGGTTTCTTGCGCATGAAGTCCGCAATGGAGAGCTCCGAATTGAGCGCCGTGTCGGCGCGGCGGCTGACGACGAGTTCAACGGCCTGAGCGAAGTCCTGAACGCCCACGATGCGCGCGCCGTAAGCTTCGGCGATGCGGCTCGAGTTTGCGGTCGCGGACTCGGCCGCGCGCTTGCCCTTGAGATCCTCGAAGGTCTTGATCGAGTCGTTGTCCTTGCGCACGAGGATCGCCGTATGGTCGTACATGTAGGGCACCGAGAAGTCGTACTTCTGACGACGCGCCTCATTTGCCTCGACCTGGTTCACGACGATGTCGAAGCGCCCGGCGTCGACGCCCGCAAGAAGCGAATCCCAGGAGGACTCAACGAAGACGGGCTGGACGCCAAGCTTGGCCGCAACCGCGCGGGCGAGCTCGACGTCGTAGCCGGTCAGTACGCCCTTTTCGTCGTGGTAGGAGTAGGGCACGAAGACGCCTTCGGTGCCGATGCGGATCTCACCCTTCGCTTTGATGCGGGCGAGGGCATCCACCGGATCGGAGGCGGCGAAGGCGGTGAGCGGAGTTCCGCTCACCGCGAGGAGAGCGGAACCGAGGGCGGCGGCGAGAACACCGCGGCGGGAAAGCGCATGAATCGAATTGTCGGACATGGTGATCAAATTCCTTGCGGCCGCCTGCATCACGCAGAGGTTCGAGGCGGCCTTTGTTGATGTCCGAAAAGATAGCGCCGCAACGGAACTGATGGTGGTCCTGGATCGTTCGATATCGAAACAATTTGTATGCAAGCGATGATTCCGTGAGATGTAGGTCGATCCCAGCGTGAATTTTTCATTCGTAGCCTCGAATGGGATGTTGACGCATCCCCGCGGCCGCATCATGACGTCTCCTCGACGCCTCCCTCGTGCAGTCCCAACGCATGGGGATTTCCGCCCGATGAGCCTAAACGAAGCGCCCGCCCGAATGAAGCCCCTGCAGATTGCTGCGCTTCATTCCGACGAGCTCGATTCGTTCCATGCGCCGCCTCATCGGCGGCATCGGCTTCAGATCACGTAATCAGCGGGCGTGTCGAGCTTTCTGAGGAACTGCTTCGTGCGCTCCTCCTTCGGGTTGTCGAAGAACTCGGCCGGAGTGTTCTGCTCCACCACGACGCCCCCAGCCATCAGCACCACCTTGCTCGCGACGTGGCGGGCGAAGTTGAGTTCGTGGGTGACGAGCACCATCGTGCGGCCTTCCTGGGCGAGCTTCTTGATCACGGCGAGCACCTCGCCCACCAGTTCGGGGTCGAGGGCCGAAGTGGGCTCGTCGAGGTAGATCACCTCCGGGTTCGCAGCAATCGCGCGCGCGATGCCGACGCGCTGCTGCTGGCCGCCAGAGAGCGCGCAGGGGTAGTAGTCGGCGCGGTCGAGCATGCCGACTTCCGCGAGCGCAGCGCGGCCCACCCGGTCGGCCTCCTCGCGGCTCATCCCGCGGACGACGCGCAGCCCTTCGGTGACGTTTTCCAACGCCGTCAAGTTGCGAAAGAGGTTGTAGCTCTGAAAGACGAAGCCCGTCTTGAGGCGGATCTTCGCGACGTCGCGGCGCGAAACCGAGGGGAGGTTGACGTGTTCGCCGTCAAAGATCATCTCGCCCGCATCGGCGGTCTCAAGAAAGTTCGCGATCCGCAGGAGCGTGGTCTTGCCGGACCCGGACGGCCCGAGGATGGCGACCACGTCTCCCTTCTCGACCTCGAGGTCGACGCCCTTGAGGATTTCGGTGCCGTTGAAGGACTTGTGGATGTTTCGGAGCTCAAGCATTTCTTCTCTCTCAATGGTCGGTCAACGGGGAATCAGAAGTCGTATTTTCTCAGGCGCTTTTCGCCCTCGACCTGGATGCGCGAGAGCACCGTCGAGAAGGCGAGGTAGATGGCGGCCGCCTCAAGGTAGAGCCAGAAGGGCTCGTAGGTGCGCGCGGCGATGCGCTGCGCGCTCATGAACATCTCGAAGACCGTGATCGAGCTCGCAAGCGACGTGTTCTTCGTGAGCGAGATGAATTCGTTGAAGAGCGGCGGGAACGCAATCCGGAGCGCCTGCGGGAGCACGATGCGGCGCATCACCTGGAAGTACGTCATGCCGACGCAGTAGCCCGCCTCAAACTGGCCCTTCGGCACCGAGGCGATGGCGGCGCGGATGGATTCGGACATGTAGGCGCCGACGTTCATCGAGAAGGCGATCACGGCCGAGGGGAATGCGTCTATCGTGACGCCGATCGAGGGCAGGCCGAAGAAGATCACGAAGAGCTGCACGAGAAGCGGCGTGCCGCGGAAGACCCAGACGTAGATGCGGGCGAATTCGCGCAGCACCGGGATGTTCGCGGTGCGCACGACCGCGAGGAAAAGCGCGATCACGAGGCCGACGGCAAACGAGATGAGCGTCAGGGGAATCGTGACGGTGAGGCCTGGGATGAGGAGCTGCGTGAAGCTGTCCTCAAGGAGCTGGAGGATGCGGTCGTCCATTTTCTTCTTCGTGCGGGATGGATCGGTTGGATGCGGCCGCCGCACCCGGGCTTCTTGTCCGTCGGCGGAGCGGCCGTTCAATATGGATCGTTCGAAAGCGAATTCTATTCGACGTCGAACGATTTTAACTACTTCTTCGAGGCGTCGGTGCCGAGGAACTGAAGGGCGAGCTTCGAGAGCGTGCCGTCGGCCTGGAGTTCATCGAGCGCCTTGTTGACCGCGGCCTGGAGCGCCGCGTCGCTCTTGCGCAGCGGGATGGCGATCTCGATCGGGTCCTTCCAGAGGGCGACGATCTTCACCGGGGCGTTGGGCTGAATGCGCAGGAAGTCGAGCGTGGAGAGCTCGGAGTTGATCGTGAGGTCCGCGCGCCCGGTGGCGACCAACTGCACGGAGGACGGAAAGTCCGCGGCGCCCACGATCTCGGCGCCCAAGGCGTCGGCGAGCTTGCCCCAGTTCGAGGTGAGGGTCTGCGCGGCCCGGCGACCCTTGACGAAGTCGAAGGACTTCACCTCATTGTTGGTCTTCTTCACGATCAGGGCGCCCTTGTTGTAGGTGTAGGGCACGGAGAAGAGGTACTTGGCGCGGCGCTCGGGCGTAGGCGTCACCTGGTTGACGACGATGTCGAAGCGCTTGGCGTCGAGCCCCGCGATCATGCCGTCCCACTGGGTTTCGACGAAGACGGGCTTGACGCCCAACTTCGCGGCGATGCTGCGGGCGACCTCGACGTCGTAGCCCGTGAGGTTGCCCTTGTCGTCGTGGTAGGTGTACGGGGCGTAGACGCCTTCGGTGCCGATCTTGAGTTCGCCCGAAGCCTTGACGAGGTCGAGCGTGTCGGCGTGAACGGCGCCGGCGAACGAGAAGGCGAAGGCCGCGGCGGAGGCGGCGGCGACGAGCGTGCGGCGGGTGAGGTTCTGCGTGGTCATGATGAATTCCTTGTGAAGGGTGAGAAGTGTTGGAGTGTCGTGAATGGTGTTCGGGAGCGGCCGCGGGTCAGCGCTTCGCCTTTTCGAAGGCCTGGTCGAGGTCGGCGATGAGGTCTTCGGTCGCCTCGATGCCGGCGGCGAGCCGCAGGAGGTTGCGGGTGATGCCGAGCTTCTGCTGGATCTCGGGCGCGTAGGACTCGTGGGTCATCGTGGCGGGGCGGCAGATCAGGGACTCGACCCCGCCGAGGCTCACCGCAAAGGCGAAGAGCCTGAGGCTCGTCACGAACCGGTCGAGGTCGAAGGCGGTTTCGTTCAGCCGCAAGGAGAGGACGCCGCCCGAGCCCTTCGCCTGCCGCGCCTGAATGTCGTGGCCGGGGTGCGAGGCGAGGCCGGGATAGAAGACCGCCTCCACCGCGGGGTGGTGTTCGAGATGCCGCGCAATTGCGAGTGCGTTCTTCTCGTGCTGCGCCATCCTCAGCGGCAGCGTCTTCACGCCGCGTGTCACAAGGAAGGCATCGAAGGGATCGAGCACGCCGCCGAGGGCCTTCGAGAAGATCCGCAGGCGCTCGTAGAGCGCATCGTCGTTGAAGACCACGAAGCCCGCGAGGAGGTCCGAGTGTCCGGCGTAGTACTTGGTCGCGGAGTAGACCACGATGTCGGCGCCGAGGTCGAGGGGCTTCTGGAGGCAGGAGGTGAGGAACGTGTTGTCCACCACCGTCAGGATCCCGCGGGCCTTCGCGGCTCGGGCGACCTTGGCGATGTCGGTGACGGTGAGCAGCGGATTGGTCGGCGACTCGATGAAGACCATCTTCACGTCGGCCGACGCCTGAGAGAAGTCGTAGGCGTTGAAGTCCTCGACGACGTCGAACGCAATGCCGCGCTTTTCGAAGATCTTCGTCGCAAAGAGCCAGGTGCCGCCGTAGACGTCGTTCGAGAGGAGCACGCGGTCGCCCTTTTCAAGGAGCTCGAAGACGAGGGCGTTCGCGGCCATGCCGGAGCTCGTCGCAAAGGCGTGGCGGGCACCCTCAAGCTCGGCGATCAGGCGCTCCGTCGAGGCGCGCGTCGGATTCGCGCTGCGGGAATAGACGTATGGCTGGAAGTGCTCCGAGTCCGGCTGGACGAAGGTAGACGAGAGGTAGAGCGGAAAAGCGACGGCGCGGTGTGAATCATCTTGAAGTCCTCCGTGAACGGCGAGCGTGGCGTACTGCATGTCGTGTGAATCCTTGTTGGTGTCCGGTGGGCCTCGCGTAAGGAGAACGGCCCTTCCGGTTTGACGTTGGGAGCGGGAGCCGAAGCTCCCTTCACATTCGGCCCGGGGCCGCAGTGAACCTTAACTTCCCAGAAAAGTTGCACTCAAGCACTATGAGACTTGCAGAAAGGTCA
>CAJKCQ010000017.1 GCA_905198475.1 uncultured Sutterella sp. | reverse complement strand
CCTCGCTAACCTCGCCCTGAAGGACGGGGCTTGCGCGAGGCCGTTTTTTTGGTCAAAGGAACGACCGGACCGGCGGGACAGTGGAATCAACGAAAGGGAAGATCCTTATCCTCGAGCACGAGGGCTTCCAAAGCGCCCGAAAGCACGCCCGACCAGCCGATCATCAATTGGATGTACTCCGAAGGGCTCATGTCGCGTCCATCCGACTTCATGGCGAGCTGACGCGCGGTGAGGCGCGAGAGCGAGGCCTCGAAAGCCGTGAGTACGGCGCGGAAGACGTCCGCATCGGAGGCGTCGGAGGCCTTCTGCGGGGCGCCGAGACGCTCGAGCGCGCGCTCAACGACGTCGGGGCAGGCCGCGCGCAGGTGGGCCGCGGCCTTCGCACCCGCCCAGCCGTTCGGGACGACGCGGTCTTCGCCGGCGCGCCCTTCGAGAATGCCGCAGAGGTCGTCGAAGAACTCCTTGTGCTGGTCCTCGGCCGCCTGCAGATCGGGCGAGTCGGGTGCGTTCGCGGCGAGCCACTCGCGCTGCATGTGCGTGATGCCGAGCTCCTCGAGGACGAGGAACATCGAGCTCTGGTCGGTGAGGTCGATCGGTCCGTGGGGCTTGACGTCTTCGGTGGGCGGGAACTGCTGCATGGCTCTGGCGGATGAATGAGAGGGTGAAAAGCTTCGCGGGAAGGCGGCGCGCCTCGAGGAGGCGGCGCCGCGCAAGGGCCTCATTCTAAGTCGCCCGCCCCCCTTCAATTGAGGGGCTTCAGGGCCTCGTCGGGAATCGGGAGCACGTCGATGCCGTCGGCGCGCAGTTCCGCAGCCACGAGCGGCGTGCATTCGCCGCGCACGAGGCGGTGCTCCTCGCTCCCGCGCTCCATCGCGCGCACGGCGTCGGGAAAGTTTCTGCCGACGTCCTCGGCCTTTTCGACCACCCGACGCATGACGGCGACGTAGGCCTCCTTGGCCGCGCGCCGCGCCTCAGCCGCCCGCCTGAGCGTCACGTCGCCCGCGACCTCGGTGCGGGTTGTCCCCTCGACGGGCTTGAGGCCCGGCGCCGAAGGGAGGCGGCGCTCGGCGGGTACCCCGCACTCCGGGCAGACCGGCGGGTCTGCGTCGGCGGCCTCACGCAGCCATACCTCAAACACGTGACCGTTGCTGCAACAGTAATCGAAGATTTTCAACGACATGACGATTCTCCCGACCGGGGACGAGGGCGCGCACCGAGGTTTCGGCGCAGTTTTTTGCCTCATGCGCAAAAAATTCCGTGACAAACGCGCTGGGACGTGCTATAGTCCGCTTCCTCGGTTCGGAGCTTGTCTCCAACCGGCCCCGCCCAATCACCACGGGCCCGGTCGGCGGCGGATCGGGAAGCATCTATGGAAGGATGGCAGAGTGGTTGATTGTACCGCCCTGGAAAGGCGGCATACGGAGATTCCGTATCGAGGGTTCGAATCCCTCTCCTTCCGCCAAAATTCATGAACTGGATGCGTAGCATTCAGGTGAAGCGGGCGTCGTATAACGGCTATTACCTGAGCTTCCCAAGCTCATGACGAGGGTTCGACTCCCTTCGCCCGCTCCAGTTCTCTTGAGGCCCGACGGTTTGTTCCGACGGGCCTTTTGCTTTTTCGGGACCCCCGACACCGGTTGGTTTGAGCGCCGCCCGCGCCTGCCGCTAGAATCCTCCACGCCGCAGGGGCGCCGCCCCCGCCTCCACTCCCCCTCAGCTCACCGAAGAAGGACCGTCATGGCCGCGAGAACCCGACTGATCACGCTCGACACGGAAACCACGGGCCTCAACGCCAACAAGGGGGACCGCATCATTGAGATCGGCTGCGTCGCGCTCGACGGCCGCGTGATGAAGAGCATGCCCGAAAACCACCTGCAGCTCTTCGTCAACCCCGAGCGCGAGGTCCCCGAAGAGGCGGTCGCGATCCACGGCATCACGACCGAATTCCTCGCCGACAAGCCGAAGTTCGCCGAGATCGCCGACCAATTCCTCGACTTCGTGCGCGACTCGACCCTCGTCATTCACAACGCGGCCTTCGACACGGGGTTCCTCAACATGGAGCTCGCGCGGCTCGGGCGCGGCGCGATTGAGGACTACTGCAACGTGATTGACACGGTGAAGCTCGCCAAGAAGCTGCTTCCTGGGCGCGCCGTGAGCCTCGACGCGCTCTGCCGCTACTACGAGATCGACAACTCCAACCGCACGCTCCACGGCGCGCTCCTCGACGCGGAGCTCCTCGCCGAGGTCTACATCGCGCTCACCCGCGGCCAGGACACGCTCACGCTCGTGAACGAGGACATCGACAACCTCCCGCCAATGCCGAAGTACGAAGACTGCGTCGTGATCCGCGCGACGCCCGAAGAACTCGCCGAGCATGAGCGGATCCTCGACATCTGCGAGAAGAAGAGCAAGAGCACGCCCGCCTGGCGCAAGCTCGGCGCTCCCGCCGAAGAGACCGCGGAAAAGACCGCCGCCGGCGTCTGACGCCCCCCCCCCCGGGTGGAGGGCGGCGCTCCCGCCCTCCATTTGTCGACCAATTTCGGCCAAAGTGCGGCCATAAGCGTCTTTTTCTTCGATGAATTCTCGAGGAAAGTCCCCCGGATGCCGATGCGGGCAAAGGAGGGCGGATTTTCCGCCCCTGCGCAGCCGCCGGGACTCTGCCCGCCTTTAAGATCCCCCTCCGGAAGAAAAAACACACCGTGCGCCGCCCGGGCGCGCGCAAACGCTTCAGGAGTCATCCATGCAGTTCAAGAAATTCGTCGTCTGCGCCTGCGCCGCCGCCTGCGGCCTTGCCGCCACGAGCAGCTTTGCGCGCGATATTCTGCGCGTCGGCACCGAACCCACATTCGCCCCGTTCGAGTTCCTCGACACGGACACGAACGAGTTCTCGGGCTTCGACATGGACCTCATCCGCGCCGTCGGCACGAAGGCGGGCTACGACGTCAAGATCCTCAACATGGGCTTCGACGCCCTGATTCCGGCCGTCATGACGGGCACGATCGACGTGATCGCCGCGGGCGTCTCGATCACGCCGGAGCGCGCGAACCGCGTGGATTTCACGACCCCCTACTACGTCTCGGGCGTCTCGATGCTCATCCACAAGGCCGACGCGGGCAAGTACAAGACCTTCGCCGACCTCAAGGGCAAGAAGATCGCCGTGCAGATCGGCAACACCGGCGCGGGCAAGGCCAAGGCCGTCCCCGGCGCCCTGGTCTCTGCGTTCAACACCACTTCTGAAGCCTTCATGGATCTGCTCTCGAAGAACGCCGACGCCGTGTTCCTCGACCGCCCGGTGCTCGCCTACTACCTGAAGAACCAGGAGAAGGCCGCCAAGGTGCTCACGATTCCGCCCTACATCGACGACGCCGAGAACTACGGCTTCGCCGTGAAGAAGGGCAACAAGGCGCTCCTCGAGAAGCTCAACAAGGCCTATGCGGACCTCAAGTCCTCGGGCGAAGTGGACAAGATCTACAAGAAGTGGTTCCAGGAGTAAGGCTTCTTCGCTCCCACCACCTCGGCGCCCGCCCGACCGGCCTCTCCGACCGGGGCGGCGGCGCTTGCGCCGCCACTTCGCGCGGCGCAGCGCCCTTCTCCTTCTTTGAAGGCCGATGCCATCGGCGCATTCTCTTATAGAATGCCGCAGCCCGTTGCGCGCCCCGCGCGGGCGACTCTGAAACCGAACACAACGCCGCGCGGCTTTCCTCGAGCGGTCCGCGTGACCCCCATCCACTCTCCTTATCCCGAACTGCAATGGAATTCGACCTCTCCCTGATCGTCAACAGCATTCCGCTGCTGCTGCGCGGCGCAGGCCTCACGCTTGAGATCACCGCACTCTCCGTGGGCATCGGCCTTCTTCTCGGCCTCGTCCTCTCGCTCGCCCAGCTCTCGAAGAGCCCCTTCTTGCGCTACCCCGCCAAGGTCTACGTCGACTTCATCCGCGGCACCCCGCTCCTCATCCAGATCTTCATCATCTACTTCGCGCTGCCGAACATCCTCGGCCACCGCATCGACCCTTACGTGGCCGCGGTCGCCGCCTGCTCGCTCAATTCGGGCGCCTACATCGCCGAGATCTTCCGCGGCGGCATCCAGTCGATCTCAATCGGCCAGGTCCGCGCGGGCCTCTCGCTCGGCATGACCTACGGCCAGACGATGCGCTACATCGTCCTCCCGCAGGCCTTCAAGCGCATCATCCCGCCGATGGGCAACGAGTTCATCGCGATGCTCAAGGACTCCTCCCTCGTCTCCGTGATCGGCTTCGAAGAGCTCACGCGCTCGGGCCAGCTCATCATCGCCGAGACCTACGGCACGCTCGAGATCTGGACGTGCGTCGCGATCCTCTACCTCGTAATGACGCTCACCATCTCGCGCTTCATCTCCTGGCTCGAAGGGCGCTTCCGCAAGTCCGACGACCGGTGATCGGACAAGAGCGCTGCGGGGCCGCTTCGTCCGGTCGGCCGCACGTGAAAAAAAGAGGGCGCTTGCGCTTGCGCGGCGCCCTACGGACGAATAAAATGCCCGCTTTCACGGCTCGAGTCACAACGCTCGTGTCCGCAAGTTTCACCATCTCTTTGACAGGAAGAATCCATGTCTGAACTGACCAAGTCTGAGATCGTTGCCAAGTTCCAGCGCGCCGAAGGCGACACCGGCTCCCCCGAGGTCCAGGTCGCCCTCCTCACGGCCCGCATCAATCACCTCACCGAGCACTTCAAGGTCCACGCCAAGGATCACCACAGCCGCCGCGGCCTGCTCCGCATGGTTTCGCGCCGCCGCAAGCTCCTTGACTACCTCAAGCGCACCGACCTCAACGCCTACCGCAAGCTGATCGACACGCTCAACCTGCGCAAGTAAGCGACAAGCATTCCGCAATGATTACGGCCTGCCGACTTCGACAGGCCGTAGTCCTATCTGCAACCCCCGTCCGATCGTTGACGAATTTCCCTTCGGATCCGCCGCTTCCACAGTGAGCGCGTTGCGATCCGAGCGCTTTCACCGCAGGAACTTCAGAGAGCGTTCAGACCGCAGCGTGCC
Source organism: uncultured Sutterella sp. (assembly GCA_905198475.1). Lineage (GTDB taxonomy): Bacteria > Pseudomonadota > Gammaproteobacteria > Burkholderiales > Burkholderiaceae_F > Sutterella. Next base: position 28,535 of record CAJKCQ010000017.1, on the reverse strand, counting down.
GAAGCCCCGAGAGGGCGGAGGCGAAGCGTGGAACGAAGCGCGTCAGCGAAAGGACTTCACTTCAAAAGGAAGACATCCATGACGATGTTCAACAAGACCACGCAGAGCTTCCGGTTCGGCGACCACGACGTCACGCTCGAAACCGGCGAGATCGCCCGCCAGGCCACCGGCGCCGTCATCTGCCGCATGGACGACACGGTCGTCCTCGCCACCGTCGTCTGCAAGAAGGAAGCCAAGCCCGGTCAGGACTTCTTCCCGCTTACCGTCGACTACGTCGAAAAGACCTACGCCGCCGGCCGCATCCCCGGGGGCTTCTTCAAGCGCGAAGGCCGTCCCTCCGAGAAGGAGACGCTCACGAGCCGCTTGATCGACCGTCCGATCCGCCCGCTCTTCCCGGACGGCTTCTTCAATGAAGTCCAGGTCATCATCCACGTGCTCTCCGCCGACCCGCAGGTCGATCCGGACATCCCCGCGATGATCGGCACCTCCGCCGCCCTCGCCGTCTCCGGCATTCCGTTCCGCGGCCCGATCGGCGCCTGCCGCGTGGGCTACATCAACGACCAGTTCGTCCTCAACCCCACCACCGAGCAGCTCAAGACCTCGCGTCTCGACCTCGTCGTCGCCGGCACCGAACGCGCCGTGCTGATGGTTGAGTCCGAAGCCGACATCCTCCCCGAAAAGACGATGCTCGACGCGGTCATGTTCGGCCACCGCGAGATGCAGGTCGCCATCAACGCGATCAACGAACTCGTCGCCAAGGCCGGCAAGCCCGCCTGGGACTGGCAGCCCGCCCCGCGCAACGAGGCGCTCATCGCCCGCGTCAAGGAGATCTCCGACGAGGGTCTGCACGCCGCCTACGCGATCCGCTCCAAGCAGGCCCGCAACGACAAGCTCCGTGAGGTCTACGACCTCGTTGAGAAGACGCTCGCCGCCGACGCCGAAGCGGCCGGCACGGACGCCCCGGACATGAACGAAGTCCACGGCATCCTCTTCGAGCTCGAAGCCCACCTCGTGCGCTCGCAGATCCTCGCGGGCGAGCCGCGCATCGACGGCCGCGACACCCGCACGGTCCGCCCGATCGAGATCCGCCAGGGTCTCCTCCCGCGCGCCCACGGTTCGGCCCTCTTCACCCGCGGCGAGACGCAGGCCCTCGTCGCCACCACCCTCGGCACGAAGCAGGACGAGCAGATCATCGACGGTCTGTGCGAAGAGTCGCACGAGCGCTTCATGCTCCACTACAACATGCCCCCGTTCGCCACGGGCGAAACGGGCCGCGTCGGCAGCCCGAAGCGCCGCGAAATCGGCCACGGCCGCCTCGCCAAGCGCGCCCTGAAGGCGGTGCTCCCGTCCGCCGAGGACTTCCAGTACACGATCCGCGTGGTCTCCGAGATCTGCGAGTCGAACGGCTCCTCCTCGATGGCCTCCGTCTGCGGCGGCTGCCTCTCGATGCTTGACGCCGGCGTGCCCCTCAAGGACTACGTCGCGGGCGTCGCGATGGGCCTCATCAAGGAAGGAAACCGCTTCGCGGTCCTCACCGACATCCTCGGCGACGAGGACCACCTCGGCGACATGGACTTCAAGGTCGCGGGCACCGAGAACGGCGTCACGGCCCTGCAGATGGATATCAAGATCGAAGGCATCACGGCCGAAATCATGCAGGCTGCGCTCGCGCAGGCCCATGAGGGCCGTCAGCACATCCTCGGCAAGATGCACGAGATGGCCGGCGGCGGCGCCAAGGAGCTCTCTGACTTCGCTCCGCGCATGGTCTCCTTCAAGATCAACCCCGAGAAGATCCGCGACGTGATCGGCAAGGGCGGCTCCGTCATCCGCGGCCTCACCGAAGAGACCGGCACGACGATCAACGTCGAGGACGACGGCACGGTGACGATCTCGTCGCCCGACATGTCCCGCGTCGCCGCCGCGCGCAAGCGCATCGAGGAGATCACGGCCGAGATCGAAGCCGGCCAGATCTATGAAGGCACGGTCACGCGCCTCCTCGACTTCGGCGCCATCGTCCAGCTCCTCCCGGGCAAGGACGGCCTCCTGCACATCAGCCAGATCGCCAACGAGCGCGTCAACGCCGTGAGCGACTACCTGAAGGAAGGCCAGAAGGTCCGCGTCAAGGTGATCGAGGCCGATGAAAAGGGCCGCGTCCGCCTCTCGATGAAGGCGCTTCTGCGCGACGAGTCCGAGCAGTAACCGGACTCGTCCGGCCGCCCCGGGCGCCCGTTTCGACGGGCACCGGACCGGCCGGACACGTCGGCAGTCGAGCTTCGAGCCGGCCCGACGGGGGCCAACGGCACCCGGGCCGGCTCTTCCACGCTCGGGGCCCCTCGGGCGCGGGGATTTAAGCGATCTCACGGGTCAAACCCGCTAGAATCCCTGCACTTCATTGAGAAACCACCTTTACTGACCGAACCGCAATACATGCGCGACAAAATCGTCATAGCCAACTGGAAGATGAACGGCTCGCGGGAGGCGAACAGCCTCTGGGTGCGGAACTTCCTCGCCCAGCCCCTGCGGCTCTCCTGCCGCACCGTCGTCTGCGCCCCCTTCATCTATCTTCCGGAACTCACCGCCGCCTGCTCGGGCACCTCGCTCGAAGTGGGCGCTGAAGACGTGAACGAAAACGCTTCGGGCGCCTTCACGGGCGAGGTTTCCGCCGCCATGCTCGCCGACTTCGGCGTCTCCGCTGCGATCGTCGGACACTCCGAGCGCCGCCGTCTCTATGGTGAAACGGACAACCGCGTCGCCATGAAGGCCGTCGCCCTCGTGAAGTCCGGCATCCGTCCGGTCGTCTGCGTGGGCGAGACGCTCGAGGAGCGCGAGCGCGGCGACACGCCCGCCGTGATCCTGCGTCAGCTCAATGCGGTTCTCTCGGTGGTGAAGCCCGAGAGCCTCCTCGCCGTCGCCTACGAACCCGTCTGGGCGATCGGCACGGGACGCTCGGCCGACCCGCAGACCGCCCAGGCCGTTCATGAAGGCATCCGCGCCCGGCTCGCCCAGACTTCTCTCGAGGCCGCCCGCCGGACGCCCATCCTCTACGGCGGCAGCGTCACCCCTGAAAACGCCTCTGAACTCTTCGCCGAGCCCGACATCGACGGCGCGCTCGTGGGCGGCGCCTCGCTCAAAGCCCAGAGCTTCTACGCCATCGGCGAAGCGCTCTGCGCCTCTCGACCCCATAATTAATCTCTCCACCACAAGGTGTTAAGACCATGCACTTCCTGCTTAGCATCGCGCTTGTTCTGCAGATCATCTCCGCGGTCGTCGTCATCGTCCTCGTGCTGATGCAGCACGGCAAGGGCGCCGACCTCGGCGCGGCCTTCGGCAGCGGCGCCTCCGGCTCCGTCTTCGGCGCCACGGGCAGCGCGAACTTCCTCTCGCGCTCCACGGCCATCGCCGCCACGGTGTTCTTCTGCTCCACCATCGCCCTCACCCTCGCCTCCGGCGCCTTCAACAAGCGCGCCGCCGCACCCCAGGGCGGCGTTCTGTCGACGATCGAACAGCCGGCATCCCAAGAACAGGGGATGGGTGACAAGCAAAATAATGCCCCCGTCAACCAAATTCCGAGGTAGAATGCTTTTCCTCTGATGAACGAGTTCCTCAACTCACAAACAGTTCATCAGAGAACAACTTGATTGATGCGGTCGTGGCGGAATTGGTAGACGCACTACTTTGAGGGGGTAGCGGCCTTTGGCTGTATGAGTTCAAATCTCATCGACCGCACCATTTACTGGGGTATCGCCAAGTCCGGTTAAGGCAGCGGATTCTGAATCCGCCATTCGTAGGTTCGAATCCTACTACCCCTGCCAAATCAAGAGCGACGTGAAGGCTGTTTCGAAGGAAACGGCCTTTTTTGTCGTCTGCATTCAGGCTCGGTCCGCCCTCCGTCGGGGGGCGTCGAGCCGTCTCTGCGGTCGATCCGCAGGACGGCTCCTTCGTCGTCAGCGCAGCACGAGCGCGAGAAGGACTTCGGCCGTGCGTGCGCGGAAGTCCTCGTCGGCGCAACGCGCTCCGCCCGCGATCTCCGGGGCGAGGAGCGTCGCCGACGCCGCACCCATGAGGAGCGAGAAGACGAGTTCGGGCGAAGACCCGCGGATCACGCCGGCATCGAGCGCGCGGCGGATGAGCGGAAGCGACGCCGTCCTGAAGGGGTGGATGAGCTTCTCAGTGACGGCGTTAAAGCGCGCCCCGTCCTCGGGATCGGCGTCGGCAGCCCTGCCGGGGTCTACTTCATGCATGAGGAGCGCCGGAACGTCCGAGAGGGCCGGCCCGATCTCAACCAACATCCTCAGCCACCCTTCGAGCGCCGCCCTCGGGTGGGCTGAAGCCTCACGGGTGAGTTCGTCGATGCGCCCGAGCTGCACGCGCTGCTCTTGGGCGAGATGGTCGAGGAGCGCGTCGTAGAGTCCCTCCTTGCTCCCGAAGAGCTGGCAGACGAGCGCCGGGGCGACCTCGGCCTCGCGGGCCACTTCGCGCAGCGACGCGCCCGCGAACCCGCTCCGGGAGAAGAGCTTCTGCGCGGCGGCGAGAAGCGCCCCGCGCCCAGAAACCTCGCCGCCCGGACGCCGTCCGCGGCGGGGAGCCTTCGCTCGAGGAGCGGCGTCTGCGCTCCCGCGGTTCTTCTCGTTTGTCTCCGTCTTCATCTGCTCGCCCCCGCCTCTCCGCGGTCCGGTTCTTCTCTTCATCCCCGAAGTCTACGTCGTGACTGCTCCCCGCCCAATTCCTAACGGAACTGGGCGAGGCTTCTCGCTTCACTGACAACAGCCCCGGCTTGGCCGGGGTCTTACACTGTCTCGACGAGCATTGAGACGTAGGAGCGGGCTCTGTACGCCTCCGGACGGACAGCCCTGCCGCCCTGCATTGCCGAATGCCCTCAAGGCGGATGTTCTTCGCCGCGTTCACGTCCCGGTCGTGATGCGTTCCGCACTTGGGACACGTCCACTCCCGCGTGGAGAGCTTGAGTTCTTCAAGCTTGTTTCCACAGACGCTGCACAGCTTGGAGGACGGGAAGAAAGTGTCTATCTGCACGCATCTTTTCCCCTTCCTCTTCGCCTTGTAGGCACACTTCGCGCAGAAGGCCCCCGAGGGCGGCGTCCTTTTCGGGATCTGTCATCCCGGAGCTTGGGAGATGAGCCTTCGGGGCGGCTCCGGAATCTTCCGGCCGCCCCGTTTTTCATGCTGAAAACGGGCGAAGAACGGGCGTGCGGAGCCCTTCCGCGCGAAGCCGGAGCTTTGGGGAAGTGAAGCGTTCAACAGCGGTACGGGAGGCGTCGGGGATGCGGCAGTGCACCGCGGGAGGGCTGCCGGGCGGTGCGCCCGGAAAGTGATGACCGAAGGGAGGGGAAGCGCGTGGTGGGACCACCGGGACTCGAACCCAGATCCGACCCTTAGGAGGGGCCAGTTCTATCCAGTTGAACTATGGTCCCACCCTTCGGCGTCCAAGCGGACTCCCCGCAGTGGGGGATCGAAGGACAGGGGCGGATTCTAGCATGCGCGGATTCTTCGCCGCAGGGTGTGGATATTCCGGATGCGCGCCCGACTTCCGCCGCTTCGGAATCAGGCGCATTCAGACACACGCAGGCCTCCCTCCACGCCGGTCCGGCGGTATTTCTCCTCCAACTTTCCCAAGGACCCCAATCCTCCCGCCGCGCACTGCTCTCCGGCCTTGCCGCCGCTCCGCTCACGCTGCTCGCGCCCGGCGACGCACCGGCCGCGCCTTCTCAGTCACAAGCGATCCCCGCCGACGCGCAGAAGTTCGACGTCGTGGTGGCGGGCGGCGGCGCCGCAGGCTGCATGGCCGCGCGCACGGCCGCAAAGGCCGGCCGGCGGGTGCTCCTCGTGCAGGCGCTGCCGATGTTGGGTGGAACCTCCGCGATCTCCTCGGGTTGGGTTCGCGCCTGCGCGACCAAGTGGCACGAGGTGCGCGGCATCCACGACTCGGCCGACGCCTACCGGGATGACATCATCGCCTACGGCCGCGGATCAAGAAACGAGAAGAAGGCCGCCATGATCGCCCGCGAGGCCACGGTCTTCGTGAACGACCTCATCGGACTCGGCGTCGAATTCACCGACGAGGAGGACCGCATGAACGGCGGCGAAACGTTGCGTGTCGTAAAGACCAAGGGCGCGGGCGGCGCATTGATGAAGAGGCTCGCCGAAGCCGTCAAGGCCGACCCTAACATCACGGTTCAAACAGGCGTACGCCTCGAGGATGTGATCCTCACGAACGGCGCCGTCGCGGGCGTCCGCCTGGAACGCAAGGGCATCCGCACGGTGGTCCGCACGCCCGCGGTCGTTCTGGCTACGGGAGGCTTCGGGCGCAATCAGGCGATGATTGACGTCTTCACGCCGCCCTGGTCGCAGACGGGCCGCATCATGGACGTCGGCTGCCGGGGCGACGGCCTGCAGATCGCGACCGAGCTCGGCGCGGGCGCGCTCAACCTCAACATCGCCATGGTCTGTCCAACGCTCGAAGTGACCAAGGGCATCTTCTTCAGCTCCGCGCCGCTTCTCATGGGCGGCATCATCGTGAACGAAAAAGGCCGGCGCTTCACGAACGAGTACGTGATCTACACGCAGACGAACATCGACATGCTCAAGCAGAAGGCCTGCTGGGAGATCGTCACGCGCGAACTCCATCCCGTCGTTGAGGGCATGATCGAGAAGGGCGTTGCGACCGAGTGCGCCACCGTCGAGGACCTTGCTCGTCTAATCGGCTGCGACCCGGCGGGGCTGCGCGCCGACATCGAGGCGCACAACGCCCAGACGCGCATGGACCCGAAGGACCGGCGCGATCCCTTCGGCCGCACGGTCTACGGTAAGGAACTGCGGCCGCCCTTCTACGCGCTTCGCATCAAGCCCGTGATGCTCGAAACTGTCGGCGGCTTCATGATTGATGAAAAGTGCCGCGTCACCACGCTTCTGGGGCGCCCCGTCGCCGCGGGTCTCTTCGGTGCAGGCGCGGCAGCCTTCGGCGAGCACTTCGGCGTCGGCTACCGCTCGGGCGAGGCCTATGCGTACGCAGGAGCGACCGGCATCACCGCGGGCCGCGAGGCGGCGGCCGTCTGACGCACGCCTAAACAGCTCGCCGGACATCCGACTTCGGGCCGCGTACATCCAAACGAAAGGCCCGGATCGTCGAAGGCTCCGCCTTCCCGATCCGGGCCGCCTCCGACGCCGTTGGGCCGATCAGATCGGCCGCAGCAGGCCCGGCCTCCAGGCCGAGCATAAACCTGCGGCAGGCGCCTCAAAAGCGTCCTACACCTTCGCGCCGGACACTACCCGGACTTCCTCATCTTGTCCTTGGCGAACTTGAAGATGAGCGTCTTCTTTGCGCCCGCGAATTCGACTTCGAGGGCAGCGGCGTCGCCCGTGCCGACGATGCGCTTCACCACTCCCCGGCCGAAGGCGTCGTGCACGACCGCATCGCCCGCCTTGAAGCCCGTGCCGGAATCGGATGAACGCGCGGGGACCGCGCCCGCCAAACCCGAACCCGAACCGGAGGACCTGCCGCCGCTCCAGCCGGAAGACCCCGAAGACCCGGAGCGGCCGCCGTTCGACCAGGAACCGCCCTTCGCGAACCCGCGCCCGGACCGCTCCGATCCGCCGAACCGATTCGCCTTCCACTGCCGGCCGTAGCCGTCGTCGTCATCCTCGTCGCCGCGCCGCCGGTCGGCCCAGTCCGAGCGGCGCTTCGACACGGGACGCATGTTGAGGAGCGCCTCGGGGATCTCCTCCACGAAGGAGGAGAGGGGATTGTTGAAGCGGTTCCCCCACATCATGCGCTCCGTGCAGTGCGTGAAGCAGAGGTGCTTCTTCGCGCGGGTGATGGCAACGTACATGAGGCGGCGCTCCTCTTCGAGGCCGCCCCGGTTCGTGCCGTCCGCACCGCCGCCCACCTTCGTCGCCGAGAAGTGGGGGAAGAGCCCCTCCTCCGCGCCGATGATCCAGACCCAGGGGAATTCGAGGCCCTTGGCGGAGTGCACCGTCATCAGCTGCACGGCGTCCTTGCCCGCATCCTCGTTCTTGTCGCCCGCCTCGAGGGTTGCCTGCGTGAGGAACCCCTCCATCGGAGACGGCGTCTCTTCGTTCAGTGGGGCGAAGGCCGGGTGCGTGAGGTCCACCCCTTCGAGATCCAGCCACCCCTTCGCGGCCGAGAGGATCTCCTGCATGTTGGCGACGCGGTCCTCGCCCTCGCGCTCGAGCCGCGCGGCGGCCTCGAGCCCCGACGCCTTGATCACGTAGCCGATCGCGTCGAGCAGCGGGAGCTTTTCGGCCTGCAGCCGCATCGAGGTGATGAGGTGCTCGAAGGCGGCGAGCTTCGGCGGCACGATGACCGACGGGTCGGTGAGGGCCGCCCAGAGACTCACGCCGCGCTCGCGGGCGGCCGCCTGGAGGTTCTCCACCGTCTTCGCGCCGATGCCGCGGGTCGGGGTGTTGACGACCCTCAGGAAGCTCGTGTCGTCCCAGGGGTTCGTGATCATGCGCAGGTACCCGAGGACGTTCTTCACCTCGGCGCGCTCGAAGAACCGCAGGCCTCCGTAGACGCGGTACGGAATGCCGCGCGCGGCGAGCTCGGACTCGATCGAGCGCGACTGCGCGTTCGTGCGGTAGAGGACGGCGAAGTCGCGCCACTGCGCGCCGCGGTCGCGTTCGACCTGCATCTGCGAGACCACCCAACGCGCCTCCTCCTGATCGTTGGCGAGCTCCTTCACGACGATGGGCTCGCCCTTCGAGCCCGAGGTCCAGAGGTTCTTGCCCAGGCGCCCGGAATTCTGTTCAATGAGCCCGTTCGCGGCGTCGAGGATGGTGCCGGTGGAGCGGTAGTTCTGCTCGAGGCGGATGGGGTCGGCAACCTTGAAGTCCCTCAGAAAGTCGGACATGTTGCCGACGTTCGCGCCGCGGAAGGCGTAGATCGACTGGTCGTCGTCGCCCACGGCGAAGACGGCGTTGAGGCTCCGCCCGTCGGGGCCGAGCCCCACGCCCGCCATGAGCTTGAGCCACTTGTACTGCAGGACGTTCGTGTCCTGGAATTCGTCCACGAGGATGTGGCGGAAGCGCTGCTGGTAGTGCGCCCGCACGAGCTCGTTGCGTTCGAGGAGTTCGTAGCAGCGCAGCAGCAGCTCGGCGAAGTCCACCACGCCCTGCTGCTGGCACTCGCGCTCGTAGGCCCGGTAGAGGTTCACCTGGTCGGCGCTGCCGTCCTTGTCCGACACGACGTTCGAGCGCAGCCCCTGCTCCTTCATCCAGTTGATGAACCAGCAGACGCTCTTCGGGTCGGTCTTCTCCGGGTCGACGTTCGCCGTCTTCATGATGCGCTTCACCATCGAGAGCTGATCGCCCGAGTCGATGATCTGGAAGCTCTTCGGGAGCCCGGCGTATTCGGCGTGGCGCCTCAGGATCCGGTTGCAGAGCCCGTGGAAGGTCCCCACCCACATGCGGCGCAGGTCGTAGGGAAGCATCCCCTCGAGGCGCGTCAGCATCTCCTTGGCGGCCTTGTTCGTGAAGGTGACGGCGAGGATCTCGCCCGTCGTGGCGAGGTTCTGCTGCACGAGCCAGGCGATGCGCGTCGTGAGCACGCGCGTCTTGCCGGAGCCCGCGCCCGCAAGAATCAGGATCGATTCCTCCGGGGCGGTGGCCGCCTCGAGCTGCTTGGAATTGAGGTTGGCAAGAAGGTCGCTCTGCATGACGAAGGACGAAGAAGTGAGGGCGGTTGAGGGAAAAAACGGACGGGAAAGTTAGCACATGCCGCCCGGACGGGCGGGCGTCTGCGGGGGCGAAGACGCCTGAGCCCGGGAAAACGCCTGCGTCAGGTGCCCGGAGATGGCGCCGCCCCCTCAGACAAATCACCCGGACGCAGGCGGCGCGGCGCAAAAGCCCCGGAATCCAAGGCCGAAGGGACCCAAAGCAGTCGAGAAGCCGCATGCGCACGGGCCCCCGACGTCTATACTAGAAGGTTATTTTCCCTTTCTCCCACCAACTCACACTGGACAAAGAAGAGCGTTATGCGCGAGACATACTCCCCGCAGGAGGTTGAATCCGAAGTTCAGGCGATGTGGAAGGCCCGCGACGTTTATCGCGCCGTTGAGAATGCGCTCGACGGCGAGGGTCATCCGAAGCCCAAGTTCTACGTCTGCTCCATGCTGCCCTACCCGAGCGGGAAGCTCCACATGGGCCACGTGCGCAACTACACCTTGAACGACGTCATGTACCGCTTCCACCGCATGAAGGGCTACAACGTCATGACCCCGATGGGTTGGGACGCCTTCGGCCTGCCGGCCGAGAACGCCGCGCTCTCGAAGAAGGTCGCCCCCGCGCAGTGGACGTACTCCAACATCGCCGACATGAAGGCGCAGATGGAGCCCCTCGGCCTCGCCTTCGACTGGTCGCGCGAGCTCGCCACCTGCAAGCCCGACTACTACCGCTGGAACCAGTGGCTCTTCCTCAAGATGCTCGAGAAGGGCATCGCCTACCGCAAGACCCAGATCGTCAACTGGGACCCGGTGGACAAGACCGTGCTCGCCAACGAGCAGGTGATCGAGGGCCGCGGTTGGCGCTCGGGCGCCGTCGTCGAGAAGCGCGAGATCCCGGGCTACTACCTCGGCATCACGCAGTACGCCGAAGAGCTCCTTGAGGACATCAAGAAGCTCGACGGCTGGCCCGAGCAGGTGCGCCGCATGCAGGAGCACTGGATCGGCCGCTCCGAAGGCGTCACGCTCTCCTTCCCGTACGAACTCGACGGCGAGCCGAAGAAGCTCAATGTCTACACGACCCGCGCCGAAACCCTGATGGGCGTCACCTTCGTCGCGATCGCGGCCGAGCACCCGCTCGCCGCCCACCTCGCGAAGAACCGCCCGGACCTCCAGGCCTTCATCGCCGAGTGCGCCAAGGGCGGCGTCTCCGAAGCCGACATGGCGACGATGGAGAAGAAGGGCGTCCCGACCGGGTTCTTCGTCAAGCACCCGCTCACGGGCGAGCCCGTCGAAGTCTGGATCGCCAACTACGTCCTCATGAGCTACGGCGAGGGCGCGGTGATGGCGGTGCCGGCCCACGACGAACGCGACTTCGCGTTCGCCAAGAAGTTCGGCCTCCCGATCAAGCAGGTCGTGGCGGTCAAGGGCGAAACCTTCTCCACCGACGCCTGGCAGGAGTGGTACGGCGACAAGACCCGCGAGACGCACCTCGTCAACTCGGGCGAGTTCGACGGCCTCGACATGCACGCCGCGATCGACGCGATCGCGCAGGCTCTGGGCAAGAAGGGCCTCGGCCACAAGGAGGTGAAGTTCCGTCTGCGCGACTGGGGCATCTCCCGCCAGCGCTACTGGGGCACGCCGATCCCGATGATCAACTGCCCGCACTGCGGCCCGGTGCCCGTTCCGGAAGCCGACCTTCCGGTGGTGCTCCCCGAGGACCTCGTGCCGGACGGCACGGGCAACCCCCTCACGAAGTGCGACGCCTGGAAGAAGGTGAAGTGCCCGAAGTGCGGCGGCGACGCCGAACGCGAGACGGACACGATGGACACGTTCGTCGACTCCTCGTGGTACTTCCAGCGCTACTGCTCGCCCGACTGCACGACCGGGATGGTCGACAAGCGCGCCGACTACTGGATGCCGATGGATCAGTACATCGGCGGCATCGAGCACGCCGTGCTCCACCTCCTCTACGCCCGCTTCTGGACGAAGGTGATGCGCGACTTCGGCCTCGTCAAGTACGACGAACCCTTCAAGAACCTCTTCACGCAGGGCATGCTGATGGCCGAGTGCTACTACCGGGATCTTCCGGACGGGCACCGCCGCTGGTACTACCCCGACGAAGTCGAGGTGCAGTACGACGAGAAGGGACGTCCGGTGGGCGCGATCTCGAAGGAGGACGGCGAACCCGTGGTGCTGGGCGGCATCGAGAAGATGAGCAAGTCCAAGTGCAACGTCGTGGAGCCCCGCGACATCATCAAGAAGTACGGCGCCGACACGGCCCGCAGCTTCGTGATGTTCGCCGGTCCCCCCGATCAGTCCGCCGCCTGGTCCAACTCGGGTGCGGAAGGCACGTTCCGGTTCCTGCGCCGCATCTGGGCCTGGGCGTACGCCAACCGCGAGACGGTGGCCGCCGCGGGCGAACTCGCCGGCTTCAAGGGCGAAATGAGCCACGAAGCGCGTCATCTGCGCCGCGAAATCCACGCCTGCCTCAAGCAGGCGGACTTCGACTACGCGCGCATGCAGTACAACACGGTCGTGTCGGCCTGCATGAAGATGTTCAACGCGATCGACGGATTCAAGGGCGTTGCAACGGAAGGCGGGGCGGTTGCGCTCAAGGAGGGAGTTTCGATCCTCCTGCGCACGCTCTACCCGATCGCGCCGCACATCACGACCGCGCTCTGGTCCGACCTCGAGTTCATCAAGACCGAGGGCGAACTGATCGACGCCAAGTGGCCCGAGTGGTCCGAAGAGGCGATCAAGGCCGATGAACTGAAGCTCGTCGTTCAGGTGAACGGCAAGCTCCGTGGTTCGATCCTCGTTTCGGCCGAGGCCACCGAGGACGAGATCCGCTTAGCCGCGCTCGCCAACGAAGACGTCAAGCGTTTCGTGGGCGACCTCCCGGTCCGCCGCGTGATCATCGTGAAGAACAAACTCGTGAACGTGGTGGCGAAGTAGTCCGCACCCGCGTCGCGAAGCGCTGAATCTTCGCCATCTTCACCTGAAGGGCGGCGTCTCCCGCCGGAAGCGGAAGCTTCCGGGTCGTGGAGACGCCGCCCTTCGTGTTTTGGATGGTGTTTGGAGCGTCCGCTCCGGCGCTTTTGCCCCTCTCGGCGGGAGCGGCCTCAGGGCCTTCAGCAGGCTGCGGCCTTCGGGAACGTCACGCGCAGCATCTTGCCGACCGCCTCCGCGCGCACGGCCGACTCGTCGAAACCCTGCGGAATCTCGAAGCTCTCCGCCCAGACGACGCCCTCCCGGGTGATGCCGCGCACGGTGAGCAGGAGGTCGGTGAGTTCGACCGAAAGGTCCTCCACCGCACCGTCTCCTACGGGCAGAACCACGCGGTAGCCCGCCGGCGCGTCGGTCACGAAGCGTCCCGCGAGGTCGCGCCTGGCCACCGCGATCGTACGGCTCCGGAAGAGGCGTTCGGAGATGAAGGAAGGGGCGGAGGGAAGGGCGGCGAGGGAGATGCGGGACGGGTGTGCTTCTTCCTGGCGGGCGCTCCCGCGGGCGGCGGCTTCACGAACATCGGTCACGCCGTCTCTCCTCCATCTTCTTTCCCGGGGACGGGCGGCCACAAGCGCCTCCGCCTCGAAAACGTACGCCCCATCATCGCGCAGAAGGGTGCTCAACCGGTGCTCCGCCGCCCCGCGGATTTTGAGTGTTTCATCAAATCTTCACAAAGGACGAATTCCCTCCGGAATTGCCCCTACAAGAAAGAACGTAGAGGGCGGACGGCCCTGCAGCCTGAACGCAAACGCCCGAGAGGCGGCGCAGAGGTTGCTCCGCGGCGGCTTCAGCACGGAGGAGCCGCCGAAGAACCCTTGGGACGCCCCCGCCCCGGCTTCTATAATTTGGGGATTCGCCGGACCGGGCGGTCCCGCCGCCTCATCCGGCTCAGGTCATCCACATCCCGAACGCAATCAGGCACACATGCATTCGCGAATCTCCCGCCGTCGGGCGCTCACCCTTTCAGGAGGGCTTCTCGCCTCCCTCGCCCTCACGGGCTGCGGCTTCAGGCTGCGCGGGCACTTCGAGGCCCCCTTCGACACGCTCTACCTGCAGATGGCGGAGAACACCCGCTTCTCGGGGCTCTTGAAGCGCATGATCGAGTCGGGGTCTTCGATCCGCTGCGTCTCGTCGCCCAAGGGGGCCGACGCCGTCCTCGAACTCCTCTCCGTCACCCGCAACCGCGACGTGCTCACGATCAACGACGCGGGCCGTGCGCGCGAGTACGAGCTCACGCTCACGATCGAGTTCCGCTGCACCTCGCCCGAAGGGTTCGAGTACGTCGAGGCCACGCGGCTTTCGGCCTGGCGCGACATCACCTACACCGAGAGCGAGTTCCTCTCGCGCGAGAAGGAGGAGGAGGTGCTCTACGAGGACATGGAGAACGACCTGATCACGCAGATCGTGCGGCGTCTCGCCGCCGCGAAGGTCCCCGAAGGCCGCGCGGCGCACCCGGAGAAGCCGTAGATGGGGGTCTCCTCCCTTCAGTTCGCCGGGCAGATCGCCCGCGCGCAGACGCTCGCCCCCTTCTACCTCGCCACGGGCAGCGAACCGCTTCTGATGCTCGAGTCCGGGGACCTGCTCCGCGTCCGGGCGAAGGCCTTGGGCTACACCGACCGGCAGGTGCTCGAGATGAGCGCCAACGCCGACTGGTCGCAGCTCTTTGACGCCGCGGCCTCGATCGGCATGTTCGACGACCGGAAGTTCCTCGAGGTGAGGCTCCCGACGGGAAAGCCCGGGCTCAAGGGCGGCAAGATGCTCGCCGATTTCGTGGCGTCGCCGGTTGAGGGCGTCGTCGTCCTCTTCACGATCCCGCGCCCGGACTGGCAGGGCGTGAAGGCCCCGTGGTGGAAGGCGCTCTCCTCGCACGCCACCGTGATCGACTGCGATCCGGTGGAGCGCGGAGCGCTCCCCGCCTGGCTTTCGCAACGCATGGCCGCCAACAACCAGACCGCCTCGCGCGAAGCCCTGGAGGCCTTCGCCGACCTCGTTGAAGGAAACCTCCTCGCCGCCAAGCAGGAGGTGGCGAAGCTCTCGCTCCTCTTCCCCGAAGGCGAAGTGACCCGCGCGCAGATCGAGACCTCGATCGGGAACTGCTCGCGCTACACGATGGAAGGGCTCGTGGACGCCGTCTTCATGGGCGACGCCGAGCGCGCCGCGCGCATGGTGGACGGGCTCGAAGCGCAGGGCGAAGTGTTCCCGCTCCTCCTCATGGTCTTCACGTCGCAGCTGCGCAACCTCGTGAAGCTGCGCACCGCTCAAGAAGCAGGTCAGAGCTTCGTGAAGGGCGTCTTCGCAACGCCCGCCCTGAAGGCCGCCGCCCGCCGCATTCCGCTCGCGCACGTCGTCAACGCCCTCTCGGTGTGCGCCGACATCGACCGGATGACAAAGGGCCTGGCGGTGCCGGAGCGTGACGCCGATCCTTGGATCGAGCTCAAAAGCGTCTGCCTCTTTCTCGCCCGTTCGCGCCGCTGAAGGCGCGGCGCCTCTTTCTACAATGGACGCACGGACCGCTCCGGCCGGAGCGGTTTCCCTTTTCCCCTTTTGCGGCCTCCCTCAATGAGGCCCTGCGAGGTTCTATGACCACTTTCGAACCCCAGGCGCTCATGCGCACGATCGGCGAGGCCGCCCGCCGCGCCTCCCGCGGCATGGCGCGCGCCACGACCGCACAGAAGAACCAGGCGCTCGAGCGCATCGCGGAGCTTCTCCTCGAGCGGCGCGACGACATCGCCGCCGCCAACGCCCTCGATCTTGAGCGGGCCCGTGCGTCGGGGCTTGCGCCCTCCTTCGTGGACCGCCTCGCCGTGACGGAGAAGGTGCTCGGCCAGATGGTCGAAGGCGCCCGCCAGATTGCCGGCCTCCCCGACCCCGTGGGGGCCGTTTCGGACCTGCGCCCGATGCCCTCCGGCATTGAAGTCGGCCGCATGCGCGTGCCCCTCGGGGTGGTCGCGATGATCTACGAGTCGCGCCCCAACGTCACGATCGACGCCGCGGCGCTCTGCCTCAAGTCCGGCAACGCCGTGATCCTCCGGGGCGGAAGCGAAGCGCTCGAGAGCAACCGCGCGTTGGCGCGCATCGTCTCGGACGCCTTGGCCGACGCGGGTCTTCCCGCCGCCGTGCAGCTCATCCCGACCGCCGACCGCGCCGTCGTGGGTGAATTGATCCGCGCGCGCGATTATGTCGACGTCCTCATCCCGCGCGGCGGAAAGAGCCTCATCTCGCGCCTCATGGCCGAGGCGACCGTGCCGATGATCAAGCACCTCAACGGCATCTGTCACACCTACGTGGACGCCGTCGTGGACCTCGACATGGCTGTCTTCGTCGCCGACAACGCGAAGACCCAGCGCACGTCGCCCTGCAACGCGACGGAGACGCTCCTCGTCCACGCCTCTCAGGCCGAGGCGTTTCTCCCCCGCATCGGGCGGATCTACGCCGAAAAGGGCGTCGAGATGCGCGCGGACCCGCGGGCGCTTGAAGTCCTCACGCGCTGCGGCATCCCCGCGGTTCCGGCCGTTCCCGAAGACTGGGACACCGAGTACAACGCTCCGATCATCTCGATCGCAGTGGTGGATTCCTTGGACGACGCGATCGACTTCATCGACCGTCACAGCTCTCGCCACACCGACGCGATCCTCACGGACAGCTGCAGGTCGGCCGAACGGTTCCTGCGCGAAGTGGATTCGAGCTCCGTGATGGTGAACGCCTCGACGCGGTTCGCCGACGGCTTTGAGTATGGGCTCGGGGCCGAGATCGGCATTTCGACCGATCGTCTTCACGCCCGCGGCCCCGTGGGGCTCGAGGGTCTCACGTCGCTGAAGTACGTGGTCTTCGGCCACGGCGAAGGCCGCCGCTGACCGCCCCTCTGGATTCCCCGCTCCATGCTCGACACGCCCCGCATCACCGCCGCCTTTGAGCTCGCCGCCCGAGTGCACGCACGTCAACGCCGCACCGGCACGAAGATTCCCTACATCGCCCACCCGATGGCCGTGGCTTCTCAAGTGCTCGTCTGGGGCGGGAGTGAGGACCAATTCATCGCGGCGCTCCTTCACGACGTGTTGGAGGACGGCGGAGCGCAGTACGTCCCGGTCATCGCAGAGAAGTTCGGCCCGAACGTCCTCCGGATGGTGGAGGGCCTCTCGGACGCCGTCCCGCAGCCGGGTGAGAAGAAGGCTCCCTGGCTGGAGCGGAAGACCCGGTACCTCGCCCACCTCGCCGAAGCGGGCGACGACACGCTCCTCGTCAGCATCGCCGACAAGTGGCACAACCTCTCCTCGATCCTCGCGGACGTGCGGGCGATGGGAGATGACCTCTATCTGCGCTTCGTGAAGGAAGCGGCCGACCGCGCCGAGAAGAAGCGCCTCACGCTCTGGTACTACTCGGAACTCGTGGGGATCTACGAACGACGGGGCGTTCCGGGAGCGGCGGCGCTCCGTGCGCTCCTCGAGGAAGTGCGCCGCGCCTGAAGCTAGACGAGACGGGACGGGCGGAGAAGAAAGGGAAGAGAATGGCGTTGGGTCTGAAGGGAAGCCCGGCCGCACCGGCTCGAGAGGCCGGCCGCCGGGATCAAGTCTCAGCCGCTACTTGTGGAAGGCCTTCTTCAGGTCGAACGGGAAGGCTTGATAGCCTTCGGCACCGTGGAGCACGATCTCGACCGAGGGCTCCTTCTCGCCCCACTTAAACTCGTCGATCACGGGCGACGGGAACTTCGCGTAGGAGAAGGTCTTCCAGTCGAATTCGATGCATCTATCGCGCCGAACGACCTTGATACAGCTCGGCGGCCATCCTTCGGAAAAACCTCATCATCGGCGTTGCATCTCCCGTTTCATAGAAACGACCGAGTTGTTTGTGAAATTCCTCGCTTTCCTTATTGAGCACCGTCATGGGGAAATAGCCGTTCGACATTAAAACCCCATTCATTATCAAAGATGCCGTTCTTTTGTTTGCGTCAAAAAAGAATTGCGAGCGTGACATGAAGAGGAATGCCGCAACCGCTCGTTCACACGGATCTTCAATGGATTCATTCATCTAAACTTTTCTTCTGGCGTACGTATGGACCGAATTACTCCGTCGTCCAGGAGGGCTCTGCGTCGTACACACCGGGCAAACCAAGGCGGACGGCAATTTGCCGCTGGCGCTTGGTAATTTCCAACCATCGACAATGGCCGTCGCTGTCGTAGACAACGCGAATTGGGCTCAAATAGTTCCGAATCTGATTGAAGGTCATTTCCTTTGCCAACGGCGCAAGCATCTTGACCTCCCCCTTTTTCGTGGTTACCGTGGTCTCTTCCCGCATGCGACGATACAACTCGTTGAGGATCGTCATGCAACAGAAACTCACAATGAAACGCCCTTCGGTCGTGGCATTTGAATGAGTACGGACAACATCCATTTCCGAGTAAGTCTTGCCGGCTTTAAAGCTTTTCTCAATGCTGTCCCGCATCTGGTAATCAAGCAAAGCGTCTTTAGCGGCACACTCAAAAGTTGTGACATTGCAGAAGAATCCAAAGTATCGAACCTCCGCATCAATGGCGTCGTCGTTACGGACAAGTTGGTCCCTGCCGGGTTTTGGCAGCCTGTCGTTCACCTTGTTATAAAACTTCATCAGCGGACTATTCTGAATGGCTGAATCGCCTAACTGCGCAAGTGTCCACTGACTTTCAAAATCATCCAGTTTTGCGTAGAATTGTTCGTTCTGATTGTGCGACATCATGTCGCTGCGGTAAACGTGCACCCACACCTTTCGTTTATTCCCGTCCGGGCATGCAAGTTCCATGGGGACAGTCGTCCCCCAACATGGTTGGCCCACGATGCGGTTGGAGTTCATCCAGAGGGAGCCCATGGCGGTCTCCATAGCTTCACGGACCCAGGCGTTGCCGGTCTTTGCGGCCATCACGATACGGGCATTGGCGTCGCAGAAGCGGCCGATATTGTCCAAGCTGCAGTAGCCACGGTCAAGAACTGCCGCAAAAACGCGCTTTTTATCTGCGATTTCGTCGAAACGGAAAAGCATGTCCGGAACGGTTGAAACGTCGGTAATGTTCCCGGGCAGGATTCGGAAAAGCACAGGCATGCGGCTCTTTTGACCAAGCAGCACGATCAAGCCGATTTGCGATTGGAATCCGCCTTCCTTACCTTTGCCGAACTGAGCATCGGTAATGTCCACAGCTTCGGAAGCAATTTCCGTCGCGTCAAATGACAACAGTTCGTCTTTCGGCAGTCGGTCAAGACGCGCACCGAAGAATGTCTTGCGCCACGCCGGTTCGGCGGCGAGAGACCGAAATAGTTCGGTAACTTCCTTACCGGTAAGACGCTGATTGTAGGGAAGGAACTTATCCTCCGACCATGAATCAAACAAATAGGCTGCATTGAATGATGTGTTAAGCCAATGAAATGCAAGAGAAAGAACGGCATTCGCACGATCCTCTCCCCATACACGGATCAGATCCTCCAGAAGTCCCGTCTTCTGTGCGATTGCGTAATAGAGCGGCAATTCTCCGGCGGTACGCATTTCCAACGCAGAAGGTGCAGCCGGCGCTGCGACCTCAACCTTGTCGGCGACCGGAACAAGCCGTCGGGCACCGTTACGCTTGAAGTGTTTTTTGTATGACTCTGAGTCGTAATAGACGTTGTCGATGATATAGCCGAGATAGTTACGTCGCTCCAGGCCGCGTTGCTTATCTTTGTTCCAGTAGTACACGCGCTCAACCACACGAAGGAATCGACCGTCTTTGACAATCTTGGCTTTGGGATTGTCAATCGGGAAGTTTTTGATCGTGCGAACGTCAACAGCCGAACCAGTCTTTTCCATGATTTTTTGCTCCTGCAACATACGTATGCAATCATATCATATAGTACGTATGTTTTGGGTAAAAAAAGACTGACTTTCAACAACTTAATTGATAAAAGTCAGTCACTACGTACGGTCAGGGAAAAATTTACACATTCAGAAAAGCGAACCCTCTCCGGGCAAGATCCGGCAGAACCTCCGGATCCGGAGGAGTGTATTCCACATCGTAGATGCCAACCTTCAGATATCTGAAAACACCCCACTCCAGGGCATCCTCCTTGCCGGCCAGCTGATGCAGTCGGCAGCTCGTTTCCGAATTAAGCCCAAAGTCTCCTGCAACCACGAGATCCACAAGGAGTTTCCCGGCATCACCGTAGTTTTTCACCTGGAGCAGGTCGCCGATGCTGACGCCCCCAACAGACTGTCCCCTCAGAATCGTCGCCGTCTGAGGCAACGTTGTTGGATTGCGCTCGAACGACGCCAATGAATTCCACGTAATTTCAACGATGTTCTTCCGATAAATCATGGACGCTTTTTTGGGGCCATCAATTCTGGGAAGGTCGAATTTTTCATCATCATGCGCCCAAAACATGCCGTCGAGAGCATCAATCAACATCTGTTTACTTGGGAAAGACATCATGCGGCATCCTGCGTATTTTGAACGCCATTATCCCTTAAAAACGAGGCAACAGCGTGAAGCCATCAGCAACATGGCGCCGCGCCAAAAAAACACGATGTTGATGCGGACGCTACCACCGCAACCGGACCTCAGATGACCAACAAATCAATTATCATTCTTCGGTAATTACCGAACGCCTTGGGCGCCCCGAAGGCATCCGGGCCCGCCGCCCGGATCGACGCGCCGCCCATCGCCTCAACCATCGACATTCATCATGAAACGCTCTCTTCTCGCGCTCTCCCTCTCGTCCGCCCTGCTTCTCGCCGGCTGCGGCGCCACGGTGCCGATTCTCCAGCAGCCCGCACAGCAGGTCTCCGCACCGGTCGATGCGAACGTCATCCACGAGGCGATCCTCAAGGCCTCGACTCTGCGCCACTGGAAGCTGGTCGCCGACAAACCCGGCGTCGTCACGCTCGCCTACCCGTCGGGTCCCAAGGCCGAGCATTTCCAGGCGACCTACAACATTGAGTACGACGCCCACACCTACCGCATCAAGTACATCTCGAGCTACGGCCTGGACGAAAACATCGGCTGCCCGTCAGCGCAGGACCGCGCCTCTTCGACCTGTGCACACCGGAACGTCAACAACTGGCAGATCAAGCTCGGGCGCGACATCGCGCGCGTTCTCGATCAGCGCGCCGCTCCGTCAGCCGTCAAGTAGTCCGAAGCAGTCCTCGGGCGGCCCCATCCGACCGCCCGCCGCAGCGGCCCGAAGGCTGACTTTCCCGGCCTGCGGGCCGCTTTGCATCTTCCCCCTCTCATTCCGTTCTCAGAGAGCAGGAATGCCGGCCCTCCGGAAAGATCCGGAAGAGCGCCCACGCCCGGCCCCGCCCTTTAAAATGACGGTTTTACCGTTTTCTCCTGACTCCATCCCGTCATGCCGAGCTTTGTCTTCTACGCGCCCTGCCCCTTTGGTCTTGAGGACCTTCTCAAAGAGGAGATCCTCGCGCTCAACGCCGACCCGGACCTCGTCCGCCCCGCCAAGGGCGGCGTTTCGTTTGCGGGCGGGCTCGAGCTCGGCATGGCCGCCTGCCTCCATTCGCGCCTGGCGACCCGCGTACTGATGCGCGTCGCGTTCGACGAGTACTGGGACAGTCGCGACGTCTACGCGATCGCGAAGAAGACCCCGTGGGAGAAGTGGTTCGGCACGGACGCGACCTTCCGCATCCATTCGTCGGCGAACCGCTGCCCGCTCGAGAGCCTCGACTTCGCGACGCTGCGCATCAAGGACGGCCTCTGCGACCGCTTCCAGGAACTCGCCGGCCGCCGCCCCTCGGTGGACCGCCGGCGCCCGGACGTCCGGATCGAGGCCTACTTCACGTTCGACCACGTGAGCTTCTACATCGACCTCGCCGGCGAGTCGCTCTTCAAGCGCGGCTGGAGGCTCGAGCACGGCGAAGCGCCGCTCAAGGAGAACCTCGCCGCGGCGCTCCTGATGCTCTCCGGGTGGACGCCCGAGAAGCCCCTCGTGGATCCCTTCTGCGGTTCGGGCACGATCGCGATCGAAGCGGCTTCGATCGCCGCCAACATGGCTCCGGGCCTCAACCGGCGCTTCGACTTCGAGCACCTCGAAGGGTTCGACCTCGACCTCTGGCGTGAGATGAAGGAGGACGCCCGCGCCGCGGTGAACCTCCACGCGAAGGTGAGGATCGAGGCCCACGACATCTCCTCGATCGTGGTCGAAAAGGCGATTGAGAACGCCCGCCGCGCGGGGTTCTCAGCAATGTTGGACGACGGCCGCATCACCTTCACCCAGGGCGACGCCCGCGAGGTTCGCCCGCCCGAAGGGGCCGAAGGCGGACTCGTGATTGCGAACCCGCCCTACGGCGAACAGTCGAACCCGAAGTCCGCCTCGATCGCGGCGATGATGCGCGAGTTCGCCTCCGCGCTCAAATCGAACTTCGCCGGCTGGACCGCCTGGCTCCTCACCTCCGACCGGCTGCTGCCGGGGCAGATGCGCCTCAAGGAATCGCGCAAGATCGTGCTCTTCAACGGGCCGCTCGAATGCCGGTTCTTCCGCTTCGACATGGTGGCAGGCAGCAACCGCCGCAAGAGCGCCGAATAAGCCGCTTCTCGCCCAACACGCCAAATTTTCCCTTCGACGCCGCCCAGATCCATTTCGGGCGGCGTCGCCGCATCTGCACGCCTTCGCGCCGCTTCGCCGTCATTGAAGCGGCGTCGTTCGGCAAAGCCCGTCCGCGATCCTCACTCCCTCCACTCGGCCGAGTAGAACTCGAAGCTCCCGTCGGCCAGGGTGTTGAAGTTCACGAGGTGCCGTGAGGACGCCGACGTGACGTCCTCAAAGACGAGAAACGCCCAGGGCGCGTCCTTCCAGATGATTTCCTGGAGCTCCTTGTATTCGGCCGCACGCTTCACCGGATCGGTGTCGGCCAGGGCCGCATCGAAGAGCGCATCCACCTTCGGGTTCGCGTAGTACGCCTCGTTGTTGAGCACCGGCGGCTGGTTCTTGGAGTAGAGCGCCGGGCGCATTCCCCAGTCGGGATCCACGGTGGAGTTCGACCAACCGATGATGTACATGCGGTTGGGCGCCTTCTTCGGGTCCTTGTTGCCGTAGACCTGCACGCGCTGCCCGGCCTCAAGTGCGCGCGCCTCGGCCTTGATCCCGACCTGCGCGAGCTGCTGCTGCACGAACTGCATGATCTTCTGCGCGGTCGTGTTGTTGTAGGCCGACCAGAGCTTCGTCGTGAAGCCGTTCGGGTAGCCCGCCTCCTTCAGAAGCTCGCGCGCCTTCTTCGGATCGTAGGACCAGGGGCCAAGCTTGACGGCGTTCGGGATCTGACCGGGAATCACGCCGTCGGCGGGCCGCGCGTAGCCGTTGTAGGCGACCTTGCAGAGCGCCTGTTTGTTGATCGCGTAGTTGATCGCCTGCCGCACCTTCGGATTGTCGAAGGGCTTTTCGTTCATATTGAGCGACATGTAGCGCATGACGACCGACGGCACTACGTCCACGACGAGGTTCTTCTCGGCCTTGAGCACCGGAATCTGCTCGACCGGCGCCATCTGGATGAACTGCGCCTCGCCCGTCTGGAGCATCGCCGCGCGGGTGCTGTTTTCAACGACCGGCATCCAGCGCAGGCTCTGGAACTTCGGCAGTCCCGGCACGCGGTAGTCGGGATTGCGCTCGACCACGAGCTCCTCGGAAGGGAGGAAGCGCACGAGCTTGTAGGGACCCGTGCCGCAGGCCTCGAAGGCGGTCGCCTGCTTCGTCTTCGCCCGCGCGATGAGGCTCGGGCACATGATCGCCGCCGTACCGTTCGAGAGGCGTTCGAGGAAGGCGGTCATCGGGCTCTTCAGGGTGAACCGGACGGTGTACTTGTCGACCGCCTCAATGCGCTCGACGAAGTTGAAGAAGTTGCGCCGCGTGAGCTTCAGGTCGGGCGAGGCGCCGCGTTCGAAGTTCATCTTCACGGCCTCGGCGGTGAGCTCCGTGCCGTCGTGAAACTTCACGCCCCGACGCAGTCTGAAGGTGTAGACGCGCCCGTCGCCGCTCACCTCCACGCCCTCGGCGAGCTGCGGCACGGGCTTGAGATCCTTGCCGAACGTGTAGAGGCTTTCATAGAAGGAGCGCGCCGCCGTGCGCGAGAGGTTGTCCGTCGCGTCCCAGGGATCCATCGTCGTGAAGCCTGCGTTCACCGCGATGGTGAGGACTTCGGGTGCGGCGGCCTGGGCTCCTGCGGGCTCGAGGAGCAGCGCCGCAAGAGCTGCAGCGAAAAGAGGTGCTTTGGCGGATGCCTTGTGCGTCGTGCGCGTCATGATGGACTCCCTTCCTTCAAGAACTCGGTTCCTGCATGAGGAGGCCGCGTCCAGCAGGACGCGCCTCCTTTCCCTTCTTTTGAGGATAGAGGCCGGGAAAAAACGATTTTTGCCTAGGTCCTAGGCGAAACCGCGTGGAGGAAGCGCCTTCCCGTCATGATCGGCGCACGGCGGCTCCGGACGGATGCACCGCCCGCAGAAACGCACAAAGCCGCGGCGACGGAGAGGCGCTGCGGCTTTGCTGCGTTTTCATCGAATATCCGGCCGACGGAGACCGGACGCTGCAGGGACTACTTCCCTTCGTTCGCGATCATCTCGCGGCCGAGGCGGTCGACCTTGTAGATGGCGTCGCGGAACTTCTCCTCCGTCATGGCGTAGGGAACGCACGTCCACTCCTTGATCGAGGTCGCGCGGTGCACGAGGGCGTCCACCTGTTCGGGCGTCGTGATGTCGAGCTCACCCAAAGTGATGGGGAGCTTCACCGAACGGTTGAACTCCAGCATGCGCTCCAACGCCTCGTCGTTGCCGTCCACGGCATGGAGAACGAGCGTGCCGAAGCTCACCACTTCGCCGTGCAGGTGCTTGTGAATGGCGGGTAGCACCATCGAGGCGTTGTAGAAGCAGTGCGCGAGCGAGGAGTTGTAGTAGTAGCTGTCCTTTGTCGTCGTGAGGTTCGAGACGATGCCCGTGGAGATGATGATGTCGAGCACCGACTCGGTGAAGGCGCGGGTCACGCGCTTCTCACGGAAGTTGATGAGCGCTTCGCGACCGTAGGTGAGGAGCGGCTCCTCGCAGACGAGGCCCACCTGAACGCCCAGGAGCGGCGTGTGCGTGAGCTCCTTGCCGCGCGAGGCGAGCTGACTCTCGGGCTGCTTGGAGAGCGCGTCGCCGATGCCCGCCCAGAAGAGGTCCTCGGGGCTGTCGAGAATGACGGAGGTGTTGATGAAGCAGTGCTCGACGCAGCGCTTCGGGAAGTGGTAGTGGTCGAGCGCCCCGTCCTCCTTGTAGATCACCGCAATGGCGGTGACGGGAGCGCAGTTGGAGGCCACCGTCGGGCAGGAGAAGAAGGGCTTGTCGAGGATGTCGGACGCGGTCTTGACGGTGTCGACCGCACGGCCGCCGCCCACGCCGAAGATCATGTCGGCATTCTGCGCGGCCGCAGACGTCGTGATGCGCTCAACGGCGGCGTTGGTGGCGTCCTTGCCGTAGACCTTCCATTCGAGGATCTCGAGGCCGGCCGCCTTCATCGCGGCCTTCAGCGCGGGACCCGCCTTGGCAAGCGCGGTCTCGCCGCCGTAGACGGCGACGGTCTTGCCGTAGAAGCGCGTGACCTTGCCCACCTCTTCGTAGCAGTTCGGACCCACGCTGTAGTGCGGCAGCGTCACCGTGTAGTTTTCAGCCATTCTTCTCTCCGTGAAATCGAAATTCCCTAAACATCACCCGCTTTCTTCTGCAGAAAACAAAGATTTGCGGGGAAGGGATTGAGCATTCTAGGCCGCGGAGCGCACCGTCGCAGGGCGCTGTGCACCGGAAAGAACCGCTTCCTTGCGGCAGCTCTGACGCCGCTAGGCATTCATCTTAGGAGAAGGACCGGAGATGGGCGGAGCGCCCGCCGCGTCACGGAGAAGAAACACCCGCGGCAGAGAATGCCTTCGCCTCAACATCGGGAGCGCATCATGCACCGCCGCGTCCTTCTGCAGTCCGCCGCCGGACTGCTCCTTCTCTCCGCCCGAGGGGTCGTCCGGGCCGCCGACCTTCTTTGCTGCGTCGCTCG
Source organism: uncultured Sutterella sp. (assembly GCA_905198475.1). Taxonomy (GTDB): domain Bacteria; phylum Pseudomonadota; class Gammaproteobacteria; order Burkholderiales; family Burkholderiaceae_F; genus Sutterella. The sequence continues at coordinate 2,820 of CAJKCQ010000017.1, read as the reverse complement.
GGACGTCTCAGGGCGTCCGCCAAGCCCTTGGAAAAGGACGGCTGAAAACGACCAAAAAACGAAAAACCCCCGCCATCCCGAAGGACGAACGAGGGTTCAAGGGCAAAGTGCCTGGATTCCCGGAAGGAATTAGGCGTCCTTGCGGACGAGGCGTTCCTTGATGCGGGCGGCCTTGCCGGAACGTTCGCGCAGGTAGTAGAGCTTGGCGCGGCGGACGTCGCCGTGACGCTTCACAACGATGCTGGCGATCGTCGGGGAGTAGGTCTGGAACGAACGTTCCACGCCTTCACCCGAGGAGATCTTGCGAACGATGAACGAGGAGTTGATGCCGCGGTTGCGACGGGCGATGACCACGCCTTCGAAGGCCTGGACGCGCTTGCGCGAGCCTTCAACCACGTTGACGGACACGATGACCGTGTCGCCGGCGCGGAATTCGGGGATGGTCTTGCCGGCCGTGAGGCGGGCCATTTCTTCCTGTTCGAGAACCTGGATCAGATTCATTTTCTACTCCGTAGCCATCTTCATGCGGCCTGATTGTTAGGGGACTAAAGCCCGCCGCAGATAGGATGGGGTTGTTGATGGAGCGAGGCGCCTCAGCGCTTCCCTCCGGATTCAATCTTCGCGCCCATCGACCGCAGGAACTTGACGTCCTCGCGGGTGAGGAGACCCGAAGAATCGGCGATTGTAATGAGGTCGGGCCGGGTGCGCAACGTGAGCTCGAGACTTTTTTCACGCGACCAACGCTCGATGTTCTTGTGGTGCCCCGAGAGCAGGACGTCTGGCACGGGCATGCCGCGCCAGACTTCGGGACGCGTGTAGTGCGGGGCGTCGAGAAGCCCCGTCGCAAAGCTTTCGTCCGAAGCCGAAAGGTCCTTGATCGCACCCGGGATCTGGCGCACGACCGCGTCGATCAGGGCGCAGGCCGGAAGTTCGCCGCCCGAGAGCACGAAGTCCCCGAGGCTCACCACCTCGTCCACTTCGCTCTCGAGGAAGCGTTCGTCGATGCCTTCATAGCGCCCGCAGACGAGGACGAGGGGCTCGGCGTCGGCGGCGAGCTCGCGCACGCGCGCGTCGGTGAGGCGCGCGCCGTTCGGGGCGAAGCTCACCACGCGACCGGTGTTGCCCGACGCCCGGATGGCGGCGAGAGTCTGCGCGAGGGGCTCGGCCATCATCACCATGCCAGGGCCGCCCCCGAAGGGACGGTCGTCGATCGTGCGGTGGAGGTCGGTGGCGGTGTCGCGCGGGTTCCAGCAGTTGATCGACCAGAGGCCGCGCTTGCGCGCGCGGGCCGTGATGCCGCAGTCGCGCACGGCCGCGAAGATTTCAGGGAAAAGCGTGACGACGTCAAAGCGCATGGGAATGCTCTCCTTCTCTTCCTGTTCTCTCTGCAAATGGCCCGGGATCAGCGCCAGGCCGGATCGAAATCGAAGACGACGCGCTTCTTCGCGACGTCGATCTCCACGACGTAGACGTCCTTCACGTTCGGAATGAAGAAGGTCTGCTCTTCGCCCGCCTCATTCGTCCACTGGATCTCAAAGAGGTCCTGCGCGCCGTTCGAGGCGATCGCCGTGACGACGCCCAACGCCGCGCCCTCCTTCGTTACCGCCTCGCAGCCGACGAGATCCACCGCCCAGACGGCGTCCTTGCCCGCCTCCGGAAAGTCCGGGCGCATGACGCCCACCTTGACGCGCAGGCGGTCGGCGTCCTCCTTCGATTCGCACCCGTCCCACTTGGCGATCAGCCCCGCGCCGTGGCGGCGCAGGCCCTTGACGTGCACGGGAGTGCGCTTGCCCAGGGCGTCGATGAGCACCCAGGAGCGGACCTTTTCGAGGACCTCGCCCGACTCGAGCGGCTGGATCCTCACCCAGCCCTTGAAGCCGTAGGCGCCGGCGGTACGGCCGAGTTCAATCAGTTCGTCCGCGGCGGCGGCGGAGGTCGGGGTGTCTGCTTCGGTCATGGTGAACGAGTGGGGTGTGAATGGTTGGAGGCGTCCGGATGGGCATTCCGAGACAAAAGAAAAGCCCCGCACGGGCTTCAGGCGTAGATACCGGACTCATTTCCCTTCCCCGGCGGCCCAATGTGCTTTGACACGAGAGGCACGACCGTTCGGGTCTGGGGAGAGTCCGCACCGGAAGAGATGCGGGGCTCTTGTGCGGAGGCCTTTGACCTCCGCATCGCACGTTCGAAGTGTGCTTCGAGGCGAGAACTTACTCGGCCTTGGCTTCGACGGCGGCGGCCTGCGCGGCCTTGAATTCCTTCACGAGACGGGCGACCGTGTCGGAGAGCTGGGCGCCGTTGCCCTGCCAGAAGGCGAGGCGGTCGAGGTTGATGGAGAGCTTGACGGCCTGGCCGGCAGCCATCGGGTTGTAGTAGCCGAGGCGCTCGATGAAGCGGCCGTCACGGCGGCAACGGGAGTCGCAAACGTTGATGGAGTAGAACGGACGCTTCTTGGAGCCGCCGCGGGCGAGACGAACGATGACCATGAGTTACCTCTTAAATCATTGGTGCAGTTGAAAAATCCGAACCCCCGTCCCGGGGAGAAACGGACTCGAAATCTTGTCCTTCGCCCACACGGGGAACCTCCCGGGAGCTACAGGAAGCGGCGATTTTACTCGAGCCCGTGCGCGGAGTGCAAGCGGATCGGGCGGGCGATTCGCCTCAGTCACGTGCGGTTTTGGGCGCTCTCATGGGGATGCCAAGCGACAAAGCATCGTTCTCTGCTCATTGATGCGCGCCTCTAGACGCATATGTAGGCAAGCGCTTGTTTACCAAACCGAGCCGTAAAGCCCCGTCATTCATGGCGGGGATATAAGGCGACGC